>PMYD01000061.1 GCA_003171335.1 Phycisphaerales bacterium
TTATTCGGATAGGCTCTAAGTCGGAAGTGAATCGGCCAGCGAACGGCTTGGGCGCAAACTACAGACTTCACGCAATCGCCGACCGACGAACATGACCTGACTGATCCTTTCCGGTCGGGCGAAGCAGTGAGCCATCCCCAGGTGGGTGCATTTGACCGCCTGAACTCGCATTCGCATTGTCTCTTGTGACTATCCTGCCCGAGGCGCATAATTGTCCCCGCTGGTACAGTTCGCGGCGGCGTGCGGGGACATTTCCGAGAATCTGCCGAGGAGGCAACATGTTGGGCAATAAGCGCCTCAAGTTCATTCTCATCGCCAGCACATTGGCACTTATCCTGGCCGGCTGCGGCCAGACCGGCGCACGGCCACTGGCGCCGCGCACCACCTTTGACAACAGTCCGGGGCCCAAGCCCTGGACAAACCTGCGCTTCGCCAACCGCGATGATGAATTCCGCTTCGCCATCATCTCCGACCGCACCGGCAGCGCGCGCGAGGGCATCTTTGAGCAAGCCATGGACAAGCTCAACTGGCTCCATCCGGAGTTCGTCATGTGCATCGGCGACCTCGTCCAGGGCTATTCAGACGATGCGGCCGAGGCCCGGCGGCAGCGCGATGAGCTGGACGGCATCGTCAACCGGCTGGACATGCCTTTCTTCTACGTCGGCGGTAACCACGACCTGGGCACCGTCACGATGCGCGAGGAGTGGCTGCGTCGCTACGGCCGGCCCTATTACCATTTCATCTATCGCGACGTGCTGTTCCTGGTGCTCAACAGCGAGACCACATTTCCCAACGAGCGGTCGACGCACGGCCGCGACAAGACAATCCCGCCCGAGGAGGTGCAGTACGTCAAGGACACGCTGGCCAAGGCCGGCCACGTCCGCTGGACGATGGTCTTTCTGCATGGCCCCCTGTGGCACCCGCAATATGGGGACACTAACTGGGCGCAGATCGAAGCCCTGCTGGCCAACCGGCCGCACAGTGTGTTTGCCGGCCACGAACATCAGTACCTGATGACCGATCGCAACGGCCACCACTACATCACCCTGGCCACCACCGGCGGCGCCAGCGCGCTGACCGGGCCGGATGATGGGCTGTTCGACCACATCGTCTGGGTGACCATGACGGCCAAGGGCCCGCGGCTGGCCAACCTGGCGCTGGAGGGCATTTTGCCGGAGGATTTCCGCACCGATGAAACGGTCGCGCTCAAGAAGGCCCTGGGCAGCCCCCTGTCGGCCACGCCCATGATCGTTCAGGGCGAGACCTTTGCCGGAGACACGACGGTTCTGCACCTGGTCAATCCCTCGGCCAGCGCAGCGCATTTCACCATCGATCTGCAGGCCAGCGCCCGATTCTCCGCCGAGCCCGCCGGTCTCAAGGCCGATCTGGCGGCCGGCGCCCAGGCGAATTTCGCGGTCAAGCTCTGGCCGGTCAATGGGCCCTGCGAGGTGAACGCCACGCCGCTATTGGCCCGGTGGCAGGCGCGGACGGAAACGGCGGCCGGCAAGACCATCCAGACCGGCGGCAAGTTCGCCCTGGGGCCGGCCGAAGCGCGCGACTGCCCAGCGCGGACCTCGCCCGTCGCCGTGGATGGAAAGCTGGAGGAGTGGCCCTCGCTGCCCTGGACCGTCGACAAGGCCATCTGGGGCTATAATCCCGAGCAGAACGCCGGCCCGACGGATTTGTCCTACCGGTTCGCCACAGCCTACGATGCCAACTACCTGTACGTGGCGGTGGATGTGACCGACGATAAGGTGGTCGCGCTGCCAGGCCGGCCGCCGTGGGAGCAAGACTGCGTGCAGGTCTACCTCGAGCCGGCGCCCACGGCGGATGGCTCGCTGGGCCGGGTCATCTACCTGGCCGCCAGTCCCGCCCCCGCGGGTTCGGATGCGCCCCTGGGCGCCAACAACTCCAGCACGTGGCCCGTGGGCACGCGTGCGGCCGTGGCGCGGACCGACAAGGGCTATGCCGCCGAATTCGCCGTGCCGATTGTCGTGCTGGACCAGGCCCAGGGCGGCGCGTGGAGCCGCTTCCGCCTGAACATCGGCGTCGAGGATCAGGATGGCATCGGCAAGCATTACCACGTCAAGTGGCAGCCCAAGTGGGAGTGGACGGATCGCGCCGTGCCGGGATTGGGCACGTTCATGCGGAGGTGATTGCAGGGCGTGCAGGTGTGCCGCGGTCGATTGACCGTCACCTATTATTGAACGACCGTCATTTAGAGAGGCCCGTGTGCAGCGAAGCTGCACACCCTACGAGGGAAACAATGGAACTCTTTGAAGCGATACGCACGCGTCGCAGCATTCGCAAATACCGGGGCGATCCGGTGCCCCGCGCGCTGGTGGAGCAGGTGCTCGAGGCCGGCCGCTGGGCCGCCACGGGCGGCAATCGTCAGCCGTGGCAGTTTTGCGTGGTGACCAATGCGGCACGCCGGGCGGAACTGTCGGTGATGGGCGGCTCGGGCCGCTGGATTGCCCAGGCGCCCGTCTGCATCATCATCTTCATGTCCGAGGCGATCACGCCCGTGCAGGATTGTGCGGCCGTCGCCCAGAACATGCTGCTGGCGGCCCATGCCCTGGGGCTGGGCGCCTGCTGGGTCGGCAATCCCAATGTGTCGTTCGCCGAGCGGGTGCGACAATACCTGGGCGTGCGCGAGCCCCTGCGATTCTTCGCGTTCATGTCGCTCGGCTATCCCGACGAGACCCGCCAGCCGGCCAAGAAGCCGCTGGGCGAAATGGTGACTTGGGAATCGTAGGGTGTGCAGCCTGGCTGCACACCATTCTTGCGGTGTGCCGGGCATGG
>PMYD01000114.1 GCA_003171335.1 Phycisphaerales bacterium
GATAGGCTCTAAGTCGGAAGTGATAACTTGGGCAAAAGAGCGAAGTGGGGCAACTCCACGTCAAGGGGAGGGGTTCATTCAATCCTGATTTGCTCTACTCTGTGTTCCTGCCGCCAAGAAGCTGGATTAGGTGATGTGCGGCTATGGCCGTTGTTCCTTTGCCGGACCCCCGACTGGCCAACGCAACCCAATTTCAGTACCATGTCCACATAGACTGGCAACAGATGCTCCACCGCCTGGAAGTTACGTGGCGCTGGAGCCGGGGAGTGCCTAGAAAATGGTCCAATCGCTCGTGCGCCCCAACGGTCGCCGCCGGCTGCGGCTGATCAATCCGCGAAGTCCGCTGACCACGATCACCATGCCGGAGATCATCCGCAAGATGACCTTCTCGCGGCGGGCCGTGTTCATGCCGCTGAACCTGGCGATCTGTGCCGCCGTGGTGCCCGAGGGCTGGGATGCCGAGATCATCGATGAGAACGTGCTCGATACGCTGCACGTGCCTTCGGCAGCGAACATCGACGCGGTGGGCATCGGCGCGATGACCACACAAGCCAGGCGGGCCTACGAACTGGCCGATGCCTATCGCGCGCTGGGGGTCAAGGTGATCCTGGGCGGCATTCACCCTTCCGCCGTGCCGCAGGAGGCGGCGCTGCACGCCGACATCATCTGCCGCGGCGATGCCGAGGCCACGCTGCCGCGGGCCCTGCGCGACCTGGATGCCGGTACCAGCAAAGCCTTTTACGACTGGCGCGAGCAGCCCGACACGCCCATCGCCACGCCGCGCAAGGACCTGCTCAATCCGGCCGACTACCTGGTCTTTAACCCCATCCAGACCACCCGCGGCTGCCCGCACGGGTGCAATTTCTGCACCACGCCGGCCATTTTCGGCCGCAAGTTCCGCCAGCGCTCGATCCCCTCGATCATCGAGGAGATCCGCCAGGCGAAGGAACAATTCCATTCGCGGGTGTTCATCTTCGCCGATGACGATTTTGCCGGCAACCAGCATTGGGCGCGCGAGCTGTGCGAGGCCATGAAGCCGCTGGGCATTCGCTGGGCCAGCCAGTGCGACATCCTGGTCAGCCAGTCCGACAGCCTGCTGGCGGCCATGCGCGACAGCGGCTGCATCGGCCTGATCCTGGGCCTGGAGAGCGCCAAGAGCTCCACGCTGGCCGAGGCGGGCAAGCGCTACGTCCGCGCGGAGGAGTACCGCGACCGCATCGCTAAGATCCAGAGCTACAATATCAGCCTGTGGGGCAGCTTTATCTTCGGCTTCGACGGCGACACATGGCGCGACTGCCTGGCCGGCGTGCGCTTCGCGCAGCAGACGAACTTGTGCATGAGCTGCTACAACATCCTGACGCCGTACCCGGGCACCGGTCTGTTCGACCAGTACGAGCGTGAAGGCCGGCTGCTGACCCGCGAGTGGGACCGCTACAACGGCGCCACCGTGGTTTTCGAGCCCAAGGGCATGAGCATCGAGCACCTTCGCCACGCCCAGATGGCGGCCTTCCGCGAGTTTTACAGCCCGCGCTCCAGCCTCAGCCGGCTGAAACTGTGGCCGCTGAAACGAAATAGCTGGCTGGCCAACGTGTCCATCTACCGCGGACTGAAGTATTACTACGGCAAGCGCGGACGGCCGCTGCCGCAATTCGCCGACTTCCTGGCCGCCGATGCCAATGCCCGCATCGCCGCCTCGCTGGGCAAGACCTCCGCCGTGAATTGCTCGTGGTGAAGACCGCCGAGGCGAGGAAGTGGCATGGGCGTCTCGCCCATGAGTACCACGGGCGTCTCGCCCGTGGCGAAAGGCAAGAAACGGCCGGATCACGGCCAAGATGGCCGTGCGACTCACGGGCGAGACGCCCGTGCCACGGTTGCAGGAGTGCATAAATGCAAGAACCTTCACGGCCGGGCGTGGAGCCGTGGTTCGCGTATACCGTGGGGCTGCTGCTGTTGCTGGTGGTGGCGGCTCTGACGGGCCTGTCGCTGCGGCTGTACACGCGGGCGCGGGCCGCCGAGGGGCGGGCGGCGATGGCGCAGTCGCGGCTGGATCAGCAGCAGGGCGCCCTTTCGCTGCTGGGGGAGCATCTGACGGAGCTGAGTTTCCGCCTGGACCGGCGCAAGCTGCCCGCGCGGCCGGCACGGCTGGATGATCGGGAAATCACGCTGCTGGAGGCCAGTGCGGCCCAGGGCGAGCAGGTCGGGCTTATGCCGGGCGATGTGCTGTACGTCTCGGCGCGGCCGCCGGCGGCCAGCGCCCCGGTCGGCTCTTCGACGACCGCCCCGGGGGCTTCATCGACCGCCCCGGTCGCCACGGAAGGGCCCTAGCCGTGCCCGAGCTTCCCGAGGCCCGTACGATCGCCCGCCGGCTGCACGAAGTGGCCGCCGGGGCCATCATCGCCGAGATTCTTCTGCTTCGCCGGGACATGCTCAAGACGGGCAGGCCGCGGGAGCTTGCGGACTTGGCGGGCCAGCCCATCACGCGCATCAGCACGCGGGGCAAGTACGTTATCGTCCACACGCCGGCCGCCCGGCTGGTGATTCAACTGGGCATGTCGGGCCAGGTGCGAATCACGGCCGCCGGGGCGGCAACGCCCAAACACACGCACTTGCTCATCCGCCTGGCCGACGGCCGGCAGATCCTCTATGTCAACACGCGGCGGATCGCCTCCGGGCTGCGCGTGCTGGCCGCGGGCCAGGCGGACACGGGGCCCTTAGCGCTACTGGGGCCGGATGCCACCGACATCGGCGCGGAGGCTTTTGTCGCCGCGATTGGCCGCCGCCGCCGGGCGATCAAGACCGCCTTGATGGATCCATCCGCCCTGGCCGGCGTGGGTAATATTTACAGCGATGAGGCGCTCTTTCGCGCCGGCATTCGGCCCACGCGCCGCGCTGACCATATCCGTGTTTCGCGCCTGCGCCGGTTGCACCAAGCTGTCCGCCAGGTATTGGCTGAGGCCATCATCGCCGGCGGGTCGAGCCTGGCCGATGCCAACCCGTACGTCGATGCCGACGGCCGGCTGGGCGAGTTCGCCGTGCGGCACCGGGTGTATGGACGAGCGGGAAAACCTTGCTTGGTCTGCAAAGCGACGTTGCGAAGCACGGTGATCGGCGGCCGGACGAGCACCTTTTGCTCGCACTGTCAGAAGTAAATCCCAAATCCCAAATCCCAAATCCCAAACAAATTCCAAGCTCCATGAGCGCTTCGCTGCCGCGGCGCTGAAATTCCAAATCCCAAATTCCAAATCCCAAACAAATCCCAAGCACCAAATTCCAAACAAAGAACAGGCGTCGTTATTAAGGGACAATAACTCCGCGCGAGCTTTGGAATTTGGGATTTGGAATTTGGAGCTTGTTTGGGATTTGGGATTTGGAATTTTCTTGCGCCACGGTCTGCGGCAATCACCTCTTTGCCCCCGCTCGCCGGTCCGAGTAGAATGAACTTCCGGCAATGTCGAAGCGCTTCGTCAAAATCACCCTGGCCGCGAAGGTCCGCCTGCTGTTCGGGGCGGCCACGATCCTGATCGTGGGCGCTGCGCTGGTGGTGCCCTGGCTGTACCTCGAGGATCGGGCGGAAGAGACGGTGCTGCGTTCGGGGGCGGAAATCACGCAGATGGCCGTCAACCGCTGGATCGCTCTGCATCCGCACGGCGGCAAGCTCGATCTGGCCGAGCTGCTGGTCGATCCGCACGACAGCTCCGACCTGCGCCGCGGGCCGTTGATCATTCCGCTGGACAGCGAGCATCGCCTGCCCAGCGAGCACGACCCGGCGGCCCGCGAGGCGCTCAAGACGTTTCTGGGCGACACCGGCCAGACCGTCGTGCAGGTCCCTGCCGAGGACCACGGCCGGCGGGTGTACCGCATTTACCGCGCCCTGCGGGTGGATTCCACGTGCATGACCGTTTGCCACGCCCAGGACCCGGCCGTGCCGCCCGAGCGGCAGTGGAAGGCCAGCGACCTCAAAGGCCTGGTCGAGGTGCAACTGCCGGCCGAGCCGCTGACCGAGCTGGTCTGGGGCCGGCTGATCATCATCGGCGCCGGCGCCCTGGCCTTCGTGCTGGCCACGATGACCTTCTACTTCATCACGCGCCGGCTGGTGCTCTCGCCGGTGCGGGCGCTCAAAGGCGTGGCGGACAAGGTGGCCGAGGGCGACATGACCATCCGCACCGCGCTGGCCACGGGCGATGAATTCGAGCAGCTCGGCCGAAGTTTCGACGAGATGCTCGAGGCCGTCACCCACACGCAGGAGCAGCTTCGCGCCGCGAACCGCGCGCTGGACCTGAAGCTCAACGAGCTGGCCGAATCGAACGTGGCGCTGTACGAGTCCAACCGGCTCAAGAGTGAATTCCTGGCCAACGTCTCGCACGAGCTGCGCACGCCGCTGAACAGCATCATCGGCTTTGCCGACCTGCTGGGCGAGGACGGCGATGAGCGCGTCCGGCGCTATGCCGGCAACATCCAGACGCCGGCCCGCATGCTGCTGCGGATCATCAACGACCTGCTGGACCTGGCCCGCATCGAGGCGGGCAAGGTGAAGCTGACCGTGACCTTGGCCTCGGTCCAGGATATCTGTGAAACGCTGATTTCGCTGGTCACGCCGCTGGCGCAGAAGAAGAACCTCGACCTCAAGCTGGAAATGCCCGCCGGCCTGCCCGCGCTGCGGACGGATGCGGGCAAGGTGCAGCAGATTCTCTACAACCTGCTGTCCAATGCGATCAAATTCACACCGCCCGGCGGCACTGTGACCGTGCGTGCCGAGTGCATTCTGCCCGTGGTGCATGTGCACGCGCCGGCGGCGGTGCCGCCATCCGGCGAGGCAGCCATCGCTCCGGCCCCGAGTGCGGAGGCGACCGCACCCCAAGCGGGACCGGCCCCGGCGGAGCAGGCCGTGGCCATTGCGCAGGAGACGGCGGCCATACCCAATGGCGCTGGGGTGGATCATTCGCCGGCCGCACTGGTGGCGGGGATTTCGCCGCCCTTGGCCGTCGCGCCGGCCGTTGTCGGCGTGGCGGTCCATGTAATCGACACCGGCCCGGGGGTCAGCGAAGCGGAGCAAACGGCGATTTTCGAAAAGTTCTATCAATCCGACTCCGCCCACACCCGCGAGCACGGCGGCGTGGGCCTGGGCCTGGCCATCGCCCGCGACCTGGCGGAAATCCTGGGCGGCAAGCTGTCGCTACAAAGCCTCAGCGGCCAGGGGGCCACCTTCACCCTGACGTTGCCGCTGGAAGTTCCTCCGCCGGCGCAGGAAGAACCCCGCAAATAGCCTGCCGCCAAGTTGGCACATGCTGCGATCACGCCCGTCCGCCAAGCTCCATCGCCCGGCGGCGGTAATGGCGGTAGTCGGCCAGCGTAACCTCGGCGGGCACGCCGTGGTCGCAGGTGGGAATATAGCCGCCGCGGGCGCGCATCGCCGGCAAGATGCGCTCGACCATCTCGTCGATCGCCGCCGGCCCGCGCGCCAAGATGCGCTTGTCGATGCCGCCGGACATCACCAGGTACGGGAACTTCCGGCCGATCTCGACCACGTCGCAGCCGCTGGCCACCTCGAAGGGGCACATCGTGTCCAGGCCGACGGCGCGGTGGTACAGCTCGATAATGGGGACGCAAAAACCGTCCGTGTCCACCTGCACGTGCAAGGTTCGCGCCCGGTCCAGTTGCCGGCTCTTCACACCCGCCAGGAGCGGCTGGTAGTAGGGGAAGAAGAACTCCTCGAAGATGGCCGGGCTGACCAGGGGGCCGTGGTTGTAGCAGATGTCCTCGGCAAAGAAGACCTCGTCGAACGTGACATGCTCCTGGTGGCGGGCGGTGACGGCCTGGCCCAGCTTCAGCCAGGCGGCCATGGCGTCGTGCACGACATCGGGCATGTCGTAAAACGCCAGCATCATGGTCTCGACGCCCATCATGGAACGCAGGTACAGCCCCGCGCCGATGATGCCCTGGCTGATGAATTTTCCCTCCCGGGCGGCGGCGGTGGCCTTGGCCATCCGCTCGTCAAGCGTGTCGAATCGCCCCGGGGCCTCGGGGTCCAGCCGCCAGAGGCACTGCTCTTGCCAGCTTCGCCGGTCCTTGAGCACGTGGTCCATGAACTGCGGCATGAAGCCGCTGCGCCGGCCGGTGAAGCATTTCACGCGGCGGCCGGCGATGTCCTGCCAGATTTCGTACGGCCCACACACCTCCAGCACCTTGTCTTCAAACGCCGGCGAGAACGCCGGCTCGCACCAGCCCAGCTCGCCGAGCCGGAAATACCCCGGCTCATCCAGCCCAAACTCGCGGTTCAGGTCCGCATCCGCCGGCAGTCCCTGCTGGCGCCATTGCTCCAGGCAGTGATAGCTGAACTCCTTCTGGAACAGCGGCGCCCCCGGCGTAATCGCGTACACCTCGCGCAGCCGGCGGGCGCTGGGGTGCATCCGCTCGGGCGAGACCATGGCGTGAATTCCATCGGGTACGGAAGTCTGCGGCCTGGCCAAGAGAGCCTCCTCGATTGTGAATCATTCAGTACGGATCCGCTTCATTTCGACCAGCGGGTGATTATGCCTCAACACGCGGGAAATGCCAAGATTGCGCCAGCAATTTGCCGGCCGGTACAAGCGCAATGAATAACCCAGACCCGCCGGCGGCCGCGCTGGGCACCTACCTTCTCCGAACGTGTGGTGCGATTTTATCCCCGCTTTCTGGCCTCCTCCACGCGTTTGGCAAACTCCTCCGTTTCGACGCGAACCTGCTTGACGAAGGTGTTATTCTCGGGCGAGCCCAGCACGGCCATGCGCTCGGCCTCGCTGCGGAAGGTGGTCTGGCGGAAGGGGTTGTCGTAGTCCTTCTTGCGCGTCAGGTAAACCTGGTTGCGGATGAACTGCTGAATGCGCAGGGCCTCATCCAGGGCCTCGTTCCAGCGGGCGGGGGTCAATTCATCCCAGCCGTGCAGGGCCAGCAGCGTGGCGAAGGCGTGGCGCTGCTTGTCCTGCGGGTAGCGCTCCCAAAGCTGGTCGTAGCGCTGGTGGATCGCGGTCCAGTCGGACAGGAAGCCGCTGTTGATGTCGTCGATCAGCCGCCGCACATCGGGTAGCGGCACGAGTTGGCCGCCGAGGTTGTCCCACTCGGTTTGGCGCGCGCCGGCCAGGTCGCGGCTCAAGGCCGAAATGCCGGCGCCCTGGCGCGTGCAGAGGTAGTCCAGCAGATTGCGCACGGCGTAGTGATGCAGCATCTGGCGGTACGCGACGTAGGCCTGGCGGGCTTTCAGGATCACCACCGGCCTGCCGCCATGCTCCATGTTTTCGCCGAAGACGTCCAGCTTATCCACGGCCGCCGGCTCGCCCGTCAGCAGCGCCCGCCCGGCCGATTCCAGTTCGGCCTCGCTGCGCGGGTCGGTTTGGCCGCCACCGCCGGCGGCGCGTGCGGCCGCGCGCGCCACCAGCCGTTCCAGCACCCGCAGGCCGGTGAACATTTCCTCGGCCGTGTCGGGCGCGAAGGCGTCGAACTCGATATGCTGAGTTTTTACCCTTCGCTTGTCGCGCGTGCGGAACTTCCAGGCGTTGCGGGCCAGGGCGTACATGTTATAGAGCCACCAGTAGCCCGGCATGACCAGCAGCCGGTCTTCGGCGCAGTCGTTACTCACCAGGCTGAAGGGCAGGGGGATATCCATCTCCGCCGGGTAGTCGCCCTTGGCCAGCAGCGTGAAGGAAGCGAAGCGGCAGTAATGCTTGATGCTCACGCACAGCCCGGGCCAGAAGCCGCGGCCGGCCTCCAGCTCGCCATCGTTGGCGCGGCTGTTGTGGTTGGAGCCCAGCGTGGCGGCGGCGGCGATATTGGACTGGCCTTTGACCAGGGCGGCGGTGAGGAAGGAATTATTGTGGTGCTGCTCGTGGGCGGGGAAGATCAGGTCGTTGAGCACCTCGCAGCAGGAGATGGTCGAGTTGTCGCCCAGGTACGAGTGGATCAGCCGCGCGCCGTACTTCAGGTTGGAATTGTCGCCCATGACGAAGCGCACGGCCTTGCAGCCGTAGAACACGTGGCAGCCGCGGCCGAGGATGCCGTTGACCATCTCGACGCCCTCGCCGATCTGCGAGGGCTCATCCTCGGTGGAGAGAATGGTGAGGTTCTTCAGCTTGTTGGCGCCCTTGATGTAGGCGTGGGGGCCGATGTTGACATCCTTGATGATCTGGCAATTCTTGATCACGCAGCCCTCGCCGACCGTGCCGTAGTAGCCGCGGGCGGGGTCGAACTGCCGCTGCGTGATCTCCGCCAGGCGGGTTTGAAGCTTCTCATCGCCACGGTAACGGGCCCAGATATACGCATCGCCGGCCGTCATGCCCTCAAAGGGCAGGATCGACCGGCCGCCGGTCTCGTTCACCACATCCAGGCGGATCCGAACATCTTCGCCCTCGCCCTGCTTGAGGATGCCGTTGCCGAACTTGGCGTGGTTGGTCACGTTCATCTCATCGATGTTCAGCAGGATGACGTTGCGGGCGATGATGTAGTGCGACAGATAGCGCACGTTGTGGATGGCGACATCATCGCCGATGTCGCAGGCGATAATGCGGCTGCCCGTGATGCCCACGGGAATCGCCATGTCGTGGTATTCCAGGCACACCTCATCCAGCCGACCGATGCGGACCAGGCCGTAGAAGGAGCAATTCTTGATGAGGTCGGGGCTGAACTGCCTGGTGACCAGCACGTTGTCCCAGCTATCGGCGAAGTTGCCGTTGCGGACCAGGGCCTCGATCTGCCCGGCGCGCAGCTTCTGCCAGCCGCCATCGGGCTTGGGGCACTGGCGGTCGCGCAGGTAGTATTCATCCTTGCCCGGCGGCAAGAACTCCGCCGGCACAAAGTTGCGGCCGATCTCGTCCAGTTTGCGAATCTGCATTTCTGACATAATCACTCCCTTTGAGGGCCATTGACCCCGCCTACAGCCGGTAATCTGCCATCCATTAGCTTCGGACGACTGTTGCCGCAGGCTCTATGTATAACGGCGGCCGCCCGGGCAGAGATTTCGAGAAATCTGCCGCGCCACCCCTCGCCCATGATGGGAGAAAGAAACGGCCGGAACATAGCCAAAATGGCCGTGCACCCACCGGCCCTGAAATCTGGGATGTCGCGGGCCGTTGGGCCAGTTTTTGATTTTCATGCTTAAGTATTACGTGCAAAGTAGTTAAGTCTATTTTTGTGGCCGAAAAACCCTCATTTTCATACCTAACTGTTTTTAGCATAGATGCTTATATATAAGTCCTGCATTTGCAATGCCGCATGCAATAGTGCATAAGCACGTGA
>PMYD01000162.1 GCA_003171335.1 Phycisphaerales bacterium
CCATTCGTGGGGAAGCCCAATCCAGCACAGGGACTTGATCCCCAAATGGTTCCCCGTCGACAACGCCCGCGAGGCCATTGAGGCCACATACCCGTTCCACCCCATGGTGCTCTCGGTGTTCGAACGCAAGTGGCAAGCCCTGCCGCGATTCCAGCAGACTCGCGGAATACTCCGGCTGCTGGCGCTGTGGGTGTCGCGTGCCTACCAAGAGGGCTACCGCGGGGCCCACAAAGACCCGCTGATCGGCCTTGGCACAGCGCCGCTGGAAGACCCCCTCTTCCGCACGGCCATGTTCGAGCAGCTTGGCGAGCAGAAGCTGGAGGTGGCCGTCACGACGGACATCTGCGGCAAGAAGGAATCGCACGCCACGCGCCTGGATGCCGAGGCCGTGGACACGATCAAAAAGGCTCGGTTGCACCGCAAGGTGGCGACGGTCGTGTTCTTCGAGTCCAACGGCGGCCAGGCCAGGGACGGTGACGCCACGGTTCCGGAAGTCCGGCTGGCGGTGGCCGAACCTGAACTGGATGTTGGCAACGTGGAGACGGCAATCGAGGCGCTTGCGGAATCCTGCTATTTCATGCGAGTGGAGCGGAACAAGTATCGTTTCGGCCTGGCGCCGAACCTCAACAAGCTGCTGGCAGATCGGCGGGCGAACGTCGAGCCGGCAAAGATCGAGGAGCGTATCCGCGCGGAAGTCCTCAAGGTTTTCGAGAAGCAGCCTGGCGTGGAGATGGTGCCGTTCCGCGAGAAGTCGAACCAGATCACCGATCGGCCGGTGCTGAGCCTGGCTGTCCTGTCGCCGGACTTCTCGATGAATGACAAGAAAACGCTTGGGATGATCGACGGGCTGATCCGCGAGCACGGTAGCTCGGGCCGGACATTCAAGAGTGCCCTGCTATTCGCGGTTGCCGACGATGATGCGGCGCTCCGCGATGAGGCCCGCAAGCTTCTGGCTTGGCAGGCGATCAAGGACGAGGAGGAAGACAAGCTGGACGATGCCCAGCAGACACAACTTGCGGAGAACCTGAAGAAGGCCCAGCGCGACCTCAAGGAGTGTGTCTGGCGGACGTACAAGAACGTGGTGCTGCTCGGCAAGGACAACAAGGTGCGTGTGGTCGACCTTGGCCTGGTGCACTCCAGCCAGGCCAACAGCATGATCAAGCTGATCGTGGACCGCCTGTACCAGGATGGCGACATCGAAACCAAGGGCGTCAGCCCGAACTTCCTTGTCCGCAACTGGCCCCCGGCTTTCACCGAGTGGAGCACGAAGTCGGCCCGCGATGCCTTCTTCGCCTCGCCGCAATTCCCTCGGCTGCTTGATGGTGACTCGGTGAAAGACACCATTGCGCGCGGCGTATCAAGCGGCATTTTGGCATACGTCGGAAAGGTCGGAGACGGGTATAAGCCATTCGTTTTCGATTCTGATCTGCCGGTAAGTGAGGTCGAGATTTCCGACGACATGTTCATCGTCACGGCCGAAGAGGCCAAGAAGCACATCGAGCCGTCGAGGCTGACCACTCTGTCGATTCAGCCGGAACGTCCGCAGCTCAAGCCAGGCATGCATGTGGCGTTTCAGGCGACAGCCTTCGACCAGCATGGCCGAGCCATGCAGGTGCCGAAGGTAATCTGGACTGCCACCGGTGGCAAGATAGACGGAAGAGGTGGGTTCACGGCCGGCAGCGATGAGGGCGAATTCCAGATCGAAGCTGTGGCCGGAGATGTAAGCGTGCAGACCATGGTACTCATCGCAAAGGCAGCTGTGGTTGCGCCTCCGCCTCAGCGTACGGAGAAGTTTGAGATAAGAGGCCTGCGATGGTCCGGCGAGGTGCCTGCGCAGAAATGGATGAATTTGTACACGAAGGTCCTCTCGAAATTCGCGACTCAGAAAGGCCTTGGATTGACCGTGACATTCGAGGTCAGGCCTGATGGCGGTCTGCTGCCTCCTCGGGTCGAGGAGACGAAGGCGTCACTTCGTGAGTTAGGTCTTGATGACGATGTTGAGGCAGTGCAGTAGGAGTTTCTGGGTGTCCCTCCCGTAGCGGCCCAGCCAATTGGCCAGCCCGTTTTCTCGGCGTCTGAACGGTCGCCCGTCTACGACTGAACGTTGACGGAGGCCTCCGCCCCTGGCGAATGCGGAGTATATGGTGCGCCGAAGCGGGCGCGCAGCACCAGCGGGGGTTCCTTGACAAGCAAACAAGGTGGTACGTCAGGCCGCCAGTCGCACCGAGATCTCGATGACCGGCAAGCGCGGATCGCCCTGATAGTATGGTAATCGGCGAGCAAAACGGGCCCACCTCGGGGGGATGTTCGTGCCGGCAGCTGCCACGGCGCACACGCCGTAGTTGCAGTTTGACGCTTCCTGTCGCAGTTTGTCGCAGTTCGCGCGGGATTCGGCCGGGTCAGCCGAGCGGGCGAGAGATCGCCGAACGTGGGCCAACGTGTCGCGATTTGTCGCGTTGTGACGAGTCCTGACGCGGTTTGTCGTACTGCCGGGGCGGGAGTCGAACCCACACGGGAGCGTTTCGCGGGTGGCCAGAAAAAAGTAGAATGTCCCCGTGCTTTCCTGAATGTCCCCGTGCTTTCCTGTGGTTTCTCGATGCTTTCAACAGAGCACAACCGTCCCAGATTCCCTGGTCGTGCGGCGGATCGGTAGTGGCTTCATACATCCTCGTCAGCTCCGCTGAAGGGCACCCACATGCTTTTCTCCGTGCCGAGGAACGTGCTGTAGGAATGCAGCATGCCGAAGTTGGCGCACCGGACTGTGTACGACTCGATGCCCGGCCTAGAACGCAACTCGTCCTTGATCTCGTCAGTCATGACCACGCTGGTCTTGCGATCCGAGTGAATCTTCTGGATGACCAACTGCTGATCCTCCTGCGTCAGGAAGGAGAATACGGGCATCAGAGCATGCCGGTCCACGAGTTCCACCAAGTCTTCTGGAAAGATGTCGTTGTGCGTCTTAACCTCCACCGTCACGAGGCTAAGTTGCCCGAACAGCCCGGCGGGCGTGAGGTCGCCCGAAACTGGGTATGTGGTGATGGCAGGTACCTGGATCGCAAAGATGACTGACCCATCGCTTTCCAAGCGTGAAGACTGCGCCGAGTACGTGCAGCGATATCGCACCAGGCACTTCTCCTTTGACACCGGCGTGTTTTTCTCGATGAAGAACGGGTACTCGAAATCCACCCGTACCGTCTTGGCATTGAGCCGCTGCATGTAGTCCTTGATGTTCGTGCAGAGCGTCGTGGTCCCGATCCGGTTCCTGTGTTCGTGCAGTACTTGTATAAACCGGTCGATCCATCCGGCCTCGAATTGCTGCATAATCCGGGCGCTGACGCTGATCTCGGCCACAGTCTGCTGGCCCTCGGGCTGGACCCTCGACGCCACGCGAATCGGCAAAGGCAGCCCCTTCATGCCCACGTCCACTAAGAACCTCGCCTCTGATTTCATATTCAAGCTCCTTGATAGGGCAAGAAGGCGGAACCATACTCCGCCAGAACTTGCCATTTGTTGTAGCCAAGGGAAAACGCCTTGACAGGCGATACGTCGTCGGTGAGTTCACAGGCGGCCTCCGGCTCGATCGTGCCAGCGCGGGTTTGGACCCCGACGCAGGCCAGCGCCCGGCAGATCTCCGCAACGAATCCCAGGCACGCGCCGGGATGGGGTGTCACGAAGACCAGGGCGTCCACGCCGCCCATGACCGCAATACAGGCCCCGATGTATCTCAGAATCCCATACCGCAGCATTTCCTTCGCCAGGTGCGCCTGCGGGTCGGTCGTGCCACGCAGGATGTCCACCAACCCGGCGTGCTTGCCCAACAAGCCCGTAAACCCGCTCTTGCCGGAAAGCAGCAACCGAATCTGCTCCAGGGGCATGCCCTCCGACTGCATCTGGAACACCACGGTAGGATCGATGTCGCCGCAGGCGGTGGCGGAAATGATACCCTCCACGGCCGAGAATCCGATGGTGGTCTCCAACGGCAGCCCGTCCCGTATGGCAGCTATGTCGGTGTGGTCGCCCAAGTACACGCTGATGGCCCGGGTGGCCCGCCCATCCTGCAAACGCTCGACCTGCCGCCAAGCCCACTGGTGGCATAGTCCATGCCCACCATATCGCTTGACGCCATGCTTCCTCAACTCGTACGGCACTGCGTACAAGCTGGCCTCCGGGGGCAGGCGCCAGAAGAAGCCCGTGTCGCATAGCAGGAGATGGGGAATCTGCGGTCGCCTGGCCAGCCACTCCTGGGCCACCCGGCAGGTCAGATCATTTTGCTCAGGCAGCAGTTCAATGGTTTGCCTGACCCTGTCCAGGTCCTCCGGCCTCAGCCGGCTCACTGGGTCGGTAACGGCCTCCCCGCCGTTGTGGAGAACGTACCCGATCCATTTCAGGGCCGCCGGCCCAGGGATGGATCGCGCCAAACGTTTGGCCCAGTTGGGCCCGGAAAGGCAACGGCCCTCCGACGTGCCCCCGTCTTCTGACAGCCACCAGCGCACATAAGGAGATTCCGGGTCAAACAGCAGCATCGAGCGCCCCTGTCAATAATAGTTCCTGCCCCTGCAGGTAGATGGCCAGTTCCTCGTCCGAGGGGATGGACAGGACAGACACGCGTGAATCTCCGGCGTTGATCAGGCAGGTCGCTCCCGGATTCCCCTGGCGATTCCGCCCGGCATCCAGGCGAATCCCGCACCACTCCATGCCCTGGCAGACTTCCTCTCGCACGCGCCAGCTACGCACGCCGATATCGTCGGTGAACACCAGTGCATCCACGCCACCTAGGGCGACGATGTAGCCGCCGACGTACTTTCGTACCCGCTGGATGTACATCCTGAAGGCGAGTAGGGGCTGTTCATCCCTATTATCCCCAGCGAATTTATCCTCATCCAATCGCTGGATGATGTCCGTCAGGTCGCTGGAGAAACCTGAAACCCCGAGCAACCCGCTCTTTCGGTTCAGCATGTCCATCAGGTCGTCGCCGCGCATGCCGTACACGGCCATGAGGTACAGCATGAGCATCGGATCCACGTCGCCGCTGCGGGTGCTCATGACCAAGCCGGGCAACGGGGAGTAGCCCATGGACGTGTCCACCGACCGCCCACCTTTGATCGCCGCCACGCTGGACCCGCCTGTTCCCAGGTGGCAGACGACGAGCTTGAGCCGATCCGCCGGAATATTCAGGATGCCGGGAACCTGCCGGCTGACGAACCAGTAGGAAAGCCCGTGGAAGCCGTACTTGCGGAAACCGAACCGGCGGGCGATCTGGCGGGGCAAGGCGTATGTGTAGGCGTAGTCGGGGATCGTGCAGTGAAAGGCCGAATCGAAGGTCACGTACTGCCTGACCTCAGGGAGCGATTGGCGGCACTCGTGGATGACGCCCAGGGAGATCGGATTGTGGATGGGCGCCAATGGCAGGCAGGACCGCAGTTTGCGCAGCGTGTCCCGGTCGAGGAAGGCCGATGCGTTGAAAAGGCTGCCGCCGTGGACAAACCGGTGCCCCACCAGTTCGACGTTGACGCCGGTTGCCCGGAGATACTCCAGGATCAGCCGGGCCGCCGTGCGGTGATCCGGGATAAGCGTTTCCTGCCGGCGGACCTCACCTCCGGCGTGATGTTCCACAAAGGCCGGCGCCGTACCGGTCACGCCTACGCGGTGGGCCTTGCCAGCAACGACGACCTGCGGCGGCCGTCCGCGGGGAGTCTGGAAGACCTTGTAACTGAGGGAGGAACTCCCACAGTTGAATACAAGCGTGGCCAAAGGTCCTTCTCCTTCGCAACCTGTCAGACGCAGCGACATTCTGCAATCACACCTTCGGCTTCATTCTAGCCTTTCTCGTTCAGGAACGTCGCCGTGAGCAGCGTCAGGGTATGGCTCCCGAAAATGTTAGGAACCTTCGATTGGTTGGTTTTCACATGTCAAATGTCTCGCATCGTGGCGCATCGTATGGCGCACACGCTGACGAGCCTGGCGGCGACAGCACTGGTTCTTGTTTTGGCGGTGGTGTGGGCATATCCAGTAGGAGTGCCGGACCTTTTCGTCGCCCTGGCCGGGGGGCAGGAAGTGGCCGAAGGCCGCCTGGGCCAACCCGACACGTGGTCCTTCGCCACTGTCGGTCGGGTATGGATCAACCAGAACTGGGGCACGGACCTGGTGTTTTACCTGGTGCATCGCACGTGGGGCCAGATGGGGCTGCTGGTCGCCAGGGCGGCGCTCGTGGCGTTGCTGGCGGCGAGGGGCCGGCTGGGCGGCCAGCGCGCTGACAGCGGCGGCAGTGCTCTTGGCCATACGGGAACAGTCCGATCTGCGGCCAAACCTGTTGACGTTGATCCTGGCGCCGTGGCTGTTTTATCTGCTGCTGCTATCGCGCCGCCGTGCGCATTGGGCATGGGCCGCGGCGGCCGTGATCGGCCTGTGGGCAAATTTGCACGGCGGGTTTACGCTGGGGCTGGGGATGCTCTTGCTGTGGACGATCTGCCAGTGCGGCCTCGCGTGGCGCGCCGGCGGGCCAAGATCCCTGCGGCCTCTCTGGCCGCTGGCGGGGGCGACGGCGGCCGCGCTTGCTCTGGCGGGTCTGGCGAATCCGTTTGGCTTGCGGAATCTCACGGAATTGCTGGTGGTGGGGCGCAGCTCCGCGTGGCGAAATATCACGGATTGGCAGAGCATTTTTCACGCCGGCTGGAGCGGGCTGCAAGAATACTGGGAATTTCTCACGGTGGTCACGTTCACCGCCGCCCTGTCGGCGGCGCACGTGTGGGCCTGGCGCAAGAGCCGCCCCAGCGAGGGACGGCGTGAAGATCGCGGCCCATTCTCCCCCTACGCGCTGGCCTGCTTCGAGTTCCTGCTCTTGGTCATGGTCGTGTACATGGGCTGTCGTGCTCAGCGTTTTACGCCCTTGGCCGTGATCCTGTTGGCGCCGCTGCTGGCGGGGCAACTGGAGTGGTCGCTCCAGCCCTCGCGGCGGCTGGGGCCGGCGGCCGCGGCCTGCTTGCTGGCGATCACGGCGGCAGGGTATCTGGCGGGGCGGCTGGCGCGGCATTACTCGCCGCAGAATCCCATCGCCGAGCCCGAGACGTTTTTTGAGCGGATGATTTATGAAGCTGAGGTTGAACCGGTGCGGCTGGCCCAGTTCATCAACGCCAATGGGGTTGAGGGCCGGATATTCCAGGAATGGACGTGGGAAGGATACTTGCACCTGGAATGTCCTCAGTTGTCGCTGTGGGCGGGCGCCCGCGCCCAGCAGGCGTACCTGGAGGAGGACTACCGGCAAGAACGGGCCTTGGTCGAAGATCCGGCGCACTGCGCCGCCGTGCTCGATCAGCGCGGCATTCACCTGATCGCCATCCCTCGGCACCTGGCCCAATACCTTTTCCCTGTGCTGGTCTCCGGTCCGCAGGGCACCTGGGCCGTGGTGTACTATGACGGCTTGAACTTCCTCCTGGCCGACTGCCGGTATGCCCCGACGGCGGCGCTCGTGGAGAAGGCCTTGGCCTCCGGGCTCCATTGGCCCAGCGAGCCCATTGCCGCCGCGAGCCGGGCGCTATGCGCGGAATGCACGTCCAACCGGGGAAAAATGCAGCTTTCCCAGCGCCGCGCACTGCTGCACCGGGCGATCGAGCTGGGGGCCGATCCGTTCCAGATCCGGCTGCTGGTGAATCTGGCGATGCGCCCGGATGGGACGCTGGAAGAGGCGGAGGCGCAGTTTCTGGCGGCACAATACACTCATTGGTCCGCGCTCGAGCAGCCGCGGCCGGGCGGCTGCATGGTCGTCGACATGTGCCGGGAAATGGCCGACGCCCTCGCCCGGCATTATCAGGCCGCGGGACATCTGGCCGAGGCT
This sequence comes from Phycisphaerales bacterium, assembly GCA_003171335.1. GTDB lineage: Bacteria > Planctomycetota > Phycisphaerae > SM23-33 > FEN-1343 > FEN-1343. The sequence continues at coordinate 7,832 of PMYD01000162.1, forward strand.
CGCCAGTGGGCCCAGAAGGCCGAGCAGATGGAGCGCTTGAAGGCACAGCTCGAACGGCGATGGGTCGTGCGGGGGCGCACCTGACAAGCCTTAAATGACAGTCTGGAACAGACCTTCAAGGCGTGTCACCAGAACCACCCATTTCTTCAGGGCCTCACGAGTCGCCTGCAAGTCTTTGAGTTCCTGTTCCTGGTGAGCCACGTACGTATTGCGGAAATCGTAAACATCACTAACGAGCTTAAGCAGGCCGCTGCCGCGCAGGTCCGCAAAGCGCTTACGAACTGATGCAAATAGGCCGCCGATGCCATCCACAGACGATTCCGCGTATTCCAGGCAAAACTTCAAAACTCCTATTGGCATGATGGCAGCGTTATAAATCAACAGTTTCTGTATTCGCCTGGCATTGTCGGACAGATAGCCGGCCCGCTTGGCCCCCAGTTTCATGGAGGGTGAAAAATAGACCTGCTGGTCCATTTCCTTCTTCGGAATATCGTCCACAAGGCGATCAAAGACCAGATCTTGAGCGCATTTATCAATCGGTCCCAGCAGCGGCGTAAATACGGGCGAGAAAGTCAGTTCAGTTTTGTGCTCGTAAAAGCGGAACAACTGAACCGCCTGGTTCACCAATGTCGCCGTATTCTTTGGTAGCTTTGCCAATGCGGCGGCGGCAATAAACTCGTCCATCCCGGCCGGCGGCGCTGCCTCTTCCTCTTGCTCGAACGGCAGCAGCGGTTGGGCCACTTCTTCTGAAAGCAGCGATTTCGCCGCCGGTGCGCAGGCTCGAACCAGTTCTTCGATGGTCTTACCGTCGAACCTGTCAAAGATAACCTGCGGCACGTACAGGTATTCCCACTTCACCGACGGGGTAGAGGCGGACGTGCACCAGGCGGCGGCGGCCCGTGCCTTGGCAGGCACGTCGCGGTCTTCCCGCCCCTTGGTCTCCGCCAAAAGGTAATTGCCATCCTGTCTGCGAATAAGGAAATCCGGCGTGTAGAAGGCCAGCCGGCCCCCGGCAGCAAGAAAGTCGATTCGAAGACATTGCGGACCCGCATTCTTGCAGAAGGCGGCAACGTCAGTCGCATGGTCGGTAAAGTGGGCCAGAGCAACTTCAAGGTCGCGATTGCATGGCACAAGGTTAAAGGACGTTTTGTTTGCCGTCTCCGCCGGATGCCGCGCGGAATGCGTGACCTGGAACGGCCGCCACGAGCCTACGGAAACCGGCTCGGCGCCCTTGAGACGCTCTTGCGTCTTCGTAATCTTCGCGCGAATGAGCGGGACAAACACGGCCCGAACGTGCTCGCGCACGTCCGCGGCAGCCAGCCGGCCGCAGAGGCGCGGGTCAAACAGGGTCAGTTCTTCGACAAAGAGAATCTCTTCCAGAAACTTCTGGATCAATGGCGCCAGCACGGCATGCGTCCCTTGGATTCCGCAAGCCGTCTCCAACTCCTCCCGGTAGAAGGACACGGCCGTAAAGCCGCTTTCCAGCAACGGCAGCTTCACCTTCATCTGCTCCACGAGCTCATTCGTGATGAGGTGTCGCCCCTCGTAACGGATCTCCTCTTCTCGCGCTTGGCCAAGGGGCAGCTTGCGGTACGTGGCAAATGCCTTTCGAACATCCTCCAGCGTGAGGCCGTCTAATACCGGCACAATTCGGTGGGCGGCTGTCAACCGGGGAATCGAAAGATCCAGCGCTTTGAGATCCTTGTGCGCTTCATCCGGGTAGATCGTAACCGTTGTCGGCTCGATATGGTCAACATCGGCCTCTTCGACGAACAGGCCTTGTTCGGCCAACTGCTCCTTGTACAGGCTGACAAAGGCCGGGTGCTCCACGACCGTCACCATCTCATTGGTCTGGCCGGGCGGGGTCATGCGCCGCAGGCCGCGCCCGAGCGTCTGCTCCGGCAGGATATTCGCCTTGCTGCTATAGGGCCGCAGGGGAACAATGGTCGTGACGTTTCGAACGTCCCAGCCTTCCCGCAGCATCAGGACGCTGACGATGCACTGGTAAGGGCTGGTGCTGTCGTCAAGCTGACGTGACAGTTCCCGCAAGGCTTTCAGGTCATCGTCGCTGATATCCTTTTCGCTCTCAACGAACACCCGCACCTTGCTCGCGCCCTTGCCTTCGGTCTTGATCTTGCCCTTAAGATTCGTGTGCAGGTTGATCGCCTTGTGGTTCAGCTCGGCGTACAAGGGATTGCCATTCAGCTCCCGCGTAATCTGGTCGGCCGCCTCGGTGCTGTCGCACATGACGAACATCAGCGGTTTCTTGCCGCTGCGTTCCCACTCCTTCCTGGATTCCAGCCATCGCTTATAACCCAACAGCAAATGGTGCTGATAACGCACGCCGGCATTGTCCGAAGCCTGCTCGACAATCTTGTCGCCCCGGCCAATGATGGGCGTCTTGACGATTCCGCCGTCCACCGCCTCGCCCAGAGGGGTATCCACGACGATATGCTTGAACAAGACGCCGTTGTTGTCCTTCGGCGTGGCGCTGAAATCCAGTTGGGCAACCAAACCGGCGCCGTTTCGCTTGCGGGTCTCTTCGTTCAAGAAGCCAATGGCTTCGTTCCAGGCGCTGTCCGGGTCCCAAACGTGGTGGGCCTCGTCGTTGAGCAGCATCAGCCGTTTGTGGCTGGTGATCCGCTCCCGCAAGGCATCGCCCGTATTCAGCGCGCTGGCCCGCGAGACGGCCGGACCGGCCCAGTCATAGGTTTGGGCCTCGCGCGTGCCACGCCGCCTGGAGGTGTCATACAGCCGGTGAATATTGGTCAGATACGCCACGCCGCCCGTGGCGGCCCCGCTGGCCTCATCCTGCATGACCACGCTCATATGCCAGTCGCCGCGCCAAGGCTCGGGGATGAGCGGGTCCATCTGGAAGATGCGGCCATCGCCGAAGTCTTCCTTGAGCCGCTCAAAAACCGTCAGGTTCGGGGCGACAATGACAAAATGCCGGGCCATGTCGCTGTCGGCTTCGCGCAGACTGTGGAAGTAGCTCCAGACGATGGCCAGCGACATGATCTTCGTCTTGCCCGCGCCGGTGGCGACTTTGAAGGCGTACCGCGCCCACTGATCTTCAGCCGGGTCGATGCCCAAGGCGGCTCGCTCGGCATCCCTGCCCCCAAACTCCGCCGTCAGGCTGGATAGCGTGCGGATTCCGCGGACCTCGTACAAGTACACCAACGTCTCGATGGCCTCACGCTGACAGAAGTAGTAGCGGAAAGGGATGCTCAGCCCGTTGCCGGTGAGCGCGGCATGATCCGTCTCAAACCAGTAATTCAGCAATTCCCGGCTGGTTGGCGAAGCCCCCGCGTAATGCGAGTCGCGGAAGTCCCGCAGGGCGGCCCGCAGATTGTTGACGATGGCAATCGGGCTGGGGCGACGTCTTTGAACGATCTGGGGCGGCGCTCCCTCCTTCGCCGCCCGCTGACGATGGGCCTTGGGAAACTCCCACGGCATGAACAGCGGCTCCAGGGCCGCCTTGTTGAACTCGTACTCGACGGATGGGGTTGGTTTCTTGCTCATGGTTGAATTTAACACGTGAAGCCTATTGGCTTTCGCGGGGGTTGGGGCGGCGGGGCCATCAGTTGCCGGATCGCCTGAATCAGGGCCACGATCTGCTGATCGTGCTGGCCGACCTTCCGCTCCAGGTCCGCCAATTTGCCCGCCAGTTCCTTGTTCTGGGCCAGCATCCGCCGCAGTTGCACGAACGCCCGCACCACGTACACGCTGACTTGCACCGCGCGCGGCGAGTTCAGCACCGCCGCCGCCATGATCGCCCCATGCTCGGTAAAGGCATGCGGCCGATACTTGATGTTGCTTCCCTTCTTCAAGGTCACAGAGTGTGACCTTGGACCCGTGCCGTTCTGACCCTTCAAGATCACAAATTGTGATCTCAAAGAACTCGCTTCATCCCAAGTGAGCTGGAACATGAAATCTTCGGGGAACCTGTCAGCGTTGCGTTTCACCGCCTGGTTCAGCGCCCTGGTCGCGACCCCGTACAACTGTATCTGTTTAGCGGGTTAACCGGCTCACGCAGCCGGCTCATTCGGTTGGGATTGCCTTTCCCGCCCGCCATTGTCAATCGTTTCCGATAGTTTT
>PMYD01000163.1 GCA_003171335.1 Phycisphaerales bacterium
GCTCACAAGCACCTTATATTGAATAACTTAAGCTTTAAACTCCTACCCCAGAATGCTGCTTGCTCTTCCTCGAAATCTCTGAGATGTCCTACCGCACGCCGTATTTCGCATCTCAATTACATGTTCTGGCTGGACAGGGCAGAGAATCTACGGGCTTGCGCTTAATCTTCGGCCTGAGCGCACCAGACAGCTTTCCGCCTGCTCCGCGGGAACCCTCACCCGGCCCTGAAGGGCCACCCTCCCCCGTGAAAGGGGGAGGGATTTAGCAGGCTGCCGGCCGCTACGGCCGCTGGACAATGATAATCCGGTCCAGCAGGGCCCCGGCCTGGCGGCAGCGGAAGACCAGCGTGTGCTCACCCTTGGCCAGGGGGGAAATGCGCGGGTCCAAAGTCAGCGGGAAGCGGTTGTCGCGGCCCCCGATGGTGTCCCAGTGCCATTTCCCCTTCTTGGTGAGCCGCCGCGCATCGCTGGGGTCGGCGTTGATGTCGAACACATCTTCCGCGCCATCATCCACGCTCACGAAGAAGGTGTCGGAGTCCGCGCCGGGGCCGCGGGCATAGGCGTAGACGATGTAGTCGGCGGCCGCCGGCACGGTGAACGTGAAGGCCGCCGCACCTTTCTCGTTCTCGCTGGAAGACACGCACTTGCCGTCGGCAGCGCCCTCATCCTCCACCACGGCCATCGGCGCCGTCAGCGTGCCCTGCGTGGCCGCCAGTTCCAGCCGCCACGGCGGGGCGATCTGGTTGACATCGGCCACGCCGAACCGAATCTCGTAGTCCTGCGGCGTGACATTGCCCAGCCGGTCGCGGGCCTTGACGTAATAGGCGTGGACGCCGGTCTTCACCTCCCAGAGGCTATGCTCGTGCACCAGGCCATCGCGCGTCTCCAGCGTGTCGGTCATCTTCTCGAAGGGCACGCCGGGCTTGTCGGCGTAGCGGCATTCGGCCCATTTGGAGCTGTGCACCGACAGCCGCACTTCGGTGGCCATGTCGTTGAGCTTCTCGCCTTGCAGCCACGCCTTGATCACGGAATTGGGGCTGCCGCCGAACAGCACCGGCGCCGCGGTGTCGGGGCGGATCGTGTACTTGGCCATCGCCACCGCGCTGGGTTTGCAGCCGGCGGCGAAGGTGCGCGCCTTCATTACCGTGTCGCGAGTGAGATTCACCGGCCCGGTGAAAATCGCGGAGTGCTCATCGGGCTCGCTGCCGTCGGTGGTGTAGTGGACGGCCGCACTGCGCTGCGCCAGGTACAGCGGAAGGCGGGCCTGGACGGCCACCGAGCCGGTGAATTCCCCCTCCAGCGGCCAGAACGCCGGCGCCGGCACCGCCCTGAATATGACATCTCAATCGTTCGGTGCTCTAGCGGGATACGGTCAGTCGCACCATTGGCGGCCGGGGATTCCTCGCCGCCGGCCGCCGATTCGACTGCTGCGGACGACATCTTATCGCCGGCCGCGGGCCTTGCAAAGAATCGCCACGCCGCAACGCCCCCTACCCGCATCTTGGCGCGGCGGGCGGCCGGTCGTATGCTGTCCGAGCATTCGTCCGGGCATATCGACGGCCCGCAGTGAAAGGACCCGCGATGACCGAGCCTGTTGTGCCGTTGCCCCCCGCGGCGCCCGCGCCGCCGCCGGACAGGAAAAAGGCCCGCCGAATCGAGACCATCGGCCTGATCGGCTTTGTGTGTTTCGTGGTCATGGTCAAGGCCATCGGCCAGCCGCCGCTGGCGTACAAGCAGGGCTCGCTGGGCGTGCTGCACGCCTGGAACTGGCTCAGCGTGATTGGCATCGTGGTGGCCGTGCTGGATGTGGTGCTGCTGACCCCGCGGGTCAAACTCGTGTGGTCGCTGCCGCCGCTGACGCGGTCGCTGACGTTGATCGGCCTGGCGGGGCTCGTTCTGCACGCCGCCTTGGCGATCTCCCATCCGCCCACCTCGGCCGCGGATCTGCAGCGTGAAGCCGACCCGCAGGGCTGCCGGCACCTGGCGCCGGGGGGAGCGGAGGACTGGATCGTCGAGGGCAAACCGTATCACATCGCCTCGACCTGTTACCTGAAGCTGCCCACGGGCGAGATTCAGTACCACATCTTTCTCGAGCACCCGCTGCCGCCGGGCAACCCGCCTAAGAAGGAAGATGCCCTGGCCATCGCCCGGCCGTTTATCCTGTACGCGTACACCATGGGCTATCACCTGCGGGCCTCCACGGCGCCGGCCCGCGGCGAGCCCTTAGTGGCCCAGGGCATTGGCGTCAGCCTGTTCGAGCGGCAACGCGGCACGATCTGCCGCGTGGACATGCCCATGGATCAGATTCGCTGGCGCGCCGCCGCCGAAGCGCCCAGCTCCGAGCCCTCGCCGCCAGCGGGTGAATCGTCCAGTTCGGCGCCCTCGCCGGCCCCCGCCGAATTGCCCGCCGCCGCACAGCCGCCGGCGACAGAGCCGGCCAGCCAGCCGTAGGTTTCCGGCAGCAAAAAGCCGCCTTACGGCAGCATCACCTGTCCGCCGGTCACCGGCAGGGCCTGGCCGGTTTCGTACTGCTGCTCGATGAGGTAGTAAATCGCCCGCATCACATCCTCGCTCGTGCAGCCGCGGCCCATCGGCGCCTTGGCCTCATAGGCCCGGCGGACATCCTCGATCGTGCGCGCCCCGGGCACCTTGTTGGTCCTCAGATACTGCACAAACAGCCCGTTTTCCCCGTCCGACCAGAGCGGCCCATCGAACAGGTTGCCCGGGCAGATGGCGTTGACCTTGATGCCGTCGGCGATCAGTTCCAGGGCGAACGACTGCGTCAGCCCGATGCCGCCGAACTTGCCGCCGGCGTAGGCGGCGTTGCGGTTGGAGCCGACCAGGCCGCTCTTGGAGTTGATCTGGATGATGTCCAGCAGGCGGCCGGTGGCCGTGCGGTGCTGCGCCGCCATAATGGGCGCGGCCGCCTGCACGCACAGGAAGTAGCCGCGATAGTTCACCGCCGTCACGGCGTCGAAATCGGCCGCCGGCATCGTCTTGACGCTAGCGGCCCGCAGGATGCCGGCGTTGGAGATCAGCAGATCCAGCCCCCCATACTGCCGCACCGCCGCCGCCAGCGCGCGGCGCACGCTGGATTCGTCGGTGACGTCCATCTGGATGCCCATCGCCCGCCCGCGGCCGTGGCGGCCGACCAGCTCCGAGGCCGCCTGGAGGCTGGCGGGCTCGTTGATATCCGCCAGCACCACGGCGGCGCCCTGGCCGGCCAGGTCCTGGGCGATCGCCAGGCCCAGGCCTTGCGCCGCCCCGGTGACCAGGGCCACCTTGCCGGCCACGCGGCCGGCGGCCGCGCCAGGCAGCGCCTGGCGGCGATACGACTCGACTTCCCACTGCTCGATGAACTGGCGGCCGGCGGCGGGCATGGGCTGTAACGTCCCTAATTGCGAAGCGCCGCGGAGGATGCCAATGGCATCGCGATACACCGCCCTGGCGGCGGCGGCCGCGGCAACCGTCGGGCCGGCGGCGAATACGCCCAGCCCCGGCACGATCACCACGGCGGGGTTGACCCCACGCACAGTGCGATACTCGGCCACGGCGGCGGTGAGGGCGTCGATCAACTCCGCCTCCGCCCGGCCGGCCGGATCGAACCACAGCGCAAACGAGCCGCTATAAACGATCTGGTCGGGCGTGAGCGGCCCGGCCGCCGCGATCGCCGGCCCGTCGGGATGGCCGGCCAGCCACCCGGCCTCCGGGCCATCATCCAGCATCACGATCGGCAGCGCCGAGCCCTGGGCCAGCAAGCCTCGTAGCGCCGGGGCCACCGTGCCCACCAGCCGGTCGGCCGCATCGGCCGGCTCGGGTTTTTCGCCCGGAGCGTTTTGGCCGCCGCCTCCGCCGGCCTTGCCGGCCTGCATCAGCCGCCGGCGGATCGGCTCGAGCACCGCATCGATCTTCGCCTTCACATCGTCCGCGCTCTCGCCCGCCACCAGCAACCCATGGTTGGCCAGGATGATCGCCGCCGGCGCCGGCCGCCGCGTTTTGTTCCGATACGCCGTCAGTTCCGCGGCCACGGCTCGCGCCAGCGTGATGCCCGGGTCGACATAATCGATCCACAATACGTCATCCCCAAAAAGTTCCGCGGCGATGGCCCGGCCTTCCTTGCAGCAGGCCAGGGCGTTGGCCACGGTGGGATGGACATGCACGACAAACGTGCCGGTCATCAGCTCGTGCAGCAGGCATTCGACCGAGGGCCGCAGGCCTGCCGCCGGCTCGAGCCGTGCGGCCATGAGCCGCCGGCTGAATTCCTGCTCGCGTGGCCCCGGCTCATCCGGCAGCACCGCCTCCACGATCGCCCGCAGCTTGGCGCGATCCATCGCCACCAGGCCGCCGGCATCCAGATCGGCCAGGGACTTGCCGCTGGCCTTGATGAACAACTGGCCGGCCGACTTGACCGACGTATTGCCCCCGCCGGCGATGACGAACGACGCATCGCCGCCGTACTGGCGCGACAGGCGGATCAGCTCCTGCTGCAAGTTGGTAAAAGGCCCATCTGCACGTGGCGGTTTCATTCGCGGCCGCTCCCTTCGTGCTCCTGACGATACCGCGCGATGACCGCCCTGCCCAGAGCGGCCCGCTCGGCGATCGAAGTGGCCGGGGCCTTGGTGGCACAGGCTTTCCAGCCTGTGTTGGTGGCACAGGCTTTCCAGCCTGTGTCCCACGCGGCCAGGAACTGATGGGCCGCCACCACGGCGGCGCCCTCGGCGAAGATTTCGCCGACCGCCGCCGGAATGGCCGCACCGCCGCGGCAGGCGGGCGCCATCGGCGTCAGGCCCAGCGCGTTGTGCTCCGTGCCGGCCACCACGGCGATACCCGCCTGGCGGATCGCCCGCACATACCGCTCCAGGACCGCGGGGTCGTTCCGCGGCGGAATGAACTCCGCCATGGGAATTCCCAGTCGCTCCAGCGATTCGGCCAGGCGGGCGGCATCCTCTTCCCACGGACAGATCGGATCGGCGCCATCCGCCAGCACCGGGTAGCAGGCGAGGCCGCCCAGTTCGGCAATCAGCTCCAGGGCCTCATCCAGCGAGACAAACTGCTCTTCCACGAAGCAGCTTCGCCTGGCCTTCATCAGCCGTGTGCGAATCTCCGCCTGCACGGCGGCGGCATCGTCGTCATCGCTCGCCGCCGGCCTGCCGAAAAGCTTTTCCATCGCGGCCGCCCGTTCATCCAGCCGCACGCGCTCAAAGAGCGCCTCCTGGAAAGCCCGGGCCACGTGCCGTTCCTGGAGCACCACCGTTTGCGGATCGCAGCCGTGCCGCGCCGCCACCTGGGCCACGATGGCCGCACCGTCCAGGCCGGTTTCAATGCCCCGGTCGGCGAAATAGTTCGCCAGCCGGCCGGTCATTTCGGCCATCCGCCGGTTGTCCCCCTGGCGGATCCGCCCCATCAGCTCGGCGGCCCGGGCGGTGGGCTTTTCCCAGCGGGTAATGCCCTTGCCGCAGATATACATGCGGCCGGGGTTGGTGGGGTCGTTGATCTTCACGCCCGCCGCCGCCTCAGCGGGCAGCAGGGCCAGGATCTCCAGCCCCCACAGGGGGAAGATGCCGCGCTGCCGCGCCCGGCGGGTGAAGGGCTGGTACGCGGCAAAATCGTAGTAGTTGCTCGCGCCCAGCACCGCCAAACCCTGCTCGGCGGCCAAGTCCACCGCCTGCTCCACCCGGTCGAAGGCCGAAAAGTTCGGCGGCAGATGCACGTGGGCGTTGGCCAGCGGCCAGGCGGGCTCGATGCGCAGCTTCCGGGCCGCCGCCGCCAAATCGGGCGGCGAGCCAAGCTGTCGCAGCATCGAGAGGCTTTCGCTGGCCAAGGGCTCTGCGGTCATCGCCATCCAGTGGAACGGTGAGCCCCCGCATGGGTCAAGGCGATTTTCGGTCGCTATTCACTTGTCAAGAATACGCTCGCCGGCCGGACGCAACTCCGGTCGGGGTCGGGGGAACAAAGAATTTCAAATTGCAAATTGCAAATTTCAAATTTAACGGCCGGAGGGATGGTGGCACAGGCTTTCTAGCCTGTGGCCTGTGCGGAAAGACACAGGCTAAAAGCCTGTGCCACCTTCCGGCCGTTTCCCAAATTTGAAATTTGAAATTTGCCCTTCGACAGGCTCAGGGTGCTGAGCAAAGTCGAAGCACAATTTGAAATTCCCCCAGGGTCCGCCTGCTCTATCGCATGGGATTCTGGTTCGGGTTTACTTTCTCCATTGCCG
>PMYD01000051.1 GCA_003171335.1 Phycisphaerales bacterium
AAAACTATCGGAAACGATTGACAATGGCGGGCGGGAAAGGCAATCCCAACCGAATGAGCCGGCCGCGTGGGCTGGTCAACCCGCTAAACAGATACGGCGGAATTGGCAGTCTTGCCAACGCAATCAACAATTCCGGGCAGGTGGTCGGGTCGAGTGCCATGTATGATGGTTCGCACGCCTGCATCTGGAGCAATGGGACGATGACCGACCTCGGGCCGAGCTTCGCCTACGGCACCAATGACTACGGGCAGGTCGTGGGGTGTAATGAATCGGACGCCTGCATCTGGGGCAACGGAACGATGACCGATCTGGGCTGCCTGCCTGGCGGATCGGGGAGCTTTGCTAACGGAATCAACAATTCCGGGCAGGTCGTCGGGATGACTTACACGCCGAATGGTGCTCCTGCGATGCACGCCTGCATCTGGAACAATGGGACGAAGACCGACCTTGGGCCCGGCATCGCCTACGGCACCAACGACTGCGGGCAGGTCGTGGGATATAGCGACGTGCAGCGGGGCTGCCACGCCTTCCTCTACAGCAGCGGAACAAAGACCGACCTGGGCTGCCTGCCGAGCGGATCAAGCAGCATTGCTTACGCAGTCAACAATTCTGGGCAGGTGGCTGGACGAGCCGACACGAACGATAATGCAGAGCACGCCTGCATCTGGAGCAACGGAACGTTGACCGATCTTAACGCCCTGATCGACCCGGCTTCCGGATGGACCCTCTGTGCGGCGATGGCTATCAACGACAGCGGCCAGATAGCCGGATATGGCTTTCTCGCAGGCAACACCGATCAGACCGAAGCTTTCTTGCTGACGCCCGTTCCCGAACCGGCCACGCTGTCGCTGCTGGCCCTGGCCGGTTCGGCGCTGCTGGCGAGGCGGCGGAAGGTGACAGTTGAGCGTATACGTACACGATAGTGTCACCAGAGGCGGTTTTTACCCTTGACTCCCTGTTGAGGCGCGGTACATTTTAGTCAAGGTTGCTGGTTCCACAGGGCAAGCCGGCGATAGGGGCAATTGTGGACGGCCAAGAGTCCATCAGGGTGAGACGCTTCAAAAGGAGCTAGCCATGCTAAAGGGGAAGGCCTCTTTACTCTCAGTTCTCTCGATGACAACCTTGCTGCTGATCCCGCTACTAATCGCAGCGCCGGCGGCCGCATATTTGCCCATCTACCCCGGGCCGTCATATGACCCGGCGACCGGCAGCGGCTTCAGCGAGGGCGATTTCAACTACAACCCCGGCTTCTGCATCAACGATTCCGGCACGGTCGCGGGCATGTGCTGCCAGTACGTCAACAACAACTGCCTCAGTTGGCGAGCCGTCCGCTGGGACGCCTCCGGTTCCGCCCCCGTCGAGATGGAAAACCTCTTCCCGGACGATGCCTACACGCAGAGCCAGCCGGTCGCCATGAACGCGGCGGGAACCGTCGTGGGCTTCTCGCACAAATTCATCAATGGCGTTGATCTTGGGCAAGTGCCCGCGCGCTGGGACGGCACGAGAATCACTGAACTGTCCATCCCCGCATTGTACCCGGGCACGGCCACGGGGCAGGCCTACTCCATAAACGACGCCGGATACATTGTGGGCTCGGTCATCTGGAAGAGCGGTAATACCATCCAGGGCAAAGCGGCCCTGCGCTGGGATCCCTCCGGGCCGTGACGGAGCTGGGAAGGGTGTCCATCGACCCCAACGTAACTTACATGGCCTGCGCCTACGGCATCAACCCCTCCGGCGTGGCCGTCGGTTACGCGGACGTCGTGGATGCCAACTCCACCCATCATGCCGTCGCGGTCCGTTGGGACGCGGCCGGCACGCCCACCACGCTGACCGGCGGCTTCTCACCCCAGTGGGTGAATGCAACCGGTACAGCTGTAAGTTACTCGGGGGCGCTTTGGGACGGCTCCAGCACGGCCGCCACGCAGCTTCACAGTCTGGGTCTGGACCAGTCTGGCCGCGAAGAACTCTATGTCCGCGGCTTGAACAATGCCGGCGTCGCGGTGGGCGAGGCGTACAAGTATGTCGGCGGCCAGCTTGTCAGCGGCTATGCGGCGCGCTGGGATGCCGGCAGCACCACGCCGGCGGTGCTGAGCGCACCCCTGGGAGATGAATATCCCAGTTTCTCCGAGGCCATGTCCATCAGTCAGACGGGCGTGATCGCGGGCTACTGCTACTCAATCATGTCCGACACCGCAAAGGTTGGCGGGGCGACCATCTGGCAGCCCGATGGCACGGCGATCGACTTCAACAAGCTCATCGACCCCAACAGCGGCTGGCGGCTCGACAACGCCGTCTTCATCAGTCCCAACGGCCAGTGGGTTGCCGGCAGCGGCTGGTACGTGGACCCCTCCAATCCCGTAGGTTATAACCGCCTCTGGCTCATGCAGGTTCCCGAGCCCGCCACGCTGGCTTTGCTGGCCCTGACTGCCTCGGCGCTGCTGGCAAGGCGGCGAAGGTAGGCGTTTCGACCCATGAATGGCGTTCACGCGGGCGGACCGTTCGCCGTCATCAGTTAACCGCCGAAAACGCCGGTTTGGGCCGATTGGACCTTGCCCGGGAAAAGCGTGCGAATTTGCCAATAAAACAGGGGTGTTTTTGCCATTAACTTATGACGGCGGGTACATGGCTTTGGCGGTATCGCCGGGCGGCCTCGCGCATGGCCTCTTTCTTGTGCCGGGCACTGCATCCATCACAGTATCGCCGGTGCGGGCGCAGGGTCGCGCCGCATCCGCAGAGGCGCACTTCCGGCTTGACCTGGTGGCGGTGCGGCCACAGTTCGGAGAGGTACGCGGTACACCTGGAGCACACGAAGATGCCTTCGCCCGGCTCGCCGCACCGGGCGCAGCGGCCGGTGATGCCCTTGGCCAGCAATTGACGGATCGTCGGTTCGGTTCTCGCTTGTTCCGCAAGTTTCGCTGTATCGCACATGGCGCGCAGCTCCTATGGGTTGGGGATTCGCTGGAGTGGTTAACGTGGTTGACGTGAGGTAAGCCGGCGGCAGAGCGCCAAGGCCAGGCCGAACCCTGACACCCTGCCTGCGGGTACGACATGGACTATGGCCGGTTTGGTCTGAGTATCACGCGGGCACGTCCGGCCGGGCCTGCGCGGCCTCGTGCACCGCATAGACCAAACCCGCTGGTCGAGAGGTGAAGGCGGTCAAGACATGAATGAACTCAACTGCTCCACTTTTTGATACGGCTGTGGAAAAAGCGATGGAATTTGCCAACGTTTTGAGGGGTGTTCGATTCCTGTCGGGCGTAGTTGAGAGGCGGCTGAGCTACCCGCGCCGGCGATACCCTCCAGAGCCGAGCGTCATTCGGCCACCCAACGGCCTTACTTCACCATCCCGACCGTATCGGTCGGGCCCGTGAAACCGGGGCCGCCGGCGGCGACGTAACCATGGCTGGCGCCGGACTTGTCCGGACTGACCCAGAAGGCGTAGAGCCTCCCACCGGCAAGGCGGAAGCGGAATCGTACGGGCTCACCAGCAAAGCGGGACAGGTCATCGCCGCCCTTCCAGGTGATCTGCCGGCAGGTCGTGTCGGCGGTGATGGGCGTGCAGTCGGCCAGGCTAAAGCCGCCGGCCGCTTTGCCGTCCGGGCCGATCACTTCGGCCGCCAGCTTGCCGCCGGGGCAGTCCACGTTGACGAACAGGTACTTGCCTTTGAACATCACCGGCCGGGTCGTCAGTTCGCCGCCGGCCGTGTCGGCATCCATCGAGGCGAAGCCGTCGCGGCGAAGCATGGCCAGGCCGGCGGAGCAGCCGTGGTCGTGGTCATCACAGCCGGGGAAACCCTTGCCGCCGCGCCCGCTGACGTAGAAGTACAGTTTGTCGCCGACGATCACGCACCCGCCGCCGGCGGACTGCACATTGCCCCAGTTCCAGTCGCCCTTCTTCTCGGAGACATTCAGGAACGGCCGGCGGTCGGGGCGATACCAGTGCCAGCCATCGCGGCTGTAGCCGATTTTCACGAAGTTGATCTTTGGCCTTCCCGCCTCGAAATCCTTCACCATTCGCTCGGGCTTGTTGGGATTGGCGTCACGCGTGTCCCCGTGCCAGATGCTGAACAGGCCGATCATCAGGCTCTCGTAGGGTGCCGCATCGTGGTTATAAAGCTGGGTGGGGATGCCGTAACCGGGGTAGGGCTCATCCTTCTCGTCCGCGCCGATCCACGGCCGCTGGGTCAGCCCTTCCAGCGGCGTGGTGAACTGGGGCGTCTCCACGTAGAAGCGCCCGCGGCCCACGCCCTGGGGCCACCAGGCGCGGATGCCGAACACCCACACCTTGCGGAACGGGTTGTAGAACGCCGTGCTGCGGTCGCCCGTGCCCTTCAGGCGGGTGATGGGGCCGCGCCAGTGGATGCCGTCGGCAGAGAGGAAAGTGACGAGGTTCTCCTCGCCGATGTCCACGCCCCACAGGATCATTTTGTAGCGCTCGCTGGGGTCTTTGGCTTCCAGATCGAGGAAGATGCTGGAAGAGTCGCGCTTGACGGTGTGAACGGCGTTCGTGCCGGGCAGCACATCCAGCAGGGGCTTGTCCCAATGGATGCCATCGCGGCTGGTGGCATAACAGGTGCTGGCCGGTGCGGCGGCGAGGTACCACATCTTGAAGATGCCTTCCGCGGGATCGTATACGACCGCATCGCTGAAGGGCATGGCAATCGGTCCGCGCCGGGAGCGCTCCCAGGGCCGGTCCGGCGTGAGGATGGGGTTGCCCGCGTAGTACTCCGGCTGGTGATGCGTGCGGGAAAGCGTGGTGCTCTGGACCAGGAAATTATCCACGAAAAGCTGACGCCCGATGTCGATGGGGATGACTGCCGGGGGGCTCTCCAGGTAGGGCACCGGCTGTACCTTGCGGGTCACCGCCGGCTGGATCGGCGGCCAGATCGCCGGCAGGACGATCCCGTTGTACAACGTTTCACCTTCTTGCGCTTTGCCCGCAGATGCCGCCATAGCCGCTCCTGTCGCTGATGTTGGGCCGCCCGTGCGCGGCGGCGGCGATTGCTCATCGCCGGCCGCGACGACCTGGGAATTGATTCTACCGGGATTGTCGCCGCGGGCAACCACGTCGGCGGGGGAGGCGATCGCTACGGCAGGCTTGCCGCAGAAGAGGTAGAAAATCAGGGCAATGGCCGGAAAGACAGGCACGAGAGACCGCGGGCAAGAGCGTCCCTTGGCTGGCCGGCCTGGGCTGCCGGGCGAGATGGATGCCGCTTGAGGCGACTTTCCATCACCTGTTTTCACGATGCGCCTTCTTGTGAATCATGCCGATCCTGCTGATAAACATGCCTGTCCTTCGAAGCGGTTGTGAACTCATTGTAGCGGATGGCTGCCGGCAGCAATCGGATCGAATCATTTTCCCGGGATTTACGGTAGACTTGATTCTGATTCTTCGGGTAAAATATACACGGTCGAAGTGCGCCGTCGAGCGGTACACCGCCTGGAAGTCCCCCAAGGAGTCGAGGAAACGAGGAACGGAGGATCGCGTCCATGTTCAAAAGCAACGCTTTGCGCCTCTTCGTACTGGCTGTGTCCCTGTGCACTCTGGCCGGCTTGGCGGCCGCGGCCACGCTGAACGTCATCACCGATGACACGCCGGCGGCGATCATTTATTCCGATCCCCAGGCCAACCCGATCATTCACCTGAGCGCTTCGGTCGACCACACGATCGTCGCCACCAGCACGCCGCTATGCCCCTATGAGGTCCACTTGGACGGTCAGTGGCAGGGCAGCATGGTCGCCTCCGACGGCAAAGTGTATTTCGGCACCTCCAGTCATGCCCCGCACACCAGCGCGCTGTTCATGCAGTACAATCCGAGCACGGGGCTGGTGCATGAACTGGGGGTCGTTAATACCATCGTGGGCGAAGACCCCAATTACTACCGGCCGCAGGGCAAGCTGCACAGCGCGATCACGGAGTACAACGGGTACCTGTACTTCGCCACGTATTACGGGTACGAGGGGAACAACACGGGCGGCTATCCCGGCGGGCATATCGTCCGGTACAAGCTGGGTAGCTTCGAGACGGGCACGCCGGTCTTCAAAGACATGGGCCGGCCCGGCGGCGGCGGCACGATTTACACCGCCACCACGGTCGATACGCTCAATGGCATGGTGTACACCAACGTCGACGGCTCCATCTACAGCAGCAGCGCCAATGCCCCCGATACCAGCAGCTTCACCTGGGCCGGTCGCGGTTCGGTCAACGCCAGCAGTTGTTTCTATCACTTCACCGACAGCCAGTCCAACCTGTGGACCACCGCGTTCTACACGAACGGGGTGCTGGGCGAGGTGCCCTTGGGCAGCAATATCATCCTCAATGCCAACTGCCTGCCTCCCTGCCGCCGGGCCGACACCTGCGCCGTCGATTCGGGATGGCAGTACCAGGCCTGGAACTGGGGCGCCCGGATCGACGCCGACCACTGGGCCTTCAGCATGCTGTACGACTGCTTCCTCTGGACCTTCGACGCCAACGCCGCGCGCCATGGCCAATTCGGCATCGGCCAGGCATTCAAGAAGGTGGCCCGCATCGGCGTGGGCGGCCTGGATTGCTGCCTGACCGGCAATACGGTGTACTGGCTGGCCTCCGCCCGGCAGTGGTACTCGTACTGCACCTTTTACGGGCCCAACAACCCGGACACGTCCTATTACAACTACTTCAGCGACTGCAAGGCCAAAGACCTGCACCTGATGAGCCTGAACCTGAACGACCCGCGGCTCTCGGCCCCCGGCTACGACCCCAACGTGACCGACCCGAACCTGGTGACCGACTGGGGCCGCATCATCGACCAGAACGGCCGCACGCCGTACCGGTGCGAGGGCATGTCCAGCGATGGCGCACGCGTGTACCTGACGGGCGACTGGCGCAACTTGCCCACCGACCCCAATAACTGGCACACGCTCAAGGCGCTGTACCTGGACATTGACGGCGGCTATCAGCAGATCTGGCGCGGGCAGTTCTTCGCCGTGATTACGGTGGGCACGGGCGGCAACCAGGCGCCGACGGTTTACGCCGGGACTAACCAGTTCATCACGTCGCCCGCCAACACGGTGCTGTTGGCCGGCATGGTGAGCGATGATGGGCTGCCCAACCCGCCGGCCGCGACGACGCAAAGCTGGAGCAAGGTCTCCGGACCGGGCACAGTCGTTTTTGCGAATGCCAACGCCGTAAACACCACGGCCACCTTCTCGACGTTCGGCACGTATGTGCTGAGCCTGACGGCCAGCGATTCGGCGCTGTCGTCCTCCTCCAACGTGCAGATCTTTTTTGCCGCGGGGAATTTGGCCCCGGTGGTGAACGCGGGTGTTGACCAGTCCATTACGCTGCCGGCGACGGCGACATTGACCGGCGCCGTGAGTGATGACGGCCTGCCCAATCCGCCGGGGGCCACCACGGTCACGTGGAGCGTCGTTTCGGGCCCGGGCTCCGTCACCTTCGCCAACGCCAACCAGGCCTCAACGACCGCCACGTTCTCCACCATCGGCACGTACGTGCTGCGGCTGACCGCCAACGACTCGGCCCTGGTCAGTACGTCGAACGTGACAATTACGGTGAACCCGGCGGGCAACCGGGCGCCCATCGTGTCGGTTACGAACCCGTCCTCGATCTCGGCTCCGACAAGAACGGTCAGCCTGACGGGCGGCGTCAGCGATGACGGTCAGCCCAGCCCGCCTTCCATTACCTGCGCCTGGTCCAAGGTCTCGGGCCCAGGCTCGGCCAGTTTCGCCAATCCCGCCGCCGCCAGCACGACCGTCACACTCGCCTGCGCCGGAACCTACGTGCTGCGGCTGACCGCCAGCGACGGGCAGCTCTCCGGCCATTACGATGCCACTATAACGCTGGATGGCAGCGGCTACCTCGACGCCGACTTCAATGGGGACGGATGCGTCGATGGCGTGGATTTCCTGATCTGGCAGGCCCATTACCCGACGGCCGCCGGCGCAACAAAAGCTATGGGTGACACCAACGGTGATGGAAAAGTTGACGGCGTCGACTTCCTCGCCTGGCAGAATGAATATGCCGTTTGGCAGTGAGTAGTCGCGGGCGCCATAACGCCCGCCCCTCCGCTGCCGCTTGCGCGGGATTCAGTGGGGGGGGTGAAATGCGCCGAGGATTTATTCGCATCCCTCGCAACGCATAGCGCTGCTGGAAGCGTACTGACCTGGGCCGGTCCATGCGGGCGGTTTTCCCGCGTGGGCTGGCCCACGTGTCATCGGCACTTCAAGTGCGCCATTTGTGCGCCTGGGATCATGCTTCAATCAATTTGCGGCACATCCAGCCAGATTCCGCCCGCCAGGGCGGACTGGTGGGCGATCAGGCCCGGCACCGTCATGTCCATCGCGGCGGTGAGGCCCAGGGCGGGCGGCCGGCCGGTTTCCAGGGCGGCCAGAAACGCCTCCACCACGCAATACTCGCCCGTGCTGTAGCCGCCGGCCAGGGCGCGCGGGCCGAGGGAGGCATCGGCAAAGGGGCAGTCGATGCTCTGGGCCTTGTCCATCTCGCCCTCAACATGCAGCCATCCCTTGCCGGCCGGTCCGAGGCGATCGGTCTCGACAAAGCCGCGCGTGCCCTGGAGGCTGTAGAAATGCATGCGCGGCTCGCGCGGCGCGATGGAGGACCGCAGCAGCTTGATGATCACGCCGCCGGCCGTCTGGAAGAGGCCCACCTGGATATCGATTCCACCCTCGCCGCCGGCGGGCAACAGGCGGTGTCCCTGGCCGATGCCCATGGCCCGCGTGATGCGGTCGCCCAGGATGTGCAGGATCGGCCCCAGCGAGTGCGAGCAGTAGTGCAGCGGCGCCCGCGTGGTTCGCCACAGCGGCCTGCCGGTGGCCGCATCGACGATCTGGTCGGGGATCGGGTGGAGGTATTCGCACTCCGCGTAGAAAATCTCCCCCAGCCGCCCGGCCGCCACCCACTGGCGCCACTGCTGGATGAAGGGCCAGTACACGCAGTTCTCCGCCAGCATGTACAGACGGCCGGTGCGATGCACCGCCTGGGCGACTTGGCGACATTCTTCGACCGTGTGGGCGGCCGTCACCTCGCACAACACCGCGCAGCCGGCCTCCAGGGCGGCGAGGGTTTGTTCGGCGTGAAGGGGAATGGGCGTGCCCAGGAAGACCGCGTCGGGCCGCGTTTTGAGCATCTCGCCGTAATCGAGGAAGCATCGCTCGGCCGGCAGGCCCAACTCCGCGGCGAATTTCGCCAGGGCCTCCGGCGAGCGGTCGCAGCAGGCGGCGATGCGGCAGCGCGGATGATCGGCGAAGAGCCGGCCGTACCGCGAGCCGCGGCCCACGCCGACCAAGGCGATTTGCCAGACCCTGTCAGCCATTGCCGATTCCTGCCGGGAATCGTCCCGTGTGCAGCAACGCTGCACACCCTGCTTCTAACTCCTCCCCCTTGACGGGGGAGGTGGGCCTTCAGGCCCGGTGAGGGTGCCGATGAGGGGAGTCTTCCGCTCTGCGCGGCACCCTCACCTGGCCCTTTGGGCCATCCTCTCCCGTCAAGGGAGAGGGGTCCAGAAGCGATCAGTCCGCTGCGCGAACGATCTACTTGCTCGCCCTGCCCGCTCTTTTCTTGCCGCGCTTGCGGGTTTCCTTCAGGGGGCCGGTGCCCAGGTCGAAGGCATCGTGCACCAGCCGCAGGGCCTCGGGCCCTTGCTCCCGGTCGATGATGCAGGAGATCTTGATCTCGCTGGTGGTGATGTTCTCGATGTTGATCTTGGCGTCGGCCAGGGCCTTGAACATGCGCTCGGCCACGCCGGTGTGCACGCGCATGCCCACGCCCACCACGCTCACCTTGGCCAAGTCGGTCACGTGGCTGATTTCCAGATCGGTGAAGTCGTTCTTCAGCCGCTCGCACACGGTCAGCGCATCGTTCAGCTCGCGCAGGTCGATGGTGAAACTCACCGTGGCGCGGCCGGCGGGGTTCACCGTCTGGAGAATATCGTCGACGACGATATCCGCCTCGGCGATGACGTGGAAGATGCGGGCCACCACGCCGGGCCGGTCGGGCAGGTGGCGCAGCGTGATGCGGGCCAGCTTGTCCTTCAGCGCGGCCCCTCGAACGACGATGTTTTCCATGGCGGCAGTCTCCGCAACGATCAGCGTGCCCTGGTTCTCGTTCTGGCTGTTGCGCACGTGGATGGGCACGCGGTATTTCTTGGCGAACTCGACGGCCCGGTTGTGCAGCACGTTGGCGCCCAGGCTGGCCAGCTCGAGCATTTCGTCGTAGCTGATGGAGGCCAGCTTGCGGGCCGTGGGCACGATCCGCGGGTCGGCGGTGTACACGCCGTCCACGTCGGTGTAGTTCTCGCACTGCTGGGCCTTCAAGGCGGCGGCAATGGCCACCAAGGTCACGTTGGAGCCGCCGCGGCCCAGTGTGGTCATGTCGCCGTTGGCGGTGACGCCCTGGAAGCCGGCGATGATTACGATCTTGCCCTCATCCAGCTCGCGCCGGATGCGCCGGGCGTTGATCCGCAGCAGCCGCGCCTTGGTGTGCACCCCATCGGTCACCATGCCGATCTGGTCGGCGGTGAAGCTGATGGCCGGGACCCCCAGGTCGCGCAGCGCCATGGCCATCAGGCTGATGGTCACCTGTTCGCCGGTGACCATGAGCTGGTCCCACTCGCGCTTGTCGGGGTTGGCGGCCACCTGGTAGGCCAGCTTCTCCAGGTCGTCGGTCGTGTCGCCCATGGCCGAGACGACCATGGCCACCTGCTGGCCCTTTTCGTGGGCGGCAATGGCGCGCCGGGCCGCCGCACGGATCTTGTCCGCATCGGCCACGCTGGAGCCGCCGAATTTCATCACCACGATGCTCATGATGGCGTTTCCTTGCACATCCCCGCGGCCACTGCGCGGGAAGCGCCACAGCATAGCGACCCCGGCCGGCCGAGCAAATTCGAAAGTGGAAAAAAGGCGGGGGAGGTAAGGAAGGCGGGAGGCGGGAGGCTGCGGTCCTGCAACAGCGATTGAAGGCAGAAGTCGATATCCGCCCGCAAGTGGGTAGGGCGAGCAACTTGTTGCTCGCGCAAGCTCGGCCGGCCAGAGTGAGCGCATGCCGGGGTATCGTCGATGGCGGGGCGGGCCGATGATCTTTCTGATGTTGGTGACGGCTCTGCGCCAGCACCTCTTTGCCGCCGCGACGGTGCGCTGACTCCTGGGCCGGGCAATCGGACAGACCAGGGCCGACCGGCCACGAGCCGGACAGGCCACGAGTGATGGCGGGTACGAACGAGAGCGCAGGCGGCCGCGAATTCCGGGTCTTGCCCGCAAAATTGCGCGAGCAACAAGTTGCTCACCCTATTCATGAAAGGCTGCCGCGTGTCAAGGGCCGACGCGCTGCATTAAACCGCGACCGTGCTTCTTTCTTTGCCGTTTTTCTGCCCATAAGAGCGGATTTCCCGCGCCAAACGCGGCGGGACTCCCCGTCGCGGTCGCATTTCGCTGAACAACCGCTGTTGCTTTTCTTGCTTTGCTTTTTCTCGTCCGTGCACCGGA
>PMYD01000151.1 GCA_003171335.1 Phycisphaerales bacterium
GTCAACCCGCTAAACAGATACCTCTGATGATGGGTCCTTCATGGACGTTGCCGGAGTCACGGTGGTAGACTACGGCGGTTATCATGAGGCCGTTGCCCCCGTGCTCAATACGGTGACGTTCGAGGCGGCCGGACTGTATCCGGTGAGGATCGTCTATTACAACTCCTGGTGCTACAACTGGTCGGGCGGCGCGATTCTCCGATGGTACTCCAGCATCCCCAGCAGCCGTCCGGACCAGGCTCCCCCTAGCTGCTCTGGCATCGTTCCCTGGAGCGACATGTACACCGACTCCTACCTGCAACCCAACACACCTCCAGTGGCCAACGCCGGGCCTAACGTCAAAGTGATGATTCCCAACATGCTGACCCTGGCGGGCACGATCAGCGATGATGGCCTGCCCAACCCGCCAGGAATCACCACGGTCACCTGGACGAAGACCTCTGGGCCGGGCCTTGTAGCCTTTGTCAATCCCAACGCTGCTTCAACCACGGTCTTTTTCTCGACGGCCGGCACGTATGTGCTGCAGCTGACCGCCAGCGACTCGGCTCTGTCGGGCATGAGCAACGTGACGGTAACCGTCCTCGCCCCCGGCGACTTCAACGGCGACGGTAGGGTGGACGGCGTGGACTTCCTGATCTGGCAGGCCCATTACCCGGACAACCCAGGCATCGCCTACCAGTGCGGGGGGCTGGACTATCGCCCGCCGGTCGAGTTTAATCGACCGCCGAGTTGCCGGGATGGCCCTGTGCTTTGCCGGGAACGGCTCGGCTTGTGGCCAAGGTGGCTGTAATATGAATGCGGTGCTGGTACGAGTGGGGATCGATCATTCTTACGGCGGCTGGAATGCGCCGGCCGACCCAGAGACCGGACAGTTCGTTTACGTCCCGATCCCTGAGAAGCTCGACACACAGTTCCACCTCGGCTGCGACCGACGATTCCGCGAGGTTGTTCCGGCTCTGAAGCAGTTCGCCAGGGACATGAGCAGCAACCTGGATCAGAACCTGAAGTTTCCGCCAGAGTTACTCGACCAGCCGATGCACCTCGACCCAGACTTCGAGTATCTCACGTACGGCGATGTCGGTACTCGCCGGGGGTCTCACATTCGCGCGCTTGCCGAGGATGACCTCATCATTTTCTACGCCGGCCTGTGTCCCTGCCGGCCGTGTGAACACAAGCTCATCTACGCGCTGGTGGGACTGTTTGTGGTGAAGGAGGTTCTGGACGCGGCCGATGTCCCGCCCGCCAGATGGGTGGAAAACGCCCACACCCGCAAATGCAAACGAGGGCCAGCAGACATCATCGTGCGGGCGAAGCCGGGCGTTTCTGGCCGGTTTCTGCGATTCGTTTCCATTGGCGAATACCGTGACCGGGCCTACCGTGTCCGCCGCGAACTGCTCGAAGCGTGGGGCGGATTGACAGTGGCCGACGGCTACATCCAGCGTAGTGCCCGGCCACCGCGGTTTCTCGACCCACTGCGCTTCCGTCACTGGCTTGACCGACAGGAGGTCACACTTATGCAGGCGAACAATCCTGAGCCGCAGCCCCTACGTGTGATTATGGTTCACTTAAGGCGTCCAAAGACCCATTGTCCGAATGAGATGCGCTCTGACCCATTCTGGGAATTCGGTAGCTTTGGGTGCACCAGATGCCACGGCCGAATCCTGATGAACCCACCAAGATCGATGAGGTTGAAGGAGCCAGGCTGGCTTTCGCCCAAGGCGGGAACGCAGGTGTTCGGCTGGTTTTCCTCACGCCCCCGGTGCAAGTGAAGCGGTATGCCCACTCGTGTGAGGCCCGGTGGGAGCCAGCAGAAATGCCTTTTCGTTATAAAGCCGCGCCGCTACTCATCGACGGTACTGGCTGCAGCGACTTCTGCTGCATCAAGGGCATGATCCGCGCAGTCGACCGCACCACTTGGCCAGGCCGTTTTTCCAGCAGATTCCGCTCGCGCCGTACGCCCTTGCCTGAAGAGGTGGCCGAAGAACTCTGCAGCGTTTACAGCCACGCACGTCAGAGTGCCGAGCCTTCCTCCATCGCGAGTAGTTATGAGCAGGCCCTCCCGTGCCTGCCGAACACAGTTGACCCTAACCGATGGCAGACCTACCAGACACTCCTCAAGGATGCTCAGGCGGAGACGTCGGAAACGTCGCGCAACAGATGCTGCGTCCCAAGGCCGCGCCGCTCCTGCAGCACCACACCGACCGGCCGAGACTGAGGACTTGCCCAACGCCGTGACGGCTACCTGCCCCTCCCGAAAACTCTATCCGGGCAGTGTGAGGCGTGAAATCCTGCGCGCGGCGTGAAAGGACAGCCGCACGCTCTTTGACAACTTGTGCCATGATGCCTTCGGCGCGAGAGCTTATAAAGAGGGTTGCCTTCGGGGAGGCGGAGCTTTGGGTCGAACAGGCGCCTGATCGCCGAACGTGGGCCAACGTGTCGCGATTTGTCGCGGTTTGTCGCGTCCTGACGCGATTTGACGCGATTTATCGTAGTTGGGCCGGAAGCGGCCGGTCAGCCAAGCGGGCGGGAGATCGCCAGACGTGGGCCAACGTGTCGCGATTTGTCGCGGTTGGGCCGGAGGGCCTGTCGGGCAGGCGGTGACGGAGCGCACCTGCCATTTGGCAGCAGCGCTCCGTCACTTCTGTACTCGATCCCAAGGTCTACCTTTGCAAGGAGCCGGCTGGGGCGGAAGGCAAAGGGCCCTCAACGACCTTGGCATCACGCGGCACGCCCACGTCGTAGATGCTCTTGATCACCGGGTCGCCATACGTCAGCTCATACGCCTCGACCTCCTTGTCGTCCCTGAAGACACTGAGCGCCTGGATCAGTCTGGTCTTGGGATCGGCCAGAAGAATGAGCTTTGTGTGCTGCCCGCCCTTGGTCAGGCCTGACACCTCGAATCGATCCAGATTGTCCTGCGTTGTCTGCGTCACCGCGAGGTTCGGGTCGTCGCGACGCAGGGCATTGAGCATGCCTTCCGGGGTCATCTGCTCCCGGAAGATGGCCGTCAGCCCCGCCGCATGGTCCGCCCCCAAGGGACCGTTCCTGGTTATGGTGTTCGTCTCTCCGTGGTATTCCAGGAACACGCTGTCCTTGGGACACAGGTAGACGGTCAGGCGGGACGGCCTGCCGCGGGTGTTATCCAGAACCACTGTCCCATCGGCCAGATTGACGTGAAGCGTGTCTTTATCGTCATCAGGATGGACAGCCCGCACATGAATCCAGCCATCGTAACGGCTGCTGGTCTCGGCGGCCACTTGCATGGCCTCGGCCGCGCTGACCTTCGGCGCAGAGGCGTGGAATGCAACCAGAGCCGCCACGATAACAGCTGCTGCCACTGCGCCCGAAGCGCACGCAATCTTGATAATCCTCATGGGAACTCTCCCTTTGGGTTTCATTGCCAAATCGCCAACCGCCTCCTTGGACAACGCGCCGACCAAATCCTCGCGCAGGGCCTCATGGCGGCGCCGAAGCGGCTCGTATAGTTGTTTGATCTTCTTTTCCAGTTCTTCAGACACAGTTGTCTTCTTTACATTGGACCGTCATCGGGCTTCATGCATCTTCGCCAGCCGGCGGAGCCGTTTCATGGCCCGATCAAGCACGCGATAAAACCCGGCTCGAGAAAGCCGCAGTATGGCCCCGGCTTTGTCGGGCGGTGCTTCCAGAAGATAGCGAACCTGTATCGCCAGCCGTTCCTTTTCCGGAAGCTGCCGCAACCAGCCGTGCAGCACCGCCAACTCATCGTCGCCTACCTCCTGCGTCGGGTTCGCCTGCGGGATCGCCTGCAGGTCCACATCGGCGGCCTTGTCCAGGCAGCCATGCCGCCGTCGCCAGTTGCGGCAGGTCAATCTGGCAATTCCAGTCAGCCAACTGGCGAATCTGGCCGAATCCCGAAGCTGGCGCAGGTTTCGGTACGCTTGCAAAAACACATCCTGGCAGAGGTCCTCGCTCCGGTCGATGTCACTGGTCATGTCGTAGCAGATTGCGCGGACGAGCTGCGCGTATCTGTCGTACAGGCAGGCAAATGCCCGCCGATCGCCAGCCAATGTGCTGCGAACAAGAACCTCATCATCGGTCATGGACACTCTTGTGGCTCCGGAGCCGGTTGTCTCATCCCAATAGTGGCGCAATATCTGGAAATGTCTACCGCTTTTCGCACTTTAGCGGGGAGGAAAATGATGCCAGACTTCGTTAACTTGCTGACATCGTGGCGCAGCGTATGGCGCACACGCCGTAGTCGCAGTTTGTCGCGATTTGACGCGATTTGAGGCGCTATGAAGCAAGGCTACACACCCTTGTGTCTCCCCTCCCTGGCTGGTAACCGTTGAAGGGGTTCACTGCCCGCAGGTATAATCTTCGGCATGGCATCTCTCGGAGGGACATCTTCGCTGGGAAGTGGCGGCTCGCGCCGAACATCCGGGGCGCAATTTGCGGCCACGCGGTGGAGCGTTGTGCTAGCGGCGGCTGGTCGCGGTGGGACTGATGGCCAGGCGAGCACGACCCATTGCCGTCGGGCGCTAGAAGAGTTGATCCGGGCTTATTGGTTCCCACTGTACGCCTTCATCCGCCGCCAGGGCAACAGCCCTCAGCAGGCGGAGGATCTGACCCAGGGCTTTTTCGCCCACCTCCTGGAGAATAGAGGTCTGACAACGGTCGATGGCTCCAGGGGAAAGTTCCGCTCGTTCCTGCTGGCTGCCCTGAAGAACTTCATGGCGGATCAGCGCCGTAAGGCCCACGCCGCCAAGCGCGGTGGCAGCCGGCAGGTACTTTCATTGGACGCCATCGAGGCCGAGGCGCATTACACCAAGGAACTGGCCGACACGATGACGCCCGAACGGCTATTTGAGCGTAGCTGGGCCATCGCCGTCCTTAACCAGGTGCTGTTGCGCTTGGAAAATGAATACGCCAAGCGTGGTAAGACGGCTGTATTCCAGGCATTGCGTCACTTGTTGGATGGCCAGGCAGATGCCAAGTCACATGCCGAGATCGCCAGACAGCTCGGCACATCCGAGAGCGCCGTGCGGGTCATGGCCCACCGGTTGCGGCGGCGGTACAGGCGGCTGCTACGGGAGGAGATCATTCACACCGTTGCCAATGAAGAACTTGTGGACGAGGAAA
Source organism: Phycisphaerales bacterium (assembly GCA_003171335.1). Lineage (GTDB taxonomy): Bacteria > Planctomycetota > Phycisphaerae > SM23-33 > FEN-1343 > FEN-1343. Next base: position 5,119 of record PMYD01000151.1, read on the forward strand.
TCCAACATTTTTTGGAGTGCCTGTAACGTTTGCGGCCGTTTGCCGTTGTAGGTGGTGAACAAGCAATGCAAACGGAGCCGTGAATGACAGAACAAGGTAGATGCACGAAATGCGGATCGCCGCTGTCTTCCAGCGTGCGTGGGGATCTGTGCCCGGCCTGCCTGCTCAAGCGCGGCCTGGAGGCCAACACCGTCGGTTTCACCGAAGACGACCAGGCCGCCGCCCGTTGGGCGCCGCCAACGGTCGAGCAGCTCGCCCCGTTGTTTCCGGAGCTGGAAATCCTGAAGCTCATCGGGCGGGGCGGAATGGGCGCGGTCTACAAGGCCCGCGAGAAGCAGCTTGACCGCCTGGTCGCCCTGAAGATCCTGCCGCCGGAGATCGGCCGCGACCCTGCCTTCGCCGAACGTTTCGCCCGTGAGGCCCAGGCGATGGCCAGGCTGGGCCATCACAACATTGTGACCATCCACAGCTTCGGCCAGCGGGGCGAGCTGTACTTCTTCATCATGGAGTACGTGGATGGCCTGAGCCTGCGCCAACTGCTGGATGCAGGCACGGTCAGCCCCAAAGAGGCCCTGGCCATCGTGCCGCAGATCTGCGATGCCCTCCAGTACGCACACGACCGGGGCATCGTCCACCGCGATATCAAGCCCGAGAATATCCTGCTTAGCCGCGCTGGGCAGGTGAAGATTGCCGACTTCGGCCTGGCCAAACTGGTTGGGTTGACTGCCGGCGTCGCGACCCCACCCACTGCGTCCTGGAGCACGGGGGCCACCGGCGTTACGCAGGCCGGTGAGAAGATCATGGGGACGCCGCCGTACATGGCCCCGGAGCAGGCCGAGCATCCCCGGGAAGTGGACCACCGGGCGGATATTTACTCCCTCGGTGTGGTGTTCTACCAGATGCTCACAGGCGAATTGCCCAAAGGCAAATTCGAGCCGCCCTCGCGGAAGGTGCTCATCGACGTTCGGCTAGATGAGGTCGTCCTGCGCGCCCTAGAACGCGAGCCCGCCCGCCGCTATCAGCAGGTCAGCGAAGTGCGCACGCAGGTGGAGACGATTCTGCAGACGGGGCAGGATGTTCAAGAGCCTGCCGAGCCGCAGAAAAAGGGCGTGGTGGGCATCAATGCCGATCTGCAGTTCGGCGAGCGCGGCCGCCGCCACCGCTATGACAAGAAAATCGTGCTGGTGGGCACGCGCGGGGGAAAGAAGGTGGTAAATTGGCCGGGGGTGCTTGCGGTAACGCTTCTGGTCTTCGCGATACTGATTCTGGTTGTTGGCGCACTAGACCTCGCTATTGGCGCGAAATTCAGAATGGCTGGACAGTGGTTCGCCGTCGCCACGGCCATGTTCCTGGTTTCGCTCTTCTGGAAGGTGAAGAGCTCTCTCTCGCTCCCCCCGAATCAACTGACAAACCTGGATGAGCCACCAGCACCGCCGGATGGGACAGAAGAAATTTCATCCGGCTGGCGCGCCGCCGCGAGGATGGCCACCTGGTACGGCCGCATCGGTGGCACGATCCTCCTTGGGTACCTAGCCTGGATATATCTGACCCACCTGGATCCGTTTAACTTCACCCGGCAGGTGATGGCAGGCATGGTCACCGGCACTGTATGTGCAGCTCGGTGCGATCATCCTGTGCATCGTGGGCTTGGCGCTGGGTTGGCTGCGCAGGGGGCTGGCCGCCGTGCTGGTGCTGTTGGGCGCTTTTGTTTACTGCTTCATCGAGCAGCGTGTGCTGGTCGGCGTGCCGTTTCTCCTGGCGACGGTGGTGGGCTTGGCGTATCTGGCGGCCTGGTGGATAGAGCGCAAATCCGGCCATATCACCGGCGGTTGGCGCGGTCGCCTATCCGCCGCGCTGTTTATCGCGGCCGCGGCCATTTTCGCTGTGGCCCTTCAAACGGCCGGCCTGACCAAGTCTCGGCATCAAACCGGCACGGTTATTGACGGCGCCACCGGCAGGCCCATCGCTGGGGCGTACCTCTATACTCTCCCGGTTGAAGGTTTGCTGAGGAACATTTCGTCTTCGATGGTGATAAGTCACGCCGATCGCACAAAAGACGATGGGTCTTTTGATCTGCACAACTGGCCAAGCTGGCGAATGGTGGAGATCCTGGTCTTCGGACAGTCTGAAAAAGGGCAAACCCGGCAACGTTCGGAAATGATTAGCACCGCCGGCTGGGTAGAAGGAAGGCCCAGGCAAATCGTTTTCGCCCCCACACCGGCCGTAACGAGAGGTGCTGCAGGCGCAGTCAGCCAACCGGAAGAACCGTATCAACGCCTTGGCGGCGGATATCGTGCGCGGCTACGAACAGCAGGCGCAGTCAGCCAACCGGAAGAACCGTATCAACTGGGGCCGATGGTTGATGGCCTGCAGGTCAAACTGCGCCCCAACGCGGAAATGTGGAGGCTGGGGCAGGAGATCAGCTTTCTGCTGGATGTGCAGAATTACGGCGATCACACCTATTACTTCAGTGGCCACCAGAGTGATGTCCTGGTTGAGGTCGACGGCCGCTGGTACAAGTACCTCACTACTCCGGAACTGGAGTCTTGGAATCGTTTCGACAAACCAAGGTTTGTTCCTGGTCAGAGGCGAGAGAGTCTCCCGCTGCTGCTGGATTCGCGGTGGCGTGAAGTTCAGCCGGAGTCTGTGATTGGAGCCGTGCAGCGCATCCAGGGGTCGGCGGGCGAGTATGCACTGAAGTGGCGGCCGGGCGAGCACGTGGTGCGCGTGCAAGTGCTGCTATGGCCTGAACAGGATCGCAATTCGCAACCCGTGCAGGTGTACACCCGGCCGGTGAATATCCACGTGATAGCCGTGCCCAACGGTATGACCCTGGTCTTGACGGCCGCGGGCCTATCGCTCCTGGCGGCATCCTGGTGGGTAGCGCCCAAGGCAAATACGGCCGCGCCGGTGCGCGGGCCGCTGTGGTTAAGTGTGGTGGTGCTGGTGCTGTCGCTGTCGGCCGGGGTAGGCTGGGGGCAAATTACTCTGATGCCTACGACGCCCTCACCTGCGGTAATAGTGCCATCACAATCCGCACCGGCTGCACCGGCCAAATCAACCGCAGCCCCGGCTGCGGCCGCGCCGGCCGAGGCAAAAACTTCGCCCCGTCGCGTGCAGTTGTCAAACGGCGCCGTGATTGAACTATTGGGCGTTTGCCAGAACCCTGCGGATGATCACACCTGGTGGGACGCCGATGGGCAGTCGCGATGCCCGTTGCTTCCGGTGCGGATCATCTCCCGCGCGGACTCACGCAAACGCGCTGCCCCTCGCCTCACGACTTAAGCATGGTGTCGCATCGTATGGCGCACACGCCGTAGTCGCAGTTTGACGTGATTTGACGCAGTTTGTCGGAGTTTGACGCAGTTCGCGCGGGATCCGGCCGGGGGGTTGGGCCGAGCGGGCGGGAGATCGCCGAACGTGGGCCAACCTGACGCGATTTGACGCGATCTGACGCACTTGCCGTGGTGGGAGTCGAACGCACACGGGGCAGACTGCTCAAGAAAGACACCGGGCGCCGGCCAGACAGCTGGCGCCCGGTGTTCGTGCGGACATGAGATCACACTACTCCTGCGTGTCTGCCGGCAGCATGGCCACCGTCAGGTCCTTGATGACCTGCCCTTTTTCCGGCTTCAATGGCCTGTCGGCCTTGAGGCGGTATTTGCCGGACCAGTCATGTGCGCCGACAAACTGGTCTTCTCCCGGATACATGTACAGTGTCGCCATGCCGTCCGAGTCGGATTTGGTCCCTTCGGTGAAGACGCCGGAGTGGTCCGGCGTCCACCAGGCCGCCGCGGAAATGCCCTCCAGCGGTTTACCCGAAGGGTCGACGATTCTCATGTGCACCGTCGACAGCGTCTCCAGGGGCAGCTTGACATCCTTCACGCCGTCATCGCCCGCCTCGACCTCCACGTGACCCACGCCCCGGTCAGTCCGCCCGTTGTAGGGCAGGTACGCGGTGAGGCGGTGCTTGCCCGGCTTGGCCGGAATCGCGAAACGCCCCTGCTCATCGGTCGCCAGCATGGGCGCCCACTCCTCCAGGTCCAGACGGATCTTGAAGCCCTCCAGGCTAGAGAACGTGGGCGAGGCCACCAGCCGGCCTGAGATCATCACGCGCTTGGCCGGCGAAAGCACGACCGCGCCGGCATTCGCCTCCGCGCCAGGCTTGATCTCCATCTGCGCCCGCTGGCCTTCCAGCTGCGCCGGCCTGGTTTCAAAGCTCAGGCTGACCGCGCCGGGAGTCAGCCTTTCCAGCTTGAACGCGCCGGCCGCATCGGTCTTGATGGGCTCGCGCCGCTCGGTGCCATCGGCGTATTTCATCAGGCACAGGAACTCCTTCTGCGAAATGGGCTGGTGTGATGAGTCCTGCAGAACGCCGCGAAGCGATGCCGCATGGACCATCACGATTCGCAGACTTTTTACGGCCTGGCCCACCTTGGGCGAAAGCTCGACAAAGCCTTCAGAGACGAGGTCGCCCGTGTGGTCGAAGCCGCGCACGTACTGCGTCTGGCCGGGGTATAGATACAACAGGGCAAACCCGTCCTTGTCGGACTTCGTGCCCTCCATCCAGAACCCATCGCCGCGCTTATCCCACGTGGCGCCGGCGGAGATGCCCTCCAGCCCCTCACCCTGGCTATTCAGAAATTGCACGCGCACCTCGACCAGCTCATCCAGCTGAATCGTCACGTTGTCCAGGCTGGCGCCTTGCTTGACGTCAACCTTGGTGCGGCCGATGCCGCGGTCGCCGCGCAGGTTATTGGGCAGGTAGGCCGCCAGGACGTGCTTGCCCGGTGGCACGTTGCCGAAGCGGAAATTGCCTTGTCCATCGGCCGGTACCATGTCGCCCCAGTCGTAATCCAGCCGCACCAGCAAGCCAGCCATTGGCAGCGGGGTCTTGGAGGACAGGAGCTTGCCGGCCACGACGGTCTGGCTGCCGATGACCAGGTCCGATGCCTGTACGGTCTCGCCGCTGGTGGGATAGGTCGTGTATTTCACCGCATCCCGCAGGTCCATGTTCGGCTCGGGCAGGGCGTACACCGTCACCTGGCCTTGGACGGGTGATGCATGACCACCCCGGCCGGTGAAATACGTCACCAGCGTGTCGCGGCCCATCAAGCCTTTGATTTCGTACTGCCCGTTGTCATCCGTACTCGCGCTGCCGATCTCTCGTGAGTAATCCCTGGCCACCACGCGGCAGTGGACAACGGCTTTACCATCCTTGTCGATGACCTTGCCCGCAATCGTTCCGCCGGGAAGAACCTGAATCGTTCCCAGCGGCTCATCCTTCAGCAGCCGCGATTGCTCCTCCAGCTGAGCAGGAAACATGGCCGCGCCATAGCCTTCCTTGACGATCTCCAGGTGGGGAGAACCGATGACCTTCTCTCTGTCCAGGCTCATCCAGATGCGAAACTCGCCCTTGGCGTTCGTGCGGGCGGAGCCCAGATAGTAGAAGTACATCCAATCGCCGTTCCAGTTGTTCTGGACGGCCACCAGCGCGCCTTGGAGGGGCTGATTCTGCTCATCCACGACGACGCCCTGGAGGAGCTTGCCGCGCTGGAGCAACATGTCTTTGACGATGGGTTTGTCGGCCGTGAGGGCCTGGCGAATGTACTCGGGACGGTTTTCAAAACCTTCCGCCGCCGCGCACACGCAGGCATTGGAGCTGGCGACTGCCGTTGCGGGAATGGCGAGTTTCAGCGTGTAGCTGCCATCATCCGCGGACTTTGTCTCATCGTGCGGCAACTGGTCGAAGATGTCTGGGCCCGTGAACTGGAACACGAAGATGTGTCCGCGGACCAACGCGCCGGATAGCGGCTTCTTCGTCTGGCCATCCAGGACTTTGCCGGTGATGGTGATCGTGACTGGCTTTTCGGATTCGCCTTTGAGTGAGAACGACAGATGGGGCGGCTGGGCCAGGCACGCGACAGCGGTGCACAGGGCCACGGCGGCCGCGCAGGCTTTTCGCAACATGGCAAGTCTCCTTGGGGTTCAGGAACACTACTACTGCTCAAACACGCTCAACTGTGAATCCGTGGCCACGGTTATCACGAGTCGCGATGAAGTCCGCTTGGTTTCCAGAGGCTCTGGCTGCGCACGCTGCAGGTGCGCGGCTGCGGGCAGGCGGAACTGCCACATGCACGGCTGGCCGGCCTGGCAATGCGGGGCGATGAATTCGATACTGCCCGAACCATCATCCGCAAACAGGCCCGGCACATCCGCGACCTGGAGCCAGAGCAACCGGGAAGAGCCCTTCTGCAGCGGCATGGTTGATAGATCGATCGCTGCGCCGTCGGCATCCGCCGCCACCGGCAGCTCGGCTCCCTCCGGCGTATACGCCGCGGCGATGCGGCCGCCGAGGACGGACCGCAGATGGACCGACTTCAACGGCTGGTCCGACTGGTCATTCCCCACATCCGCACCGGACCACATGGTTGCCGAACGATCGCCGTTGTATTCCACGATCGCCGGCGGGGCGACCGAACGATCCTTCTGCTCCATGAGCCTTCGCAGTTCGTTCACTTCCATCGTGAGCGACCGCGCGGTTGGGGCCTGGCCCTCATTGACCACACCTTCCATATTGGGCAGCAGGATGACCTGCTGCCTGCCGGATGCTAGGCAGACCCTGCCTTCCCGCACGGCTACGCGGGTTTGCGTGCGGCCATCACCTTTCTGGATGACATTCACATCCAGCTTCGTCCCCAGGACGGTGACCTGGGCCCCAGGTGTCTGGATCAGCAGCGATTTGCCCGGCGGCTGTTTGGCCGCCTCGATCGAGGCCAGGCCCTGCTCTAACGAAAGCATCTGGCCCTGCGGCCTCGTCAAGAGCCGCAGCAACGAGTGCGGCTGCAGCAGGATCTTGCTGCGGTCGGCCAGGGTCAATTCAACCTGGCTGCCCCAGGAGGTCTGGAGCGATTCGCCGCTGCTAACTTGAACCGAGGAGGCCAGAGGTTGCGGCGTTCGCCCATCTTTGAGGTACGCCAGCCCCTGGACATTGCCAACCTCGCCGGCGGCCATGGCGGGCGTTGAATTGTCCGGCCGCAGAAGAACGGCAATAACGACGACTGCGGCCGCTGCGGCGGTAGCCAGGCCGAACGCCCACCGCCGCGCGATGCGCTGTCGGTGCCGGTGGCGAACCTCCGCTTGCAACATCCGCCACAAGTCTTCATTCGCACTCGCCGGCGCCTGCGCCGCCAGAAGCCTTCCCAGGTTTTCCTCCAGGATGTCATCTTGTCGGCTCATTGCACCACCTCAGACCTATCCGGCCGCCGGCCAATTGCGCGGCGGAAACTTTCCCTGGCACGCGCCAGCAGCGACTCAATCGCTTCATCCGTCTGGCTGAGCCGCTGGGCGATCTCGGCGACTCTTAAACCCTCCATGTACTTCAGGACCAGCACCTCCCGCTGCCGCTGGCCCAGATCCAGCAGGCATTCCTGCACGAGCAGCCGGACATCCTGCCGTACGAGGATCTCCGGCGGCAGAAGTTCCCGGTCGATCGCCTCCATGGCCTGCGCGGCCGTCTCGATGGAGGCCGCCGGCAGTTTCGCCGCCGACCGCAGGAAGGTGCGCGCCTCGTTTCGCGCTACGGCCTTCAGCCACTCCCACAGCCGCCCCCGCGCCGGATCGAACGTGGCGATGGACCGCACGCACCGCAGCAGCACCATCTGCGTCACTTCCTCGGCGCTGTCGGCGGAATTCACCAGGCAGAGGCGCAGGAACTCCTGCAGCGGGCGCGAGTATTCCGTGAAGAACACCCGCCACGCCGCCTCATCCATCTTCCGCAGGCCCTTCAGGAGCCCCTTCTCTTGTGATGGATCCATCCGGTCCCTTTGCTTGCCCGGGGGCCTTTCCAACCACAGTACAGGGGATTAATGAATAATCCGTCGAAAGATCCGCGAAAAGCGTTCTTCCGCCGGTGATGTTGGAGAACGACCGGGAGTGCCCCTGTCGGCTCGACCGGACCGTGGGCATGTCGTGGCGCATCGTATGGCGCACACGCTGTAGTCGCAGTTTGTCGTGATTTGACGCTGTTTGACGCGATTTGACGCAGTTGGCGCGGATTCGGCCGGGGTCAGCCAAGTGAACGAGAGATCGGTAAACCTGGGCCAACGTGTCGCGATTTGTCGCGTCCTGACGCGATTTGACGCGCACTTGCCGGGGGTGGGAGTCGAACCCACACGACCTTTGGGGTCACGGGATTTTGAATCCCGCGCGTCGTGGTCCGGTTGCCGAACCGCTTCTCGCCAGCTACCATCCCTCACTGTGCACCTCACCCCTGGCTTAGTTTAGGGGATGAAACGGCAGCAGTAGGAGGTGGCCGGTCGGCAAAGGGGCGATCGAGCTGGACTTTCACAGAGGTTGATGACAGTATTCCGCAACTGTACTCATCGGAAGACCTTTGCTGGAAAACAACTTGAGGATCGGGCCGTACGACTGGCCGGCCATAAAGGAGCAGGGCATGCCCAAGGGCAAGGTGGTCAAGGGCGATTCGAGCTGGTTCGTGCATGACCGTTTCGGGCTGTTCATCCACTGGGGCTTGTACGCCCAGGCCGCCAGGCATGAATGGGTCAAGCACAATGAGCGGATCACAAACGAGGAGTACGACCGCAGGTATTTTGCCCGCTTCGACCCGGATCTGTACGATCCCCGGCAGTGGGCGGCGGTGGCGGCGGCGGCGGGCATGAAGTACTTCGTCGTGACCACCAAACACCATGAAGGCTTCTGTCTGTGGGATTCCAAATGGACCGACTACACGGCCCCTAACACTCCGGCCGGACGAGACCTGCTGGCACCCATGGTCAGGGCGTTCCGCTCTGAAGGCATGAAGGTCGGCTTCTATTACTCGCTGATCGACTGGCATCACCCGCAGTACGTTCTCGATCCGCACCTGGGGCCATACCGCGACCATCCGGACCGTCAGAAAATGAACAAGGGACGCGATCAGGCCAGGTATGTTCAGTACCTTCACCGCCAGGTGCAGGAGCTTCTGACCGGGTATGGCAAAGTGGACATCATGTGGCTGGACTTCAGCTACCCCAAGCCTGACGGTAGCGGCAAGGGCCGCGATGACTGGCAGAGCGAAAAGCTGCTCAAGCTCATCCGCCGCCTGCAGCCGGGAATCCTGGTGAACGACCGCCTGGACCTCGCCGATGTGCCCGGCGGCTGGGATTTCAAGACGCCCGAGCAGTTCCAGCCGCGAGAATGGCCGACTGTCAACGGCCAGCGGGTTGTCTGGGAAGCCTGCCAGACCTTCAGCGGATCTTGGGGTTACCACCGCGACGAGGCGTCCTGGCGCAGCACGGACGAATTGATCCGCACGCTGATCGACTGCGTTTCCAAGGGCGGCAACCTGCTGTTGAACGTCGGGCCCACAGCCCGGGGCGAATTCGATGGGCGGGCCATGGACCGGCTGGCCGGCATCGGGCGTTGGATGAGATACCACGGACGGTCGATCTATGGCTGCACTCAGGCCCCGGAAGACATTCCTCCGCGGCCGGACTGCCGGCTGACCTGGAACCCCGACACGCGGCGCCTGTACGTGCACATCTTCGCCTGGCCGTACAAGAACCTGCACCTGGAAGGCCTGGCCGGCAAGGTCTTGTACGCCCAGCTTCTCCACGACGCCAGCGAGGTGGGCATGGAGAGGAACCAAAGGGAATCGAGCCGGCAGGGCGGCAAGAGAAACCTCCTGACACTGTCGCTGCCGCAGGCCAAACCTGACCAGTCCGTGCCCGTACTGGAGCTGTTCCTGAAATAAACTTGCATCGTCGCGAACGCGCGCACGCCGCAGTCGAAGATCGCAACATGTGGGCCGCCGTGTCGCGATTTGTCGCGGTTTGTCGCGTCCTGACGCGATTTTGACGCGATGACGCACACGTCGGGGGGAACTGCACTGGTCGTGCCTGAAGTTTTCTCCAGATCCAGCGTAAATCCTCTTGGCTTCTCCACAAAGACGTCGCTCCCTGTCGGGTTGGAACTAAGCGCGCAATGTCTGCGCAGAAAGGTTAGAAAATGGCAAGCATCGTCAACAACAACGGTCTCAGGTCAATCTTCTTCTTCGACAAGGACGGGAAGCGCAAGGCCTTTCGGCTTGGGCGCGTGTCGAAGGAGCAGGCCCTGTACGTCAAGGTGCGGCTGCTGGACCTGATCAAAGCCAGCACCACCGGCTCAAGCATCATCAGGGATGAGACGGCCCGCTGGCTCGCGGAACGCGATGATCGGACGTATGCCCGCCTGGTGGAGCTTGGCCTTGCACAGCCGCGTGTGAAGGTTGAGCCGCTGCGTGGTCCATCGCTAGGGACGTTTATCGACGGCTACATCAAGACCCGCCTGACCGTGAAGTTCGGGACAATACACTCGTGGAAGATGACGCGCAGAGACCTGGTGCAGTTCTGGGGCGAGGATAAAGACATCACTGCGATTACGGCCGGCGACGTTGATGAGTGGGCCGACAAGATGCGAGCCAAGTATGCTGCCGCCACCGCTGGCAGGCGCGCCGGAATCGCCAAGCAGTTCTTCCGCTGGGGCAGGCGTAAGAAGATTCTGGTCGAGAACCCCTTCGAGGACATCAAGACGTCCTGCCCCGCCAACGAGAAGCGGCGCTTCTTTGTCACCCGCGACATGGCTCAGAAGGTGCTGGACGCCTGCCCGGATGCCCAGTGGCGACTGATCTTCGCCCTGTGCCGCTTCGGCGGCCTGCGCTGCCCTTCCGAAGTGCTCACGCTCCGGTGGTCCGATCTGGATTACGTCGACTGGAAGCAGATGATCGTGCACTCGCCCAAGACTGAGCATCATGGCGGCGACCATGTCGAGCGCATTGTCCCGATCTTTCCCGAGCTGCGGCGATACTTCCGGGAATGCTACGATCAGGCTGCTCCTGGCAGCGAGTACGTCATCACTCGCTATCGCGATACCAGCGCGAACCTGCGGACCCAGTTTTGCCGGATCCTCCGCAAGGCCGGGCTGCTGCCCTGGCCCAAGCTGTTTGTCAACCTGCGCAGCACCTGCGAGACGGAGCTGGTCAGAGCGTACCCGGTGCATCTGGTTTGCAAGTGGCTCGGGCATAACGCCCTCATCGCCAACAAGCACTACCTGCAGGTGACCGAGGAGGACATTGAGCGTGCGGCCAGAGAGGGTGCGCTAGGCGTAGCAAAAAGTGGAGCAGAAGGCCCAGAATCTAGCCACTTTCCGAGCGCTGAGATGAATGCTGTGCATGCCCGCGACTAAGCGAATTCTCAAGAATCCCTAGAGAACTTCGCAACTTTCTGCCTCATCACGTCTTACGACTCGGCCCTGAAATGCGGCCATTTACGCCCGACAGGATTCGAACCTGTAACCTTCGGCTCCGGAGGCCGACATTCTATCCAATTGAACTACGGGCGCAACTGATCACTGATTATATCAATCTATGGCCGCCGGCCCGGTTGTCAACGGAAAACGGGTTTGCCGGCTCCGCGTTTGCCGTGCGGCCGCGGCGAGAATCGCCCGCGGCACTGGCCGCCCGGACGACTGAGCGCTACCGCCTGCGGCCCAGCACGTAGAGCCGGCGGGCGCCGCGGGTATATCGCCGGCCGGACAAGTCGCTATAGAAGGCTTCAACTTCCAGACCCGCCTGTCGGAATAGTCGGCCGAATTGCGCCGGGGTATACGAGCGGATCGTCATGGCCCAGGATTCGCCGCTTTTGACATTTCGGAAGTGCGTTTCAAACCGTTGCTGGCGTCGATTCCATCGCACGCGGTACTCCGCATCTCCATATCGCCCGCGGCGGCGGAAATGCCGCAGGAGATACTCGCGCCCGGGCTGATCGATCAGCAGCCGGCCGCCGGGCCGCAGGCTCACCGCGTACCGGCGGACGACATCGAGGTTCTCCGCCTCGCTGAAGAACCCGAAGCTGCCGCCCCAGTTCAGGACGGCGTCGAATTCGCCCTGAAAATCAATCGCTCGCAAGTCCAAATGGACGAACTTGCCCCTCAGGCCGTTCCTCCCAAACCGCGCCCTGGCCCGCCTCAGGTAGGAACGCGTCAGGTCGACACCGGTCACGTAAATCCCCGCCTGGGCCAGCGGCACGCTCAGGCGGCCCGCGCCGCAGGGCGCATCGAGCAGCGAATCCCCCGCTTTCAGTCGCAGGGCTTTTCGAACAAAAGCCGCATCGACAGCGCCGGTCTCATCTGGCTTGACGCCATAGTGTCTGGAATAGTCGCAGAACCAGTTCGCGGGAATCTTCTTCATGCCCCGGCATCGCTCCTGTGTCTGACTCCACCATCAGCGGACAGTTTATGCGGCTGGGCAGAAATGCTCGCGATGGTCCGGGCCGGCCGTTACCCCGCCTCCCCTACTTCTCGTATGTTCTGCCGGTCTTTCCTTCAGCGGCGTCCTGGCGGGCCTGCTGCATGAGCTTGTTGCCCCAGGTGGTGGGGTACTTGCCGGTCACGCAGCCCTTGCAGAGCTGGTCATCGGGGATCTGGATGCAGTGCGCCAGGTCGCTGACACAGAGGTAGCGCAGCGAATCGACGCCCAGGGCGCGGGCCATGCGCTCGGAGTCCTCGTCGGACAGCCGGCCGCGATAGCTGCGCGGGATGAATTGCGTGGCGTACAGTTCGTTCAGCGTGGACATGTCGATGCCGTAGAAACACGGGGCGATGATCGGCGGGCAGGCGATCCGCACGTGCACCTCGCGGGCCCTGCCGCGCTCGCGGAGCTGGTGGGCCAGCACCTTGAGCGTCGTGGCCCGCACGAGGGAATCCTCCACCAGGAAGACGCGGCGGCCGGAAAGCACCGCGGGGATCGGCGTGTACTTGCGCTGGGCCTTGTCCTGCCGGCCGTGGGCCGACTCGATGAACGTCCGCCCGACGTAGCGGTTGCGGATGAGGCCTTCCATGGAAGGAATGCCCAGGTGGTACGCCATGCTGTCGGCGGCGGCCTTGGCGGTGTCGGGCACGGGCACGACCACGCAGGTGTCGTCGATGGGCTGGTCCTCCAGCTCGGCCAGGCGCTGGCCCAGCCGGGCGCGGACCATGTACACGCTGGCGCCATCCATGGTGGAGGCGACGTTGGCGAAGTAGATCCACTCGAAGAAGCAGTGCGCCCGCTTGGGCGCGCTGGCGAAACGCACCACGCGAATCTGGCCATCGCGGATGGTGATCATGGTGCCCGGCTCGACATCGCGCACCTCGGCGAAGCCCATGTTAGAGAGGGCCACCGATTCGCTGGCCGCCGCGAACAGCCGGCCCTGCACGGCGTAGCACAGCGGGCGAAAGCCCAACGGGTCGCGGGCCACGAACAGCTCGCCAAAGGCGTTCACGAAAACGAGGTTATAAGCCCCATCCATCTGCTGGGCGATGGAACGCATCACCGTCAGGGCCGAGGGCTGGCGGTCGCCGCGCAGGGCGTAGCTGATCGCGTGCATGAGGATTTCGGTGTCGCCCTCGCGGATGATGTGGTAGTGCTGCTTGTTGAGCAGGGCCTTGCGGCGCTCGGTGTAGTTGGCGATGTTGCCGTTGAAGGCGAAGCTGAACCACTTCCACAACCGGCCGTGGTGGCGCTCGAAGGGCTGGGCGTCGGAGGCCTCGTCGGCCCCGCAGGTGGCGTAACGCACGTGCCCGATGGCCGCCGAGCCGGCGTACTGCTCCAGGATGGAGAGGTACTTGCCGCGGTGGCTCATGCGGAAGGCCTCGGCGACGGTGCCGATTTCCTTGTACGTGTCCAGCAACTGGCGGCGCTGCGGGTTATACGTGGTCATGCCGGCGGCGAGCTGGCCGCGGTTCTGGATATCCAGCAGGATGGTGGGCATCAGCGGCGTCACATCGCCGTTGCGGACCTGCGCCTCGGCCGGCCCGTTGGGCCCGCAGGGATTCTTCAGCCACGCCAGCGCCGCCACGCCACATTCGTGTTTGAGCTCGTCCGACACGGGGGCCTCTTCACCTGGGTTCATTCGCTCGGGAGTAAAAGAAGAGTGTACACGGCGACAGGGCCGGCGGCAAAGGAGAAAGACGCCGTTGAACGGCCGGGGGTGTGCCCGAAGTTTCTGG
>PMYD01000053.1 GCA_003171335.1 Phycisphaerales bacterium
ACGATCTATGAAGAACGGGCCAAAGCCCGAATAGCAGTGAACGTTTCGGAAGCTGGGTGCCGTGGAGGATTTCGCACGAAGGCACGTGCCGACCGCCCCGGACCGATCGCTCCAGACTGCTGGTTTATTAACCCCGGTAGGGGTTGTATAGCTCCAGCCCAGGGTTGCCGAGCGCGGCGAGGCTACCCTGGGTGACGTCAGCGCGAGCTTCTACCCCGGCAGGGGTTGAATAGCGCAACAGGGGGGGCGGAATTGCGTCGAAAGCATGTATTCAACCCCTTCCGGGGTTGAGGGGGATATTTGCGTCCGCTGCCCCCGGGTAGGCTCGTCCGCTTCGCGGCCTTGCCCAACCCGGGGCTGGAGCTGTTTCAACCCCTCCGGGGTTGAAGACCAAGACGGAATTGTCCGTAGGCGCCGCCGCAGTTCTGCGGTCACCTCCTTGACCTTCATGCGAAATCCTCCGTGGCTGCGCTGTCTGCAGCCACGTGTTTCCGACCGACAACACGTGGTTGCAAACAGATGCAACCACGGCACCCGGCGAATCTGAATTGACAACTTTCGAGCGCGCTGTAAGTGGTCGCGGAAAAAAGTGTGCTCCTTCTATATAAGGACGCACGCGAAACCGCCTCGAAATATGCGCACTTGTGAAGAAAATCTGCTTTGAGCGCTGGAATTTGCCGTTACAGACGGAACAAATCGGAAAAATCCGGGCGCGAAATGGGAAAAATCCGAGTGACTTTTGGGGTCGCGCGCGCTCTGCAAAAATGGCACTTACGTGAATGCTACATCGCCGGTGTGGCACAGCCGCCCCCGGCTGTGCTCTTTTCTGAGCGGATGCCCCACTTGCCAACGGCACAGCCGAGGGCGGCTGTGCCACACCGCAGCCGGCCGGCGGCAGTAGAATTCACTCAAACGAAAGGCGCCTGTGCACTACGGTTACCTGCTGATCTTCGTGCTGCTGATGCTGGGCATCGTGGGCGTGCCCGTGCCCGATGAGCTGCTGCTGATGTATCTGGGCTTCGACTGCCGCCGCGGCCGGCTGCTCTTGCCGGTGGGCATTCCGGTGGCCACGGCGGCGACGATCTGCGGCATCACGGTGAGCTTTCTCATCGGCCGGTGGCTGGGGCCGCTGGTGATTCATCGCTTCGGCCGGTACCTGGGGATCGGCCAGGGCCAGGTGGAGCGCGCTGGCCGGTGGTTTTCGCGCGTCGGCCAATGGGCGCTGGTGATCGGTTTCTTCATTCCCGGCATGCGGCATGTGACGGCCCTGGCGGCCGGCGGGGCGAAAATGGACTGGCGGCGGTTCGCCCTCTTCGCTTACGGCGGGGCGGCCATCTGGGCGACGGGGTTCATCCTCACCGGCTATTTCCTGGGCTCCGACGTGCCGGCCATCACGGCCCGGCTGCATCCGTTCATACGAGGGATCGAACTGGCAATTCTGGGGGCCATCGCCCTGGTCGTACTCGTGAGGCTCCTGGGCAACAGACTGAAATGGGTGCAGAAGAAGCCCAAAGATGCACAGAAGGAAGGAGGGGCGCAGTAAATCAAAGCCCTGGCAAGAAGCCTCACAAGATCAGTTCCAGTGATTCCCAAGCCAATAGGCTGCAAGGAGATAGATATGCCAGGTAGAATTCAGGAAGGTGGGAATGCCGGGCGAAATGAAAGCCCGAAAATCCCGAATAATACCACTTATTTATGTACCCCATTCAACCGATAGACTCTCTGGCAAGGCGCGCCGTCTGCGCGTCGAGTCGGGGATAATCCGTGATTCGGTCGGAGAGGCTGCATGGGCAAGCGGTTGCCAATCAAAGTGCTCCTGGCCGGCTGTGACCCGGAGGTTCAACTCCGAGTCGCGCCGGCGTTAGCGAAGGCGGCCAACGGCCGCACAGATCCGGTCGAGCTGGCCGCGGTGTATGGCGCTGCGGCCGGCCACGCCCAGAGCGCCGCCCAGGCCTTCGGCTTTAAAGCCCACGGCGCCGATCTGAATGAGCTTTTCCGCACGGCCGCCCCCAGCGTGGTGGTGGCCGCGGTGCCAACCGACCAGGCCGTCGCCGAGATTTCCGCCCTGCTGGCCTATAAGGCGCCGATGTTGCTGGTGCCGCCGCTGGGCAAATCGCTGGATGATATTCTGGCCATGAGCGAGGCGGCCCGGAAGTCGGGGGCCAGGCCCATGGTGGCCATGAGCCGCCGGTTCAGCCCGTACTTGTGCCGGGCGGTCCAGTGGGGCCGGCAATTGGGGCCGATCAAGATGGTGCGCGCCCATTTGCGGGCCGTCGGCCAGGTGGATGGCCCCTTTATCTGGAACAGCGGCGTGCACGCCATTGACGCCATCGCTTCTATCCTCGGCCGCATCGAGGGCGTGGAGCTGCGCGTGCCCAAAGACTCCGCGGCGGCGGCCGTGTCGCTGCGCTTCGCCAACCAAACGTGCGGCCAGGTGGAGCTGGCCGGTGGAGCCGAGCACACTCAGGAGAGCTACGAGATTATCGGCGAAGGCTACCAGGCGGTGGTCGTGCTCCAGGCTCTGGCCGGCCCCTCCATGCAGTGCTGGCGCGGGCCCAAGATCGAGGTCCGCATCCAGGCGCCGGCCGCTGAGCCGGCCATCCAGCACGACGGCATGTTCGAGGCCATGATGGCCTTCTTCGACGCCGTGGCGGCCCAAACGAAACTGTCGCCCACGCTGGAAGATGTGCTGCCGGCGTTCGACCTGGCGCAGCGCCTTATCGGCGAACTGGCGGCGGCGACAACGCCGGCGGCCGCCCCGCCCGAGACTGCACCCCTGGCCGTGGCCGTCGCCTAGCGGTCAAGCCGGCCGTGGGTTGCAGACGCGTGGTTGCTACGCTGCGCTTCGCAAACCACGGCACCCAAACATCGCCAACCACCGCCGGAAAGCGGCGAAGACAAACCCCTCCCCCTCTTACGGGGGAGGGCCTGTCCGGCGTAGCTTTAGCGAAGCCGGATGGCCCGCGGGGCCGGGCAAGCCGGGCCTAAAGGCCCACCTCTCCCATCAAGGGAGAGGGGTTCGGCCACAGGCCAAGAATCTGTGCCACCCCCAAAGCCTGTGCCACCCCGGATTCCGCGCCCTTGCCAGACCGGCGCGAAGAAGTACAATCGTGCCAACCCAAACTTGCACTGGAGAACCACCATGGCGGCGAAGGCTACTACTACGACATCCGCGAATCTGCTGTCCAAGGCCCACTTCGCCAAGCTGGCGAAGTTCTATCGCAAGCACCTGCTGGAGGAGATCCTGCCGTTCTGGGAGTCGCGCACGCTGGACACGCAGTACGGCGGCTACCTCACCGGCTTTGACATGGCCGGTAAGCTCCTGGACCCGACCAAGCCCATGTGGTCGGCCGGCCGGCAACTGTGGATGTTCTCGGCCCTGTATAACCGCGTGGAGAAGCGCGACTCGTGGCTGGCGCTGGCCAAGGCGGGGCGCGATTTCCTCATCAAGCACGCTTACGCGGGCGATGGGCGCTGGCTCTTCAAGCTCGACCGGGCGGGCAAGAAGCTCGAAGGCACGATCTCCATCGCCACCGACCTGTTCATCCTCTCGGGCCTGGTGGAATACGCCCGCGCCGCCGGCTCGGACGCCGACATGAAGCTCATCAACGAGACGTGGGATGCGGGCATCCGCAACAGTCACGACCCCAATTTCAAGGATGTGTGGCACGGCACCTGGGACCCGAATTTCAAGGGCCGGCCCATGCTGGCCGTGCACATCGGCGGCTTGTGCGAACCGCTCCTGGGCGTGGAGCGAACACGGCCCTGGATGGATGAAGCGATCAAGGACATCCTCTACACCTTCTCGCTGGATGAGCACCACGCCAACTTCGAACAGCTCAGCGCCGAGGGTAAGGTGATCGACCATCCGCGCGTGCGGACCTTGAACCCCGGCCACACGCTGGAGTGTTTGTGGTTCTGCCTGGACGAATGCCGCCGGCTGGGCCGCACCAAGGATATCGAGCGGGCCATCGAGGTGGCCGACTGGACCTGGCAGCGCGGGCTCGACCGCGACATGGGCGGCATCTTCTCCTATCTCGACCTATACGGCGGCGAGCCGGCGCAGATGGCCTACCACAAGATCATCAATCAGCGCTGGGATGACAAGTGCTGGTGGGTTCACTCCGAAACGCTGGTCACGCTGGCCATGGCGGCCACGCTGACGAAGGACCCCAAGTGGATGGAGCGGTTCATGCTGCACCACGAGTACTGCCAGAAGGCGTTCTACGCCCCCCAGTACGGCCAGTGGTACTTGTCCCTGCGGCGCGATGGCCGGCCCACCTCCCTAAACCACGCCGAGGCCTGGAACGAGGCGTATCACTTGCCGCGGGCGTTGCTGTACGTGATGGAAACGTTCGAGAACGCGGCCAAGTAGCGCGTGCAGCTTTGCTGCACACCGACTTGTCTGGATCGCCCGTGTGCAGCCAAGCTGCACACCCTACGCGGGCGGCTGTACATGAAGGACGAATGACCCGTGCCGGATGACCTCCTGCTGAAGGATTTCCAGCCTCGCTCGGAGCTGCTCGTTGAGCAGCACCCCGTCGAGCGCGCGAAGTTCCCCGCCATTGATGCCCACAATCACCTGGGCCTCTGGGGCGGCGATACGGCGGCGGCCATCGCCCAGAAGGTGGCCGAGATGGATGCCGCCGGCATCCGCGCCACGATGGACCTCGATGGCGGCCGCCTGCGCCCGCTGGGCGAGCAGCTCGCCCGGCTCAAAGGCGCGCACCCGGACCGCTTTTACGTGCTCTCGGCCCTGCCCTGGCAGGAGGAGGTCGAGGCCGGGGGCGATTTTGGCCAGCGCCTGGCGAGCCGCCTGGAGCAGGACATCCGCCAGGGCGCCGATGGGCTGAAGATCTTCAAGAGCCTCGGCCTGGGCGTGCGCGGCCGCGATGGCAAGTACATTCTGCCCGATGATCCGCGGATCGCCGCCGTCTTCGCCACGTGCGGCGAGCTGAAGGCGCCCTGCCTGTACCACGTGGCCGACCCGATCGCCTTCTTCAAGCCGCTGGACCGGTTCAACGAGCGCTGGGAAGAGCTGACGGAGCATCCCAACTGGCACGTTTATGGGGACGCTTTCCCTTCCTACGCGCAGTTGATGGAGAGCCAGGAGAAGCTCCTGGAGCAGCATCCCGCCACCACGTTCCAGGCCGCGCACCTGGCCTCGACGGCCGAGGACCTCGCCTACGCCGCCCAGCTTTTAGACCGCTACCCCAACTTGAACATGGACCTCTCCGAGCGGATCGCCGAGCTGGGCCGCCAGCCGTACACCGCCCGCCGCTTCCTGATCAAGTACGCCGACCGCATCCTGTACGGCACGGACAAGCCCATCGACCGCCACGCCCACCGGCTGTATTGCCGCTTCCTGGAGACCTTCGACGAGTACTTCCCCTACTCGCCGCGGCCCACGCCGCCCCAGGGCCGATGGCAGATTTGCGGGGTGGGCCTGCCGGATGAAGTGCTCAGGAAGATCTACTACCGCAACGCCCAGCGGCTGTATGGCAAGCAGCCACGGTAGCGTGGGCAGAATGAGCAAACGTCTTGTGGGAGTGACTCAACGCCTCATGGTGGGGCTATGTTCGAGCCGATGATCATTGGGCGGATTGTGCTGTGGTCTAGACCACTTTTTCTTAGAGATGCGGGGGCTTCAATTGGCGGACAAACAGCTTCAATTCTTTGGCGGCAGCTGGACCGAGCAGAAACTGCACATGCTCGAAGAATATCTGAAGGCTTACGTGAAGGTTCTCAAAAACCAAAGATTTCAGTGCGTATATATTGATGCGTTTGCAGGCACGGGATACCGAGAAATGAACTCGCCCTCGCTTGAAGAAGGCTTCTTCGCCAAGGAACTGACAGAGAGCGAACCGCAGGAATTTTTCGATGGCTCCGCGAGAATTGCCCTTCGTACCAAGCCCTCATTCAGCAAGTACATATTCATCGAGAGATCATCAAAACGGTTTGAAGAGCTTCTAAAGCTCAAAACGGAATTTGTCTCCTTAGCAGATCGAATCGTTTTTGATAAAAATGACTGCAACTCTGTGCTGCAGGATCTCTGCCGCGGATGGGACAGCTTCAGAATGCGAGGCGTCCTGTTCCTGGATCCCTTCGGGATGCAGGTAGAATGGTCTACTCTGGAGGCCGTTGCTCGCACGCAAGCCATCGACGTCTGGATCCTCTTTCCGCTGGGCGTGAGTGTGAATCGAATGCTGCCGAAGGATGGCCAAGTCCCCGACGCTTGGCGTGAACGCCTTTGTCGGACATTTGGCGCTAGCGATTGGTATGAACGTTTCTACAGGTCATCCACAGTCCAGGGCTTCTTCGACACTGAGACGCGGCTGGTAAAGATAGGTTCTTTCAACGCGATCGCCGACTATTACCTTGAACGGCTGCGCTCTATCTTTGCAGGAGTGGCCGAGAACCCGCGTGTCCTCTTAAACTCTCGGAATAACCCCCTGTTTTTGCTATGCTTTGCAGTAGGAAATCCGAGCCTGAAGGCGAAGGAAACGGCCTTGAAGATTGCACAGCATATTTTGGCAAAAGGCTGATCATGGGGTTGAAGTCACAAATCGAGTGGACGGAGTCGACCTGGAACCCAGTGACAGGCTGTACGAAAACCAGCCCGGGTTGTTCCCATTGCTACGCCGAGCGCATGGCGCATCGTCTACATGCTATGGGTCAACCGAATTATCGAAATGATTTCAAGGTCTCGCTTCACAAACATGCGTTGGACTTGCCTTTGGGCTGGAGGAAGCCACAGACAGTCTTCGTTAATTCGATGAGCGATTTGTTCCACGAAGAAGTCCCTCTCGATTTTATTCGACGAGTATTTGGCGTAATGCAGAAGGCAAAATGGCACCTGTTCCAGGTGTTGACGAAGCGGTCCCAGCGCCTGGTGGAACTGGCGCCGCTACTTCCCTGGCCTCCAAACGTATGGATGGGAGTGACCGTTGAATGTGCTGAGTACCTTCACCGGGTAGACAATCTGCGAGAAGTGCCTGCAACTGTGCGGTTTCTGTCCTTGGAGCCGCTTCTGGGACCGCTTCCGGGCCTAGACTTGAGGTCCATCGACTGGGTGATCGTCGGAGGAGAATCTGGCCCCGGCTCCAGGATTATGCACGAATCCTGGGCACTGAACATCCGTGACCAATGCGTTCAGTTCGGGGTCCCATTCTTCTTCAAACAATGGGGCGGCGTAAACAAGAAGAAAAGGGGCCGAATTCTGGACGGACGAACCTGGGACTCTATGCCCTTGCAGAAACGCGAAGCTGCGCACCCTACCGCGGCGGCGCGATGAGCATGTAAAGCCCCAGGGCCAGGACCACCAGCCCGACGATGCGTTTGAAGATCCGCTCGGGAATGCGGCGGAGGATCCGCGTGCCGACCAGCGTGCCGAAGACCACGCCCACGATGCCGGCGCCAAGCAGCGGCCACTGAAGCGCGATGCTGTGGCCCTGCTGGGCGAGGTACACGGGCAGCCGGCCGGCATCGACCAATAGCGCGATGGCCGTGGCCGTGGCCACGAAGGCATCGCGCGGAACCTGGAACCCCAGCAGCGCCGCCGAGCGGATGGAGCCCTGGTTGCCCACCAGCCCGCCGAAGATGCCGGACAGCGCCCCGGCCGCCCAAGCCGCCGGCCGGCCGAGCTTGAGGCGCTCCATCAGCCCGGTCAGGCCGCTGATGCCGGCCAGGATGAGCAGCCCGCCGAAGAGGCGCGAAAGCACCGGGCTGGCCAGAACCCCGTGCAGCAAGGCCCCCAGCAGGCCGAAGATCGCGCTGGCGATGCCGAAGTTCAGCAGCAGCCGGCGGTCCACCCGCCGACGCAGCATCCAGAAGCGCAGGGCCGTCGCCACGACGTGCGGCAGGGCGACCGCCGCCACGGCCAGTTTGGTCCCCAGCCGCCAGGCCAGCAGGGGCGTCAGCAGACTGCCCACGCCGAAGCCGGCGATGGAGGCCACCGCGCCGGCAAGAATGCCCACGACGGTCGTAAGGAGTTCAAAGAGCATCGGGGGGCTACCGCCACTGAGAAATCATACGCCCAGGATGGCTGAGACGGGCCGCCGGCGGCATGAAGCTACAGGCAAGCGTGAAGCGCTCTAGCTGGTCGGACCCTCTTTGGCCATGCTCACGGTGGCGTGCAATTGGTCGGGCAAGGCGAAGGTCAGGAAATGCAGCAGCTCCGCGCCCGCCTTGGTCGCGCTGGAACGATACTGGAGCGTCACGGTCACCGTGACCAGGTTGCCCACCGGCGGGGTGACGCCCGAACCGCCCACGGTCACGGTGGCATACGGGGTAAGGTTATTCGAGTTTAAAACCTGAATTGCCGGTGAGTTACCACCCGTAACATCGGACACGTTCGTGACGGACGGCATGGCCGCATAGCGGGCCCCGGCCCGCGCGGCGTTGGTGATATCGGACTGCTTCATGACCAGCCAGCCCATCTCGATCATGCCGAAGATGATGAGAATCAGCAGCGGCATCAGCAGCGCCAACTCGACCGCTGCCGCACCCCGATTGGCGGTTCCTCTGTGGCTCAATTTGGCGGCCATCCTCCGACTCCTATCGGGACATCTTTTGACCCTGATAAAGCCTATGCTGCCCTGCCGTTTGTGTCAAGGTGAGTTGAAGTAAACTTCCGGTGCGGCGGCGCCGGCGCCCTCACAGGCCCTACAGTCGCTACCCGCTGCCCAACTTAGGCCCCTTGCCCTGCCTCCCACGGCTTTGGGTGACAGAAAAGTGTTCCGCCGGCGGCCAAGTCGGCATTTCGGGGGATGCCAATTTCGCCGTCCTGTAGTAGAATACATAACCGATAGGCAATATGGAGGACAGAACTTCGCCGGCCATCCTGGCCGTTGGGCGAAGCAGCAGTGCAGAGTCGAGGTTCAAAACGTATACTCGAGGTGGGGCAGCCTCGGCCGAAAAAGGAGCAATCCATGTATTCACATCGCGCCAGCGGCGTCATCGCCGCGTGGGTCATCATGATCCTGATGATCCTGGTCGGGTTCCTGGGTCTGGTGTGCGACCTGGCCAATGTGTACCTGGTGGGCCAGCAACTGCAGGTGGCCGCCGACGCCGCCGCCCTGGGCGGCGCTCAGTACGTTCACCAGGGCGATTTCAACCTGTGCCATAGCCAGGCCTTGATGGTGGCCCAGAACAACCGGGCCTCCGGCGACAGCGTGGCGCTGTTCGATGCCGATGTGGAGGTCGGCCATTTCGATCAGAGTTCCGGGCAGTTTCTGCCGTATCCCGCGGAGCCCAACGGCATCGATGCGGTGCGCGTGGTGGCGCGCCGGCCCGATGCCGCCGGTCACACATCGCCGATGTTCTGGGGCCCGCTGTTCGGCGCCAACACGTCGCAGGGCGGGCGCACGGCCGTGGCGATGAGCCTGGAGCATCCCGGCATCGCCGTGCTCGTGCTTGATCCTAGAGCGCCCGGCTCGCTGGACCTCAACGGCAAGGGCCATACGATCAAGATCAGCATCGACAACGGCGGGCTCCAGGTGGACTCCAACTCTCCCGATGCGATCCGGTCGGTCGGCAACCCGGTGCTGGATATTCCGGATCTCAGCACGTGCGCCCCCTACCCGCCCGGTTCCAAGCCCGCCGGCTCGGGCCTCAACGGCAACTTCTGGCCCCATGCGCCCTACGTGCCCGACCCGCTGGCGTGGCTCCAGGCCTACATGGACAATTACCTCCTGGCCAACCCGGTCGGCCAGATGCCTCAGCCGCAGCCCGTCAACGGGGTGTACCAGCCGGGCTACTATCCCAACGGAATCTCCGGCGGCAATGTGACGCTCAGCCCGGGCGCGTACTTCGTGGATAACGGGCTGCAGATCACGGGCAACGGCAGCATTGGCGGCAATGGCGTGTACATCTACATCATGAGTGGGACCGTGAGCATGAACGGCACCACCTCCTTGAGCCTGTCCGCCATACCCCTGGGGCCGGGGGCGCCGCCGTGGGCGGGCGTCGTGATTCACCAGGCCGCCAGCGACACCACGCCGGCCAACATCCGGGGAAACGAATCGATGATGCTCGGGGGAACCTTGTACTTCCCCAAAGCCCAACTGGAGCTGGGCGGCAATTGCCGTTTCGACGGAAGTCAGATCGTGGTGAACATGCTCCACATCTACGGCGATGCCTCGCTGGACATCCACTACGACGGCCGCTTCAACAGTCCGGGGACGGTGTTCCTCGTGCAGTGAGACCCGGCAACTCGGGCGGCGGCGCGGGAAACCGGAGCAATCCAAAGCCCCTGCCAGCGCGCTGTAAGTGCTCGCGGTGAAAAAAGTGCCTCTCCTTATTAAGGACGCACACGAAACCGCCCTCATTTATGCGCACTTGTGAAAAAAATCTGCTTCCGGCTTCAGATTTTGCCGTTACAGACGGAACAAATCGGAAATCTCCGGGCGCGAAATCGGAAAACTCCGAGTTGTTTCCTGGGTCGTGCGGCCGAGCAAAAATGGCACTTACGGCAATTCGCGGCCCTCCAAAAAAGCCAGGCCCCATGTAAAAACAGTCATAACCCCGTTCTCACCTCTTTCGGCAGCTCCTGATTCATCTCTACATCCAAATATGGCACTGTCTTAATCCAAATATCACGGTAGATCTCATAGGTTTTTTCCTTGTATTCTTGCATTTTCGCATCATATTCATCCTGTGTTATTACAAAGCCGTCTCGCTCCGCGAATGTCTCCCGGCGCGAATCCTGTATCTTCCCAAGGGACTTTTGAGCCTTTTCCCAGAGCGATCCCGCGACATGCGAAGCCTCTCGCCCAAAAGATAATGTCCCTATTACGTTACCGTCAGCATCGTAAAACTTCGAGCATACGTGCTTAAGCCTAGGGATAGATGCATGTATCTGTTTAGCGGGTTACGGGCTGGCGGGGAGGTAGGCCAGGCGGAGGCGACGGCCGCATAACAGATCGGCGATGAAGCGGCGGAGGTCGCGATGTTGCTGG
>PMYD01000027.1 GCA_003171335.1 Phycisphaerales bacterium
ATCAAGGAACCGGGGCAAGCCAGATACCCATGATGTACAAGACCTACGGCAAGACCGGCCTGAAGATTTCCGCCGTTTCCTTCGGCGCGATGCGCTTCGCCAACCCGCAGAACATTGAGGCCAACGCCGAGGTGGTGTTGCACGCCTACGGCAAGGGCATCAACTACTTCGACACCGCCCCGTACTACTGCGACGACCACAGCGAAGACATCGTGGGCGCCGCCCTCCGGCAGATGAAGCCGGGCACGTTCTACGTGTCGACCAAGTGCTCCAACCCGGCCGGCGGCGAGCTGCGCAAGAGCCTGGAGCGGTCGCTTCAGCGGCTGGGGGTGCCGAAGATCGACTTCTTCCACATCTGGTGTGTCATCCGCCCCGAGCAGTGGGGCCAGCGCAAGAGCGGCGGGGCCGTGGCCGAGGCCATCAAGGCCCGCGAAGAGGGGCTCATCGGCCACATCGCCATCAGCTCGCACATGACCGGCGACCATATTGGCGAAGTGCTGCGCGAGGGCATCGTCGAGGGCGTGACCATGGGCTATAGCGCGATCAACTTCCCCTATCGCCAGGCCGCGCTCGATGCGGCCGGCAAGGCCAAGTGCGGGGTGGTGGCGATGAACCCGCTGGCCGGCGGGCTGATCGCGTGGAACGCCGAGCGATTCAGCTTTCTGCGGGCCGCTGATGATGTCGATACCGTCTCGGCCGCACTGCGATTCGTCGTTTCCCAGCCGGCGATCACCTCGGCCTTGGTGGGCTTTACCACCAAGGCGCACGTCGACCAGGCCGTGGCGGGCATGCAGCATTTTACGCCGTACCCGGCCGCGCACATCGCCGCGGTGAAAAAGCATATTGAAGCTTCCTTCGACGGCCTGTGCACCGGCTGCGGCTACTGCCTGCCCTGCCCGCAGGGTGTGGAAATCCCCAGCCTGATGGATGCCTACAACCACAAACTGCTGGGCGGCGACAGCTTCGTCAACCGCCTGCGCTGGCACTGGGAGCTCAAGCCCGCCGCCGCCGACAAGTGCAACCAGTGCGGCGCCTGCCTGACCCAGTGCACGCAGCAGTTGCCGATCGTCGAGCGGCTGGCGGAAATCTCCACGGCGGGGAAAGAAAAATAGCAGGGATGCAGGGGATGCAGGAGATAAAGGCAAGAGAGCAAGAAACGCAAAAGGCTTAAGAATTCTTGCGGTTTTTGTCGTTATCCCCTGAATCCCCTGCATCCCTGCTTACTTTTTCTCTTCCGCCGGCCGCGTGGCGGCCACAGCGCGCAGGTAATCCTCGACATGCTGGCGATACTCCGGCGAGATGTTCTGCCGTGATGGCGCGGCCAGGCCGCTGAGGGCTTCGGGGCTGGCCGGGGCGCTGGCCGCAGCGCCGTGGAGGTCGGCGCCGCCGTGCAGCACGGTCGGCGTGCCGGCGGGGCTCTGGGGCTGGATGATCTTTTCGGCATCGGCCAGCCGCGCTTCGTACTGCCGCAGCTTTTCCAGTCGCTGCGTGTACCGCTCGATGAACGCATTGAACTGCGGCGCTGTCATGCCCAGCTCGGCGAGCATGGCGTCATCGGGCGTGCCCGCCCGGTCGTGCTGCTGGGCCTCGTCGATCATCCGGCCCAGAGAGCCCAGGCTCGGGTCGGCCAGCGGCGAGGCCGCCGGCGACTCAAACTTGCCCTTCTCGCCTTTGCCGAAATCGATGGGCGACACATCGCCCGGTCCGCCCCAGCGATTCCCGCCGCCGCTTTGGCCCCCTCCGCCTCCCTGGCCTTGACCTTGCCCTCGGCCCTGCCCTTGACCTTGACCTTGTCCCTGACCCTGCCCCTGGCCTTGGCCTTGGCCCTGCCCCTGACCTTGACCCTGGCCCTGTCCTTGACCCTGACCTTGCCCTTGGCCCTGGCCTTGACCCTGTCCCTGCCCTTGACCCTGACCTTGCCCTTGACCCTGGCCCTGACCTTGGCCTTGCCCCTGGCCCTGTCCTTGACCTTGCCCCTGGCCTTGCCCCTGGCCTTGCCCCTGGCCCTGACCTTGGCCTTGCCCCTGGCCCTGTCCTTGACCTTGCCCTTGGCCTTGCCCCTGGCCCTGTCCTTGACCTTGCCCCTGGCCTTGTCCTTGGTTCTGGTCTTGCTCCTGCTTGCTTGGGCTGGCCGTTTGGGCGGCGTCCTGCTTGGGCTTGTTGGCGGAGGACGGCGCGGCGTCGGCGTGCTGATCTGATGAGGCTTGATCCGGGTTGGCCTTGTCAGGCGCGGCCGCCGGCGCGGGGGTCCCGGCGGGGGACTTGTCGGGTGATCCATCCGGCGATGCGCTCGCGTTGGCATCCGTCGGCGAGGCCGTGGGTGTTACAGGATTGGCCGAAGGACTGAAAGTGGCATCCGGCGGCCGCGGCGGCCCCTGGGCCAACTGGCCCAGATTCGGGTCGGTTGGCGAGGCCGGGCGGGTTGACTGGCCATTAGGCAGCGGGGCGTTTAGCGTGTAAGAGGGGCGCGAGTTTGCATCCCCGCCGCCGGCGAGGACCAAACCATTCGGGTCCAGCCGCGGCAGCGTTCCCGACGGCTGGGACGCCGCGCCCGGTGCGGGCTGAATCTGGCGGCTGTCAACCTGCTGGAGAAACGCCTGGAGCCTGCGCAGCGTGGCCTCATCTTGCCGGGCCAATTGCCTGAGTTCCTCGGCCACCTGGCGGGCCTGCGCATCCTGGCGCGCTTGCTCGTCCTTTCGAGCCTGCTCATCCTGGCCGACAGGGGCACTACTTGCTGTGGAATCGCCCCGAGCCAGGGCGCTGGCGTCGTTGGGGCCTGCCGGCGCGCTGGCTGACGGCGTCTGCTCAGCGCCAGCGGCCTGGGCTGGCGCCGGCGGCTGGGCCACTCTCTCCGCCGGATTTGCCCGGGCGAGCTGGGCCGTGCGGTCCTGTGCGACCGCATCGTGCGGCGATGGCTGGCTCGGATCTGCCGGCCCCGCAGGCTGTGTCTGCGCCAGACCGGCCGGGGCCTCTGTCGGCGGCTCGTTGTCTGCGAGTTCCTCGGCAGGCGGGGGCTTTGCCCCCTCAGCCAATGGCGCCTGCGCGGAGGCCGCCGGGCCGCCCCTGGCCAGTGCGGCCCCCTGCGGCTCGGCAATTACCACGGTGAACCATTCCGTCGCCCCGGTCTGGCCGTGCGGCGGCTTAAGGTCGCGCGCCACCAGCCGGCACAGCAGCCGGTCGCCGGCCTTGCCCAGCTTGGAGGCGGCGATGTGCTCCATCAGCGGCGCGATGGTGCGGCCGGGCGGGACAAAATGCTCCACCGGCTGCTCCGCGCGATCCAGGCTGCGGCGAGTCTCGATGGTCACCTCCGAGAGGCCGAAATCGTCGCTCGCCTCGGCCGTCAGCGACAGCGTGCCATCCTCCGGCACCGTCGTCGTCTCGGGCGGCGTGGGCATGAGAATCCGCGGCGGCGCATCGGCCAACGCATCCACCTGGTAGACGACCTTGGAACTGGAGGTGTGGCCGTAAACATCGTGGAAGAGAATGCTGAATCGCCCGCCGGCCGTGACGGGCAGCGTGGCCGTAACGTGCGTCGGGTCGGCGGGGTCGGCGGCCATCTCGATCGTGTCGCCCGATTCGAACGCCAGCCGCGGCTGCTGCGCGGGCACGTTGGTTCGCGCGGTCACCACGAGCTGCGAGCCGATCAGGGCCTGGATGTGCTGGCCCTGCACGCTGGTGGCGCCGCGGCCGGTGTAGTCGGGCCAGCGCACCGAGAGTTCCGTTTGCATCACCGCCGGGGCGGGCAGAACCACCAGCTTTCGCGGCGGCGTGGCCGCATCGCCCACGCGCAGGCTGAAGCGGCGAATGCCCAGGCCCATCAGCCGGCTGTCCCAGGTCTTGCCGTAGACGCCCTCGCGATTGGCGCCGGAGATGGGATCCAGGTCGATCCATTGGGTCTCTGCCTTGGCGGCGGGCACAGCGCCGGCGATGGTGCTGGCGGGGGCGGGCGCCGAGGCGGCCGCATCGTCCGCGCCGGTAATCGGCGCCAGCGCCACGCGCACCGGGCTATCCGCCTGGCGGATGCGGGCCTGGAAGGTCACCGGCTCGCCCAGCAGCACCAGCACATCCTGGTCAGGGGAGAAGGACTCGATTTGCGTAGCCGTGGGTGCGCTGGCCTGGGACCCGAAGACCCGGCCGATGCTGACGGCGATGCTTTTGCTGGAAAACGCCGCCAGGAGCAGCCACACGGCCACCACGCCGGCCAGCCCTAGCGCGGCCTGCGCCGCGCGGCGCAGCTCCACCGCCGAGCGCGGATCGATGCCGGCCAGGTCCCGGGCGGCCCGCGATTTCAGCGCCGCCACCACGCCGCGATGGGCCTGCGGGTCGCGCGCCAGCTCCAGCGCCGCCGTCAAGTCGTTGTGGAACTCCTCGTGCGACTTTTCCAGCAGCCGGGCCACGTGCACATCGCTCAGCCGGCGGCACAGCGGCCGCACCAGCGTGAAGAGCGCTAACCCCACCGCCGAGATCAGCAGCGACCACCAGCCCACGTTCAGCGCCTGGGAGCTGAGGCCGTGCTTGAAGGCGTGGTCGGCAATCACCAGGATCGCCAGTTCCAGCAGCACCACCGCCGCCAGCAGCAGCATGGCCGCCAGGAAATCCGCCAGGCGGAGCCGACGCTTGATGGCCCGCAATACGGATTCCAGCTTGCCGGCATTGTCGGCAGGTTCAGTGGGCATGCACCACCCCGGTTCTTTCGCGCCTGTGAATTATAAGTCGGTTTGGCCAGGGGCGCTACTCTTATCGGCGGAATCTGGTTGGAGCCCCATAAATGTATGGCATATCCCATACACTTATTGTGAGATTTGGCATAGGTCAGGTGTGCGCCGCGCACACGTGGGCAAGAGGTCTCAACTGTGCGTTACGCACAGTTGCCGGAGGACTCAGGTGTCCGTTATGGACACCTGGGGAAGACTTAAGTGTTACAGTCTTCAGCATTAGCATGACGAGTGTAACACTTAAGTCATAAACTGCACTCTTCACGTGGTCAAGTTGGCCACCTGACGGGGGGATGCAGGATGCTTGTGCCCTGACCCCATTGTCGCCATGCGCGAGGGCTATTTGACGCCGGTAATGATCTTGCCTCTAATTAGCCCACGATTAGCATGGAGTTTTCCGGATGATCCGCATCGCCATCATCGGCGCCGGCTGGCATTCGCGACATCACGGGGCGGCCGCGCGCGAGTACGGCGATGCCCACCTGGGTCAGGTGGAACTGGCGGCGGTGTGCGACCTGGTGGAGGAGAAGGCCCGCGACTATGCCCAGCGATATGGCTTTGCCCGCATCTACACCGATCTGAACGAGATGCTTCGCCAGGAAAAGCCCGATGGCGTAATCGCCGTCACCGCCATGGCCGACACGGAGGCTATGGCCGCCGCGTTGCTCCAGGCGGGCGTGCCGTTCATGATGGAAAAGCCACCCGGACGCGATTCGGCGGCGACCGCGCGCCTGCTGGCCATCGCTCAGAAGACCGGCACACCGCACATGATCTCGTTCAACCGGCGGTTCAATCCGGCCCTGGCCGCCGGCCGGCAGTGGCTGAAGGAGAATGCCCAAGATCGTCCACCGCGCCTGGCCTTGGGGCGCATGCTGCGGCACGACCGGCGGGAGGCCGATTTCGCCCGCGACACGGGCATTCACCTGGTTGATGCGGTCCTGTCATTCATGGGCGAGCCGCAGAAAATCGCCGCCACGCGCCTAGCCATGCCCACGCCGCAGGCGTATCTCTTCAGCGCTCACTTGGAATTTGCCGACCGGGCCGCGGGCACGCTTCTCATCGCTCCTGTGGCCGGGGCCGATCAGGAAATTATCGAGCTATACGGCGAGGATTATTACGTCCACATTGATGTGGCCGCCGCACGCTGCAATGTGTGGGACCGTAATCGCCAGGTCTTGGCCTTTTCACCGCCGGCGGCGGCCAGCCCGTATTATCTTGAAGGCGCCGTTGGCGAGATGGCCGCCTTTGTCGAGTCGTTCTCGAGGGGCCGCTGGTGGCCGACACTGGCCGACGGCCTTTGCTCCATGCGTGCGGCCGAGGCGGTGCAGAAGGGTTGACCTCCTTCCATGAATCTCTGGGCACTGATCCTGACGGCCGTGAACGCCCTCTGGTGGCTGACAAACCTGCTGGGGCTGCCGGGGAATTGGCTGATGGTGGCGGGGGCTGTGGTGCTGACATGTCTGCAGCGAAGTCACCCGCCGTTCAGTCCCTGGACGCTTGGAGCCGCGGGCGTGCTGGCCCTGGCGGGGGAGGCGGTGGAATTCCTGGCCGGCTATGGCGGGGCTCGCCGCGCCGGCACCAGCAAGCTGGGAGCCAAGTGGGCGCTGTGGGGTGGAATGCTCGGCGGCCTCTTGGGCCTGGCGATTCCGCTGCCGCTGATTGGCCCGCTCATCGGTGCTTGCCTGGGCGCTGCCGCCGGGGCCATTTGGGGCGAGATTCGCCAGGGCGTGGCGCTCAAGCCCGCCCTGCGCCGCGGCCAGGCCGCTGGCACCGGCCGCCTCTTAGGCACCGTGGCCAAGCTCGCCATCGGCCTGGCCATCTGGCTGATTCTCGCCATCGCGGCGGTGGTCAAGTAGATCCTGATCTCGGGAGAGCCGCGCCAGCGCCCGATTAACCAATTAACGGATTAACCGATTAACGGGCTTTCTCCTCATACTCATTGATGCAGTCGCGCAGCAGCCGCCAATTCTCCAGCGTGATGCCTTCGACCGCGTCGGTGGTGACAATGAGGATGAAGGGGCTCTCCCGGTACACGCGATGGGGCACCGTGGCGGCGAGGCCCTGGAGAATCTGATCGCGATCCTTGCCCACCCAGAACGTGGAGTTGAATCGCCCCGTGCAGAAAAAGCCCGCCGGCATGGCGTCGTAGGCTTCGGCGAAGGGGCAATTGCCCACGGGCGGGGGCGTCAGGCAGTCGATGCCGGAAAGGCCCGTGGCGGGAAAGAGCGGCAGCAGGTCGCGCAGCAGGCCGCACATGTGCACGATGGCGGGTTTTCCCGCCGTCCTGGCCGCCTGGCAGTACTGGCGGATCTGGGCCAGGCTGTACTTGCCATAAAAGTCCGGCGAGATGGCGGTCGTGGAGGTGTTTTCACCCTGGTAGAAGTAGTCCACGTCGAATCGGCCCAGGGTATCGTAGGCGGTCTGGATCGCGGCCTGATAGCCGGCCATGGCCCGCTCGACAAGCGCGGGCGTGTCGGCCACGGCGTACCAGAAGTTGACGATACCCAGCTCGTGCTGGATCATCTGCTGGAGCGAACTGGTGGGCGTGCAGCAGCCGACGGCCCCGCGGCCGGCCACGCGTTTCTTCAGGCGGTCGATCACCTCCGGGCGCACCTCGACCTGGAGGTGCTCCCACATGTCGGCCAGCGTGGTCAGGCTCTGCTCATCGGCCACCGGGTGCTCCACGACACGGTTGCCCTCGCGCCGCACCTCGCGCAGCGTGCCCCAGGGCGAGCGGTGCTCGCGGATGAGCGCATCGCCCTCGTGCGTCTCGACGATCTGGACCTGCGGCACGTGCAGGCGGAAGGGGTAATCAAGGTTTTCAAAGGCCGCGCAGCCCAGGTCGCGGATCATGAAGTCGATGCCGTCGGCGTAGCCGGCTTGTTTGGCCAGGTCGCTGATGCACCACTCGGTGGTGTACCACAGCAGCCTTCCGGTGGGCTGGCCGTGGAGGATTTGAAGGCAGAGGGCACGGCCTTGAGAGGGATCGACGAACATATGTTACCTCTTCATTGGACAACCATTTTCCGGGGTGCCACGGCTGCGGCGTTTGCAGCCGTGCGCCGCAAACCTCCGTTCCGCGGAAGGTTCCGCGGGAACCCGTGAGACTCTCGTTTTGACGCCTGGCACAGCGCACGGGTGCAGACACCCGTGGCACCCCCGGAACATAGCGCTGCACACATCACACACTCAGCTCGACCGTCTGGCCCAAGCGGTCGGCATACTTTTGCCGCACGGGCACAACGTGCGCGGCGAGGAATTCATCCACCTGCTGGGGCGCGCGGCCGACGAAGCGGGCGGCATCCAGCAGGCTCTCCATGTCCACGGCGGCGAAGGCCGCATCGGCCTTCAGCCGCGAAAGCAGGTCGTTGGGCAGCCCCTCGGCCTTGACGCGGGCGCCCGCGGCGTGGCTGTGCCGGCGAATCTTCTCGTGCAGTTCCTGGCGATCGCCGCCGGCCTTGACCGCGGCCATCAGGATGTTCTCCGTGGCCATGAAGGGCAGTTCCGCCGCCACGTGGGCGGCGATCGTCGCGGGGTACACCACCAGCCCGCGCACCACGTTGAGCACGATCCGCAGGATTGCGTCGGCCGTGAGAAACGCCTCGGGCATGGCCAGGCGCTTGTTGGATGAGTCATCCAGCGTGCGCTCGAACCACTGCTCGGCGGCCGTGTGCAGCGGGCTGACTGAAATATCCATCAGCCAGCGTGCCAAGCCCGTGGCCCGCTCGCAGCGCATGGGGTTGCGCTTGTAGGCCATGGCGGAAGAGCCTACCTGCGTGCTCTCGAAGGGCTCTTCCACTTCCTTCAGGTTCGCCAGCAGCCGCACGTCGTTGCACAGCTTGTGCACCGTGGCGCCCACGCCGGCCAGCGAGGCGGCGACGGCGGCATCGACCTTGCGGCTATAGGTCTGGCCGGTGACGGTGTAGGTCGCGGGCAAACCCATGTGCCGGGCTACCTCGCGGTCCAGGGCCTTGATCTTCTCATGGTCGCCGGCAAAAAGCTCCATGAAGCTGGCCTGCGTGCCCGTGGTGCCTTTGACGCCGCGCAACTTCAGGTGATCGCGGCGGTATTCCAGTTCCTCCAGGTCCATGATGAACTCGTAGCACCACAGCGCTGCACGCTTGCCCACCGTGGTGAGCTGGGCCGGCTGAAAATGCGTGAAGCCCAGCGTGGGCAAGTCCCGCCATTGGTGGGCGAAGCTGCCCAACGCATCGATGATGTTGGCCAGGTAGCCGATCAGGATGTCCAGGCCCTCGCGCATCGTCAACAGGTCGTAGTTGCAGTTGACGAACTGGCTGGTGGCGCCCAGGTGGATGATGGGCCTCGCCAGCGGGGCCGCATCGCCGAAGGCGTGGATGTGCGACATCACGTCGTGGCGGAACTTCTTCTCGTACTGTGCGGCCAGGTCGAAGTCGATGTCGTCCAGGTGCTCGGCCATCTGCTGGAGTTGGGCATCGGAGATGTCCAGCCCCAGTTTTTTTTGAGCCGTGGCCAGGGCCAGCCACAGCCGGCGCCACGTGGAGAATCGGCGCTGGTCGCCGAACAGCCGGCGCATGGCCTCGCTGGCGTAGCGACCCTGTAACGGCGATTCGTAAAACTCGTGTTGTGCGTTGCATGGGCGGTTCATAAGCCGCAGATTCTAACGCGCCGGGAAATGGAGGGGCAGCTTATTGTGCCCAGCCACCGTGGGTGGATGCTCGGCAGAGCGCGTGATGAAATACCCAAAGGCAAGTGTTATGATGCTGCTGGTAGGCTGGGGAGCTTGATTGCACGAGAAATTTCACTTGACAGGGGAGCACACTTGGCTTATCCTAACTTTTTGGGATTGCACGAGTAACTTATCTTGACAGCGGTGCACGAATCGCTTATTCTACGTGTATTGCCCGCGCCATAAAAGAGGTACGGGTGCCAGCAGTGCCATTGGGGAACTAGCTGGAGAAAGAGACCTAATCTGGAGAAGAAACGGAGGCCTGTAATGCATTCCATCACGAAGAACAGAGTAGAGCAGCTTCTTAGTTTGTTTCTCGTTCTGACTGCTTTTGCCGCAGTGGCATCGGCCCAGAACGTGTGGTACGTCGGCCCGGGCGGCTCACCCACTGCACCTGGCACGGCCGCCAACCCGTGGGATCTGGAAACGGCCCTGACGAACCCCAATGGTCTTATCCAGCCCGGTGACACCGTTTTGGTACGGGGCGGCATCTACTATGCGCCCGCCTACAACAGCAACGGCGAGTACTGGTCGATCAAGACGGCCGGCTGGGGGCCGGACCCCAGCCTGAGAATCACGATCAGCGGCTATCCTGGCGAACGGGCCACTATTAACGGCTGGGTGATTGCCGCCCCTGGCG
This sequence comes from Phycisphaerales bacterium, assembly GCA_003171335.1. Lineage (GTDB taxonomy): Bacteria > Planctomycetota > Phycisphaerae > SM23-33 > FEN-1343 > FEN-1343. Next base: position 10,064 of record PMYD01000027.1, read on the forward strand.
ACAATCCGTCCTATCTCTGGCTGGAGAACCTGGAGTTTCAGTTTTCCGGTTCGCTATCGATGCATTTGGATGGCATCGACTTCAACAGCGGCACGGGCACCAAATTGATCAACTGCGTCATACACGACAACTTCGGCGATGGTATCGGCGGCTGGCAAGGCGCCTCGCAGACGGAAATCTACGGTTGCAGCATCTTCCACAACGGCTATCCGCCGGACCCGAACGTCCCCGGCGACCGCTGGCACGGGCACTGCATCTACAGCCAGAATGCCTACATCAGCGGGCAGAAGCTGATTTCCAACAACATTCTGCATTGCGAAGGCGACGGCCAGTTCTGCGTGCACCTCTACACCCAGGGGGGCAACGTGGACAACTTCCTGGTCACGCAGAACATCGCCCGCGGCCCCAGTGGCTTCATCGTGGGCGCCTGCCCCTCCGGCTCGCGCGCGATCCAGATGGTCAGCAACTACATCTACAACACCCCCAACGTCTGGTTCGGCGGGCCCTGGAACACCCCGCCGGGAACCAACACCGAGGGTGTATTGAACAACAACCTGGTGGTCAATCCCACCAACGGCATCATTGTGTATAACTTCGCCCCATCCGCCTACACGGCCACGGGCAACCAGGTCGTGTACCCGGCCGGCACCAGCGGCCCCGTGTCGACGTACGCCAACCTGGTGACGGAACCTGACCCCAACAGCTCGGGCACGTGGACGTACCAGGCCATGATCCCGCGGCCGACCGGCTCGCGCGTGATCGTGATGCCCAACGCCTACGACTCGACGCGCGCCAACCTCCAGGTGTTCAACTGGGACCTGGTCAGCACGCTGACCGTCGACCTGAGCAGCTTCCTGACCAACGGGGAGTCCTTCAAGCTGATGGACCCGGAGAACCTGTTCGGCACGCCGGTCCTCTCAGGCACCTACAACACCGCTACCGGCCTGAGCCTGTCCACGCACGACGCGAACGGCACGCCTGTCGAGTCGCTGACGTACGTGATTATGACCCCGCTGCCCCCGCCCTCGGGCACCAACCTGGCGCCTTCGGTCTGGGCCGGCCTGGACCAGTCGATTCACGGCAACACCGTGGCCCTGAAGGGCGTGGCGACCGATGATGGTCTGCCGATTGGCAGCCACATGACCTCGACCTGGACGAAGGTCTCCGGCCCCGGCACGGTAACTTTTGCCAACGCCGCCGCTGCTCAGACTACGGCCACATTCTCTACCACCGGCACGTACGATCTGCGGCTGTCGGCCACGGACTCGCTACTTTCAGCCCAGAGCGACGCGAATGTGATTGTGATGCCGGCGACCTCGACGCCGATCCTGCAGTTGTCTTTTGAAGAGGGCTCCGGCGCCGTGGCCCATGATTCCTCGCCCAACGGCCATGACGCCAACCTCGTCGGCGTCACCTGGGTAACGCCCGGCAAGATTGGCACCTATGCCGTGCAGTTCAGCGGCTCCAGCTCCTATGCCCGCATCCCGAACTTCGCCCTGGGTGCCAGTTCGTACACTGTGGCCTTCTGGTTCATGCAGACCCTCCCCGCTATCAACTCTGGCGAGGGCCTCTTCAGTTGGGGCCAGAACATTTACTCCGGAGGGCCGGACATCAACGTTTGGACGTACAGTGTCCCGTCTGCTCCCCTTTTGAATGCCGACCTGGAGGACTCCCTCTACGGCACCGGGTCAACCATTGGCGATGAGAATTACATCACCTACCCCGTCGATGGCAACAGCACTGCTATCGATCCAAACGGTGGCAAGAACCCTGCCGCCGGCGATCCCAACCTGATCGTCGGGTGGCACCATTACTGCCTGGTCGCATCCGGTGCGGCCGCTGCCGGAATTAACAAGGGCGCCACGGTTTATATCGACGGCGTGCAGAAATCTGCCGACCCCAACATCGGCGGCAACCCCATCACCCCTGCCACCGACATCTTCCTCGGCGGCCGCTACAGCCTGGCGGCCAACCGCTTCTTCAATGGCGCCATGGATGAGGTGCGGCTGTACGATCATGCCCTCGCTGCCAGTGAAGTGGCGGACCTGGCCGGCGTGAGTATTGCTAACGCGGCCCCCACGGCCAATGCGGGGCCCAACAAGAAGATCATGCTGTGCACCGCTCCCCTCATTAATTCGGTGGCGCTGGCCGGCACGATCAGCGATGATGGCCAGCCCAACCCGCCGGCCACCTGCACGGCCGCCTGGAGCAAGTTGTCCGGCCCCCCCGCGGCGGTCACCTTCGCCAATGCGGCCGCCGCCAGCACCACGGCCACGTTCACCAGCGCGGGCACGTACGTGCTGCAACTGACCGCCAGCGACTCCGTGTTGATCGGCACGAGCAACGTGACGGTGATCATCCTGGCGCCGGGCGACTTCAACGGCGACGGCAGGGTCGACGGCGTGGACTTCCTGAACTGGCAGAGCCATTACCCCACCTCCAGCGGCGCCACCTGCGATCACGGCGACGCCAACGGCGATGGCAAGGTCGATGGTGTGGACTTCCTCGTCTGGCAGTCGCATTACCACGGCTAAGTGAGATTTCCCTGCCGGGGCGGCGGATCCATCTGGCTCCGCCGCCCCGGTCATTTTTCCGGGCTGATTCGTCCCCGATTTTCAAGCCTCCACAACGGGTCCAACCAGCCGCCCAGGGGCTGGGGAAGTGGCCGAATGCAGCCTGTTCAGAGTTCTCAGGGCGAAAAAAATCTTTCAGATTGTCCGCGGAATATATCTTGACAAATTTCCAGTTTCGGACTATTCTTCTCTATATAGCCCGCGCTATGGATTGGAGGAACCAGCCGCCGACAGGGGACATGTGAGTGTAAACGGCCGGCGGCGGCTCCCCCGCAATATAGCCAGCGAAAAGGAGGCTTTATGTCGTCCGGTAAGATGGTCGCCCTTCGCCCTGTCCTCGCCCTCATCACCCTGGTCTGCCTGGCGTGCGTCAGTTCCTCCCAGGCGGCGCAATGGTATGCCTCGCCCTCCGGCTCATCCGGCGGGACGGGCAGCATTTCCAGCCCGTGGGATCTCCAGACCGTCCTGCACGGCCCGGCAGCCGTCCAGCCGGGTGACACCATCTGGATGCGCGCGGGTAATTACTCCCCGCCGAATGGCGAATACTTCCTCATGGACTACTTGCGCGGCACCGCCGCCGCACCAATTCACCTGCGCGCCTATCCCGGCGAACGCCCCACGGTAACCATGTGGTTCCGTGCGGCCATCGATCCAGTCAGCGCCGACATCAACCCGGGAGCGGGCTATGTCTGGATTCAGGATGTCGAATTTGCCGGCGAGCCGTCGATGGATGGCATTGACCTGAACAACGGCGATTCGCTCAAGTTCATCAACTGCTGGGTCCATGCCGTTCACGCGGACGGCATCGGGGACTGGGCCTATAGTGTCGCCAATACGCGGTATGGCTCGCGGAACAGCGAGATCTACGGCTGCGTCCTTGGGCCCGTCGGGTACTACGATCCCAACACCCGCTGGCACGGGCACTGCATCTATTCGGAGAATGAGCCCAACACCGGCACCAAGACCATCCGCTGCAACATCTTTCGCAATCCTGGCGAGGGGCAATACACCGTGCATATGTACGGGCAGGGCGCCCACACGATGAATTACGTCGTGCAGAACAACACCGTACACGACTCGTATGGCTTCCTCATGGGTTCCTGCCTGCCCGCCGACAACCTGCAGATGCTGGGCAACTACTTTCACAACATGGAGGCGATGATTTATTTCGGCAGCCCCTGGGCGCCCGCCTACTCCAACACGAATGGCGTGTGCAATGACAACATCGTCCTCAACACGTACATGGGAATCTGGGTCAATGCCTGGTCCAGCACCAACGGCTACACCGCCTCCAATAACTTGGTGGTCTGGACACCCGGCACCGACATGACGTACAACCACACGCTGTGCATCAAGCCGGACCCCAATGGCGGCTACTCCGCGACCCCGCCGGGCACGTGGCCGACCTACGCCTCGACGGTCGAGTTGATCCCGAATACCTACGACCCCAACCGTGCCAACCTGACCATCTTCAACTGGGCCCGCGCCACTAGCGTTTCGGTGGATGTCTCCGCCCTCGGCATGCCCAATGGCTCAGCCTGGCAGTTGTATGACCCGGAGAACCAGTACGGCTCGCCGGTCCAGAGCGGTTCGTACAACGGTACGCCCATCAGCGTGACCATGACCGGCGCGGAGTTTGGCGTGTGGGTCATGAAGTTCACGGGCACGCCCACTCACCAGCCGCCGACGGTCAATGCCGGGGCGGCCCAGGTGATTCACCCGCCGGTGAACACGGCTTCCCTGGCCGGCACGGTCAGCGATGACAACATCGCCCCCGCCGGCGCGGTGACGGTCACCTGGAGCAAGGTCTCCGGCCCCGGCACGGTGACCTTCGCCAACGCTAACGCGACGGCCACGACGGCCACCTTCTCCACGACCGGCACGTACGTGCTGCAGTTGCTGGCCAACGATGGGGCGTTGTCGGGCTCCGGCCAGGTTCAGATCAGCTACGTTCCCAACCAGGCCCCGGCAGTCAGCGCCGGCGCCAACCAGAACATCAACTTGCCCCCCGGCACGGCCTTGCTTGCCGGCACCGTCAGTGATGACGGCCTGCCGGTGGGTGCGGCGGTGACCTCCACGTGGAGCCTGGTCTCCGGCCCGGGCACCGTTACGTTCACCAACGCCAACGCCCCCGGCACAACCGCCACCTTCTCGGCGCTCGGCACGTACGTGCTTCAGTTGTCGGCCAGCGATACCGCGCTGAGCGCTTCGGCGACCATGCAGGTGGTCGTGCAGGCGCCGGGCGCCATGCCCAACCCGATTCTGCACGTGCCCTTTGATGAGGGTACGGGCACCACGGCCGCCGACACCACGGGCAACGGCCATACCGCCACGCTCCATGGTGGGGCCACCTGGGTGGCCGGCAAGGTCGGCAGTCATGCCGTCCAGTTCGACAAGAGTACCGGCTATGCGACCATCCCCAACTTCGCCCCGCCCAGCCAGTTCAGCCTGTCCTTCTGGTTCCAGCAGAATAACCACACCGGGGCCCAGGACCAGGCGGAGGCCCTGTTCAGTTGGGGCCAGCCGTACGGCGGCAGCAACGACGTCAACGTCTGGTTCTGGGATGCGAACGCCGCCTCCGGCAATCCTCCGAATACTCTTTTCAGCGACCTGGAGGACTCCGCCTTCACCGCGAACTGGGGCGCCGAGAACATGCTGAACTACCCTGCGGACGCCAACGGCAATCCCATTCCCGGCGGCGACCCCAACCTGAACAACGGCCAGTGGCACTTCTACTGCATGACGGTCGGAGCCATTGGCATGGGCACCACGGTGTACGTTGACGGCGTGCAGCGCGGCGGCTCGACCGCCCTGGGCGGCGCGGCCATCACGCCGAGCACCGATATCTATATCGGCGCCCGCTACAATGTGGCGGCCAACCGCATGGACGGCGGCGCCATCGACGACGTGAGGATCTACGGGTCGGCCCTGACGGCCGGCCAAGTGATGACCCTGTACTCGCCCGCCCCGCCCAACACGGCGCCCACGGCCAACGCGAGCGCTGCGTACCCCAAAGTGATGATTCCCAACGCCCTGATGTTGGCGGGCACGGTCAGCGATGATGGTCTGCCCAACGGCACGTGCACGGCCGCCTGGAGCATGGTCTCCGGCCCCGGCACCGTCACCTTCGGCAGTCCGGCCGCCGCCAGCACGACGGCTACCTTCTCGACGGCCGGCACGTACGTGCTGATGCTGACGGCCAACGATTCGGCGCTAACGGGCACAAGCAGCGTGACCGTCACTGCGTTGGCCCCCGGCGACTTCAACGGTGATGGGAAGGTCGATGGCGTGGACTTCCTGAACTGGCAGAGCCATTACCCCACGTCCAGCGGCGCTACCTGCGATCACGGCGACGCCAACGGCGACGGCAAGGTCGATGGTGTGGACTTCCTGGTCTGGCAGTCGCATTACCACGGCTAAGTGAGATTCTCCCTGCCGGGGCGGCGGATCCATCTGGCTCCGCCGCCCCGGCTTTCTTTTTTGGGTGATTCGTCCCCGATTTTCGATCCTCGCCCTCGGATAACCTTCAGTTCCGGGATCGCCAACTGGCGTCGGTTGTCAAGCGAATTCCCCTCGGGGTAAAATCTTTCAGATTGCCCGCAAAATATATCTTGACAAATTTCACATTTCGGACTATTCTCTTTTATATAGCCCGCGCTATGGATTGGAGGAACCAACCGCCGACAGGGGACGTGTGAGTGTGAGCGCCCGGCGGTGGCTCCCCCGCAATATAGCCAGCGAAAAGGAGGCTTTATGTCGTCCGGTAAGATGGTTGCCCTTCGCCCTGTCCTTGCTCTGGTCACCCTGGTTTGCCTGGCGTGCGTCAGTTCCGCCCAGGGGGCGCAATGGTATGTGTCGCCCTCCGGCTCATCCGCCGGGACGGGCAGCATTTCCAGCCCGTGGGATCTTCAGACGGCCCTGCACGGACCGGCCGCGGTTCAGCCCGGCGATACGATCTGGGTCCGCGCCGGCAATTACGTGCCGGCCAACCATGAGTACTTCATCATGGACTACCTGCGCGGACAGGACGGGGCGCCGATCCACCTTCGCGCTTACCCGGGCGAACGGGCCACCATTACGTATTGGTTCCGGACCGCCATTGATGGTGTGTCGCCGGCTAACCTCTCCCCCGGCTCCGGCTACGTCTGGATCCAGGACCTGGAAGTCACCGGTTCTATCATGGACGGCGTGACGCTCACGAACGGTGACTACGTCAAGCTGATCGACTGCATCGTCCACAACAACCCCGGCGGCGATGGCATCGGCGATTGGACCTATAGCCCCACCAACAACCGATATGGAAACCGGTGGTCCGAGCTCTACGGCAACATCTCGTATAGCAATGGGTATAATGACCCCAATACGCGCTGGCACGGTCACGCCATCTATTCCGAGAATAATTCCGGCACGGGCACCAAGACCTTCTCGAACAACATTCTGCATACGTTGGGGCTGGGCTGTGACGGGCAGTTTACCATCCACTTGTACGGGCAGGCGTCCGACACCATGAACTACGTGGTGACGCAGAACATCGCGTATGATTCCTACGGCTGGCTGATGGGCAGCACCAGGCCGGCCGACAACCTCCAGATGCTGGGCAACTTCATTTCCAACGTCACCAATGTCTGGTTCGGGAATCCCTGGAGCCCCGATAATTCCAACACGAATGGCGTGGTCCAGGACAACGTGGTCCTCAATCCGTACCTGGGGTTATGGCTTTACCACTGGGTGAACTACACGGCCAGCAACAATCAGGTGGTGTATTCGCCTGGAACCGATCAGACGTATGACTATGGTTACTGCATTGAACCCGTCAGTGGGCCTCCGGTCCAACGCACCTACACGCCCAAGACGCCTTGGCCCACCGGCGCCAGAATCGTGTTGCTGCCGAACAAGTACGACCTCAACCGCGCGAACCTGGCGATCTATAACTGGGACCACGTAACCAACGTGTCAGTCTCCCTTTCCCCGGTCGTCAGCGCAGGGCAACCCTACCAGTTGTATGATCCGATGAACATGTTCGGCACGCCGGTCCAGTCCGGCACTTATACCGGCATGCCCATCAGCGTGGCCATGAGCGGAAAGGAGTTCGTCGTCTACGTCCTGAAGTTCCAGGGCCAGCCGTCCAATCAGGCGCCCGTAGTGTATGCCGGTCTGGATCAGACGATCCATCAGCCCACAATGACGGCGACCCTCGCCGGCACGGTGAGCGATGACGGCCTGCCGCAGGGCGCATCCGTGACGGCCACCTGGAGCATGGTTTCCGGTCCGGCCGCCGTCACCTTCGGCGACGCCAACTCGCCGGCCACCGCCGCGACGTTCACGGTCCTGGGCACCTACGTGCTGCGCCTGACGGCCAGCGATACGGCGCTATCCGGCTCGGATGATGTCCAGATCACCGTGGCCGCGGCAGTGCCTAACCAGGCCCCGGTAGTCAATGCCGGATCGGATCAGAGCATTCGCCTGCCTGTCAACACCGCTTCCCTGTCGGGCACCGTCAGCGATGACGGCCTGCCGCTGGGCGCTTCGGTGACCGCGACGTGGAGTAAGGTCTCCGGGCCGGGCACTGTCACCTTCGCCAGCGCCAACGCCGTGGGTACCACGGCGACGTTCTCTACGATCGGCACCTACGTGCTGCGGCTGACGGCCAGCGACACGGCCCTGACCGGCTCGGATGACATGCAGGTGACGGTCCAGGCCGCCGGCACCCTGGTCATGGCCCTGCACCTGCCCTTTGATGAGGGCTCGGGCACCGTGGCGAACGATACCTCCGGCAACGGCCGCAATGGCACGCTGGTCAACAGCCCCACCTGGATTGCCGGCAAGGTCGGCAGCAACGCACTTCAGTTCAACGAGACCAGCAACTACGTGACGGCCCCCGGCTTTGCCCTGCCAAGCCAGTTCAGCGTGGCCTTCTGGTTCGCCGACAAGACCGCGGATGACCCCCTCTATCGCTACATGTTCAGTTGGGGTCCGGTGGACAACCCTGACAATATCAACATCTGGATCTATGAGAACACCGCCGCCTCCACGGCCGTGCTGCGGACGAACATTGAGCCTGACGGCGGAGCCGACAGAACGAACTACGACGATGTCGCCGACGCCATTGTGTCCGATGGAAACTGGCACCATTACTGCGCAACGGTGGGTTCCGGCGGCCTGACCGTGTACCTGGACGGTAACCAGCGCGTGACCGATGCCGCCATCGGAGGCACCTTCACTCTGCCCGGCAACATCTACATCGGTGGACGCAGCGATCTCAATGCCGGCCGATTCTTCGGCGGCAAGATCGACGATGTGCGGATCTACAGCCAGGCCCTCGTCGCCGCCGACGTGATGAACCTGTACAGCGGCGGGCCGGCTAACGTGGCGCCCACGGCCAACGCGAGCACTGCGTACCCCAAAGTGATGATTCCCAACGCCCTGACGCTGACAGGCACGATCAGCGATGATGGTCTGCCCAACGGCACGTGCACGGCCGCCTGGAGCATGGTCTCCGGCCCCGGCACGGTCACCTTCACCAACCCGGCGGCCGCCAGCACGACGGCCACTTTCTCGACGGCCGGCACGTACGTGCTGATGCTGACGGCCAACGATTCAGCGCTCACGGGCACAAGCAGCGTGACCGTCACCGCCTTGGCCCCCGGCGACTTCAACGGCGATGGCAAGGTCGATGGTGTGGACTTCCTGAACTGGCAGAGCCATTACCCCACGTCCAGCGGCGCCACCTGCGACCACGGTGACGCCAACGGCGACGCCAAGGTCGATGGGGTGGACTTCCTGGTCTGGCAGTCGCATTATCACGGGTAGAAGCGAAGCGCGTGCAGCATAGCTGCACTCCACAATCCGGCTGGGGCGGCGGGTCCGCGAGGGCTGCCGCCCCAGTTTCTTTGCTGAGCAAGACCGCGGGGCCTGTCCCCCCGTCATAGCTGCTCGGGCAACCTCCGCATTTACTTCAAAAGATTCTCTGCGGGATTATTCAGGAAATAGCTTGACATGATTGAAAAGTAGGATATGATAGTAATCCACGGCATATCGCATAGGAGCTGGGTGCGGCGGCTACGATCTTAGATGCATTCGTTTCCGCCAGTGCGGGCTAGCCGCACTGCGTTGGCAGTTCTTGACAATTGAAGAGAGATTCTCAGGCAACAGAGAAGCGCCGGCAGGCCTTTCCTTAAGCAGGCCCTACGGGGGTTGTTCTTTGCGGCCTTCAGGTTAAACCTGTTACGACAAGAGCTTAGGTAAGTGTTAAAATGGGCAATAAGCATCTTAAGCAATAGTGCATAATGCTTAAGACCCGCTGCTGTGGTTGAATAATACGTTGCAAGTAAAGCACTTACAACACGCGCCGGGTTAAGCAAACTGTGCTAACCGTGCATATTGTGCAGCTTCACATGCTCCTCTACATGTCGCGACATTAGAGCTTACTCTGCTCGGCCGGCAGGAGCCGGATGATTGTGACTTCCGGCGGGGCGAACAGCCGCATGGGCGGGCCCCAGGTGCCGGCCCCCCGGCTGAGGTAGAGCTGGGAGCCTTGACCGAGATCGTGCAGCCCGGGGCCGTACTTGAAAATCAGGCGATGGACCAGGTGGAAGGGGAAGATCTGGCCGCCGTGCGTGTGCCCTGAAAGCTGGAGGTCGAATCGGCCCAGCGAGTCAGCGCGCACATCGGGCCGGTGCTTCAGCAGGATCACGAAGGGATGCGGGGGATCCTGGCCATCCGGGGATACAGCGCGCTCGGGCAGGGCCTGCAGTTCGTCCGAGCGGGCGGCAGAGCCCCGGTGATCGCCGGCCCGGTCATCCACGCCGGCCAGGATCAGCCCCGGACAGACCTGCACGTGCTCTTGGCGCAGCAGGCGAAAACCGGCCGCCTCGTGGAACGCCAGGCTCTCGGAAAGCCCTGAGTAAAACTCATGGTTGCCCAGAATGGCGAACTTGCCCAGCGGGGCGTCGACATCGTGAAACATCCGTGCCAAACCGTCGATCCGCTGGCGGGGCGAATCGACCATGTCGCCGGTGCTGACCAGCACGTCGGGCTTTACCCTGCGGACGATGGAGAGGGCGCGATCCAGCCGTCCAGCGCCCGTGTAGATGCCCACGTGCGTATCGGTCAACTGGGCGATGACGATCGGCCGGCTGCCCGGCGCCAAGGCGCTGGTGTGAATGACCACTTCCCGCGGGCGCACCTGCCAGGCGCAGATCGTGCCGTAGACAGCGGCCGCCGCCGTCAGCACCAGAGCGCCCGCCAGGGCGACACCCGGCCGCAATGCCGCCCGCGCTGTCGGCGCCCAGGCCAGGGCCCCCAGGCGGATGGCGAGATTCCAGACATCGCTCGCCAGGAGCAGGCAGAACAGCCACAGCACCAGGGCCATCCAGACGTGTGTCACCATCGACGCCGCCGTGGCCAGGCGGAAGGTGCCCGGCCGGTCGATCAGCCGCACGAGGATCGGCCCCAGCACCATCAGCATCAGGAAACTCGCCGGCAGGGCCGCCCACCAGCCCATCGGCCCGACGGCCTGGCGCAGCTTCCAGTACAGATAGGCGTGCGTGCCGCCGTAGATTAGGAAATAAACAAGCAGAAATACAGGCATTTTGTCTCTCTCGTTGTCGCCGCGATTTCCCGGTCCGGAATAGACGCTACGTTACCAAACCGGCGATGGACCACGGATGGGCAAAATGCCCGGCAGCGGGGCAAGAGGGTGTGGACTCTTCCGCCGGCAAGTGCGGCGGCGACAAGCGGGCGCCGTGCGTTCTTCCCCCCGAAGCGATTTCACGGCGCCTTGTTCACAATCACAGTGCCCGTCATCCCGGAGGTCTCATGGGGGATGCAGAAATACTTGTACGTCCCGGGCACCGTGAAGGTGTAGCTGAATTCCTTGCCAAGGCCGATGTTGCCCGAGTTGAAGGGCCCAGCGCCGGCCGGGAGCGCGACGTCAGCGGGGCGCTTGGCGAGCGAGGCGTCGGCGGTCACGGTGTGGCCGAAAAGGGCCACGTTCTTCCAGTGAACGGTCTGCCCGGCTGTGATCGTGATTTCCGCGGGCGCGTACTTCAGGCCGTTGGTCATCTTGACCAGATTGGCTTGGGGTTCACCGCCGGCATGAGAGCCCGCACAGCCGCACAGGAAAGCCGCCACAAGAGACGCCGCCAGCATGTTTAGAGTGCCTCGCATGAATGGCCTCCTATCTACGGAATAATAGCGACCTGGCGGCGCGCGCAGAGAGTGGATGCAGCCCATCAGGCGACAGCCAAACTCCCTATAGTTTGGCAGGAGAGATCCGCCACATGGCCGTCTGCCCGCGGCGGAGGTCGACGATCATCTCCTTGGCCCCCTGGGCCAGCGGCTGGCCCGTCAGGGCGTCGTGCACATCGTGCGGGCCGCCCAGGTACACCTTGCGCGGGCCATCCAGCGTGCTGTGCAGGGTCAGGAGGCTGCCGGCGCGGAGCACCTGGTCGTCGGCCTGGCTGTAGAGATGCACCCCGGCCCGCAGGGCCAACGCCCGCAGCACCGAGGCGGACATGCCGGCCGCGGCGCTCCAGATCGAGCGCCAACTCGCCATGTCCTTGGCCAGCAAACCCGGACGGCGCGGGAAGAGTAGCCAGCCCAGGGTCTGGGCATCCGCGTCCTGGCCCCAGAGCAGCGGGCTGACGACGGAGTCCTCGCCGTAGGTGATGCGCTGGCCGGTGATGAAGGTTTCGACCCGGGCATCATCGTTGCTCTTGAGGTCAATCGCCAGGCGAATGCCGGCCAGTTCGCTGGCGGCCTCGGCGGAGATGCCCTGCTCGGTGATCATGCCCGCGCCGTACATCCACAGCAGCGTGCGGCCGCCGCGGGCGACGTGCCGGGCGATGAGTTGGCGCTGGGAAGGCGTGAGGTACAGCGTGTCCAGGAAGATCACCAGCCGGTATGGCGCCTCCTGGCGGCCGGCGAAGACGCGCTCAATATCGCTCGCCAGGATCATGTCCCACGGCGCCCCCAGGCGGGCCAGTTCCGGAATCTGCCGGCCGTGCATGGAGTCGAAGACGCCATTGTCATAGAAGAAATAGGGAGCGCTCTGGTTGGAAACGATCACTGCCACCTGCGCCGCTGTGTGTCGGTCTTCACTCAGGCACCGATCGGCCTGCTGGCGCTGGCGGCCCATCTCGGCGATCAGTTCGTCATCACGGAACCAGCCCAGGCCCAACATGTCCATGTACCACTGGGTGCCGCCGTCAGAGAGCGCGCCGGTGAAGTTGCGGCGCATGACGGCGATCGTGCCTTCGCGATCGTCCACCTTGGTGCTCCAGGCGCCGTCGGCGGGCCTGCACAGGAAGGTGCGGGTGTCTTCCTCGCTATAGAAGAGCTTGCCGTTGTAGCGGATGGAGGCGGCGGGGGCCTGGGAGGCATAGATGCCGCCCGGATGACGCTCGGGATAGAAGTAAGGCGAGCTGATAAAATCCACATCCGACGAACTGAGCAGTTTCTCCAGCGCGTGGTGGCCGCTGTTGTGGAACCAGCCGGGCCGGCAGGCATTCCACACGTGATAGCCGTAGAACACGCCGCACATCTTCCTGCGGCCAAGCTGGGCGAGCGTGGTCTTGATGATGTGGCAAAAATAGAGCGCCGCCTCGGCGGCCATCTCCGAGTGGAACGTGAGATAATCGATGATCGGCCGGTCTTTCCTGGGGTCAAGCACGGCCGGCCCCATGGGCACGCGCAGTCGGTCGGTGGGTGGCTCGGCCAGGTCGAATGCGGCCACCTGGTCGCCCCAGGACTTTGCCAGCCGGTCAATGTCGCCGCCATAGCGGGCCCGCAGCCAAGCGCGGTACGCCTGCTTTTGTGGCACGCTGTAATCGCTCAGCACGTGGTCCCAGGAGTAGCTCCACTCACAGGCCGCGCCGCCCGCGGGGTGGTACGCGAAGACGATATCAGGCCATTCTTGTTCGCAGTGGCGCACAAATGCCTCGAGGGCCTTGCCGTATTCCTCGCGCCACAGCTTTGAGGCGAAAGAGACCATGCCGGCCGGCTTGGCGGCCCGGGTCACCGGGTCCAGGCTCACCATGAGTTCGGAGGGGTGGCGGACCTTCCACCACGAGGGCGGCTCCAGGTTGATCCGCGGCATGAGCATCACGCGAGGGTGGTGAGCCCGCAGCGCGCGGATGGCCTCATCCATGGCGGAGAAATCGGAGCTGCCGTCTTCTGATAGGCCGACGGAATAGTAAAAGGTCACCAGGTCGATGCCGCTGGCGGCCAGCTTTTCCAGTTCGAACGCCGCCGAGGCCGCGTCGGAATGATAGAACATCAGCCCGTTGTGCGGCCGGCCGTTGAGAAAGAGCGCGGGTGCCCCGTTATGGTCGCGAACTTCGGTCGTCAGCATGCAAATGCCCTTCCAAGCGCGGCGGAAGATGGCGCCACGGTGCGGTTACTTTTTCACGATAACAAAAATGCCAAACTGCGGCGCCGTGTGCACGGGCGCCACGGGCACCTTGCCCACCGGCTCGACGATCGTCAGGCCCTTCATGGGAATCTTGACACTCTTGCCGGCAAACTTGCCGGTGACGACCGGGGCGCCGAAGAAGTTCTGGCCATCGCGGATCTCAAACGCGTCGCCTTCCTTGAGTCCCGCGGCGGCGACATCGACCTCGACGGCCTCCTTGGCGTCCCAGTTGTAGATGATGACGTTGGCCCGGCCGTTCTGGTACTTGTTGGGGCGCACGCTGGTCCACGTGCCGGTGGGCAGCTTGCTTTCGATTTTGCTGTTGGCGTCCAGGCTGGCGGCCTTCCAGGCGTCCCAGGAGGTGGCGGTGGCGGCGTCGAAGACGGTGTCGCCCTTGCCCTGGTCGAAGTGGGCCGACGTGTTGAGCTTGAGCTTGCCGCAGGCGTCGTAGTACGTGTTGTCGGCGAAGCTGTATTTGCCGGCACTCTGGTCGTTCTGGGCGATCAGAGAGATGGCACCCAGGGCCTTGGGGAACGCCACCACCCTGTTGCCGGTGAAGGTGATCTCGTCCCAGGACCACAACTCCACGGGATAAGCGCCTCCCACGAAGGTGTTCTTGCGGATGGTGGTGGAGACGTTGCGGTAGTCCCAGTTCCAGCCCAGTTTGGTGCCGCCGCCGTAATCTTTGTCCGCGCTGGTGGCCAAGGCCGGCGCGCAGTACGTGAAGTTCTCGTCGATGCGGATGTTCTTCTTGGAGCCGCCGCCGCCACCGGCGATGAGCAGATTCTCCGTGGGCCTCCCCTCGGCGCGTATGGCCCCGCCGTTAAACAGCACGTTGCCCACGATGTCGTAATTCCGCACGTACGCGTTGCCGCCGGCGTAGGCGTGCAGGCCCCAGCCGAAGGAATCGAAGGCGATCGTCTCGGCGATGGTCTTGGTGCCCTTGTCGTTCTGCGTGTAGATGGCGTGGCCGTGCGCGCGGTCGGCGCCCTGCCAGCCGCAGTAATAGATGATGTTGCCGTACAGCTCGGAGTCCTCGGAGGTCTGCCAGAAGTCGATGCCCGAGGTCACATCGTGCACCACCATGTTGATGAGCTTGACGTGGGGGCCGCGGACGTTGACGCCGCTGTTCTTGCCGCTGGACTCCGTCCAGGTGTTGCGGCTGGTGTCGCTGCGCTGCGGGTTGGAGTCGGTGACTTCCAGGCCCTCAAACCAGGTCCACGCGCCGTGGATCATGAGCGTGGACCAGTTCACCTTGGCCACCGGCGCGCAGTCGAGCGTGGCCCGCTGGCCCGGCTGGACGCGGACGCGGATGGGTTTGCCCTCTTCGCCGGTGAGCTTGCTGTCAAAGAGCGACGTGCCATCCCACGCCCGGCTGTACTTGCCGCCGGCGACCCAGATGGTGTCGCCGCCCTTGACGGCGGCGGGCTGGCCCAACGCCGTCTGGAGGTCCCAGGGTTTCTCTTTGCTGCCATCGCCTTTGGGCGTGCCATCGGGGGAGACGTAGAACTCGGCCGCACGGGCCGCCGGGATGAAGAGCGAAACTAATAACAGTCCGCACACAAGACGCATGGCGCGCTCCTTGGCTGGCGAAAGCTTGATTGCCCGAGCTTCTACTATCGTTTGCTTGAAAAACGAGAAAAAGGCATTCTACCGGCTCACTGACCGCGAAGGCCAGAAGCTTTCTCCGATTGTCGGGGCGCCAGGTGGCCAGTACACTTTTGGCCCATGGAAGCGATGCATCTGGAGCTGGAACCCCAACGCCTGGAGGCGCAGGAGGTTTGCCTCGCCGCCCGCCTGACCGGCGGCGCAGAGCCCGTGCACCTGTGGTGGCGGCTGCCGACGGCGTGGGCGCCGGCGCTGACAAGCTGGGCCGACCCCTTTGTGGTCGGGCTTCTTTTTCCCATGATGCAGGAGGGCCGCTCGGTCATCGTGGAGGGCGCCGTTTCACCATCCCTGTTGGCCAATCTCGAGGAATACATGGCCATTTGGCATGTCTGGCGGCCGCAGAAGTACCGCCCGATCGATATCCGGGGGCGCGAGGAGGCCGAGGCCCCGCCGCCGGCCCAGGGGGGGCTGGCGGTCGTGCCGTTTTCGTGCGGCATCGACTCCGCTTATACGGTCTGGCGGCATAGCCAGCGCCTGGCAGGCCGGCGGAGTCGCCGCATTGGGGCGGGCGTGGTTATGGAGGGGTTTGACATCTGGCTCAATCAGACCGGCGCAGCGGAGATGTATGCCGGCCTGCTGGCGGGGGCGCGGGCCATGCTCGACAGCCTGCACCTGCCTTGTATTGCCTTGCGGACCAATTTCCATGAATTGCCGACGACATGGGGCGACAGTTTTGGCACGCAATTGGTTGGCGGGCTGCGGCTGTTGGCGGGCCGATTTGACTCCGCGCTGATCGCGGCGTGCGTCGGGTACACGCAGTTGGGCCGGTTCTGGGCCGCTCATCCCGTGAGCGATCCGTTCCTCAGCAGCCGCCACTTCCGTGTGGTCGATGATGCGTGCGAACTTGGCCGGGTCGAGAAGGCCGAGGTTCTGGGGGCCTGGCCCGAGGCGATGCGGCATCTGCGGGTCTGTTTTGAAAATTCCGCCAGCCACCATAACTGCTGTCGCTGCGAGAAATGTTTGCGCTCCATCCTGGCCTTCCGTATCGGAGCGGAGCTCTTGCCGCCGGCTTTTGCCCGCGATGCGAGCGATGCACAAATCTGTCACGTGAAGCTGACGCGGCCGCTGCAGCTTGATTACTGGAACGGTCTGGTCCGCGCCGCTGAGGCACGCGGTTTGGGCGAGGCCTCGTGGGTGGCAGCCGCGCGCCGGGCCATCCGCCGCGGCCGTCGGCGGGCTACGCTGGTGCGCCTGCGGGAACCGCTGATTCCGTGGCGAAACCGGGTCCGCCGCCTGTTTCGCGGCTCATCGCTCAGTCGCCGCCAACTGGCGGCGCAGGCCGCCGCGCGAAGGACGAACGACTGATGGAACGGCGTGCGGCTGCTTTTTCGCGGCTCCACGTCGAGCCGCCGCCAGCTCACTCAGCAGACGGCGAAACGTTCGTAAAGCGCCGCCGTGGCGACGACCATCCGCCCAGCGGAAAGGTGCTCTTGCACCTGGATTCGCCCGGCATTGCCCAAGCGGCGCCGCCGCTCCCCATCCGCCAGAAGCTGCGCCAGGGCCGCCGTCGCCGGCTGGTGTTGATTGGTCGTAACGCACCAAGCGGTCTGATCGTGGCGTGTGTGAACCGAATGCCGCCCATCCGCCCGCACGGACAGCACGCACGCGCCGCAGGCCATGGCCTCGAACATGGTCGAGCCGCCCGAAAGCGTCACCAGCACATCCAGGCCGGCCATCACGCGCGGCATGTCGTCCCGCCGACCGGTGAAGATCACCTGCCGGCTGAGCCCGCGCTGGCGGACCGTCTCCAGGAGGGCCTTGTAATATGATCGCGGCCCCGGCTGGCCGACCACCAGAAAGGCCACGCGTCCATCGGCGCCGCCGGCCAGAGGCGCGATGATATCCACAAACTCGCGCACGCACTTGAAAGGTTCGATTCTCCCCACGAGCCCCACGAGAAGGCAGTCGGCCAGGCCGATTTCCTGGCGCAGCGCCGGCGCCGCCGAGGGGTCCGGCCTGAAGCGGCCCAGGTCCACCGCATCATCGATGACCTGCACCTTGCCGCCATCCAGTCCCGCGGCCGCCAGGTCCTGCTCGTAGCGCTGGGCGATGGCGATAACGGCCGATGCATGGCGCAGCCGATGCTTGGCCATATCGTGAGGCGTGATGGGGCCGCGCACATGCAGGATGCAGGCGGCGCCCAGGGCGCGGGCGGCGTAATGGGCATATCCCGCGCGCCACAGGTCCGACGCGTGCACGATGTCCACACCCTGGCGGCGGCCCAGGGCCACCAGGCGCGCGGCCGGCCCGTAGCGAAACAGGCAGTCGGGAAAACTTCGCCACTTGCGGAAGCGCAGGATGTGCACCTCGCGGCCCTGCTGGCGGAGCTGCTGGGCCAGCGGGCCCTCCTCATTCAGCACGAGGGTCAGCGCAAAGCGCTGCGCATCCAGCCCGCTGGCCAGGTAGCTGAGTTGGCGCTGGGAGCCATCCAGGTTGCCGCCGCGCCCGAGGAGCAGGATTCGCAGCGGGCGGCCAGGGCCGCCATCGGCGGTCATCACTTCTTCTTTCGCTCCCACAGGGCATGCTGGCGGATGCACGCGGCTTCGTCGAGGTATTTCCACATGGGCTTCAGCTCGTACTGCTCCTGGATCTGCTCGATGGTCATATCCTTCATGCGGCTTTCCAGGCGGATATTGCCCTCATCGCCCATGTTCGACACGAGTACGCCATCGCCGTACTTCTCCTGGATCTTTTTGAGCTTGGCCCAGTGGAAGTCCGGATGATACGTCCGGCCGTCGAGATTCACTTCGGCGAAGGTCCAGAACACCTTGCCCGAGAACGTCTTCAGATCGTGGCCTTTATCCGCATCGGCCAGTGTTTCGCCCACCGGGCCGACGATCTGTCCGGCTCCCGCGTGGCAGCGGACCATGAAGAAGCCGTAGTCCATGGCCCAGGCGGCCAGGCGCTTGCCGCCGTTCCACATCGTGGGCCAGAAGACGCAGCGGGCATCCGCGCGGGCCAGGGCCACGCCGATATCCGGGTAGTTCAGGTCGAAGCAGATCGCGCAGCCAATCGGTCCGCGGTCGGTCTGGAAGATGCCAAACTCGTCGCCCGGCGTCACGCCCGCCTCGATCTCGTAGCCCGTGGCGTGGTATTTGCGGTAGGCGCCCAGCCGATGACCCTTGCGGTCCAGGATGAAGGCGGTGTTGTACACCAGGCCATCTTCTTTCGACAGGAAGGGCACGATGACGTGGCTCTTCAGGGCCTTGGCCTTCTCGGCCACCTGGTCGAGGAATTTCCCCGGCACCGGCTCAGCCCACTTGACCACCTTGGGCGTGTCGCCCGAGGACCAGGCCAGACCCTGCTGAAGCACTTCCTCGGCAAACAGCACAAAGTCCGGCTTAAACTCGGCCGCCAGGTCCAGCACCTCCAAAACCATCTGGCGATTGAGCTCAATGGCCCGTGCCGGGTCCACATCCCGCTCGTGATTGAGATAGCACGACGCCACCAGCACGCGCGTCAGTTTCATGGCCGCCGCTCCTACTAAACAGGCCGCTTCCTCGCCAGCCGCCGCCGACATTACACGGAAAACTGGTTGTCTTGCAAGCAAAAGAGCCCAACTCACGCGGTGGTCGATAGAAAGGGCAACGCGTGTGCACGATAAGGAGTAAGGAAAACTGCTCAATCCGCAGTTCCTCAGGCCTTACGCGTCGGGACCTCTGCGAGTTGCGCTTCGATCCGGCTCAGCCAGGCCTCCATGCCCTGGCCGGTGCGGTTGGAAAGTTCCAGAACGGGCATGCCGGGATGCACCGCGTCGATGTTGGCGCGGGCGGCGGCGAGGTCGAGGCACACCGTATGCCTGCGTCGCCTTGGCTTCCTCGTGGTACTCCGCTTCGATAGAGGGAATTGGCAACGAAGCCAGGCCCCTTTGCTCAAGGCCTCATAGAAGTCTGCGCGGTCACGCCGCCGCCTGCGCATCGCCGGCCTGGCTCCAGCCGCCTAACGAATGATCCGGCGCGCTGCCCCGCCCGAGATTCGCCGCCGGCCGCCGCGCGGCTAGGCCGGCCGCTCCAACCAGCAGCAGCGGCACGGTGGCGGGCGCGCGCAACCTTGGGTCGCCTAGCGGGCCGCTGGCCACCAGCAGGACGTACAGCCCCGCCATCAGGGCGAGCCATGTCATCGCTTGCATCGGGCGGCCGCGCAGGCGCAGCACGATCGTTCGCAGGACCAGGATGTAGAGCGTCCCCAGCCACAAGGAGTTGAAAGCCAGCAGCCCCCATGCCGACCAGTGCACCGGCTGGCCGCTGGAGGGGCGAAGAATCCCCAAACTGAGCGGCGGCGCCCCCAGCGTGGATAGGAGGAGCTTGTCCGGGCCAAACCACAAATTGGCCATGTTTTTTGCCGTGATTCGGGCAAAAGCCCCGGGGTATTGCCGCAGCACGCGGTTGACGACATCGTGGAGCCGCTGCTCCTGCTGCCTCCCAAGCGCGTGGTACCGCACATCCGCGGAGGTGAGGCCCATCTGGTCCGTCAAGCGATCAAAGGCGACGGGGTAGGAAATGCCCTGGGCGGCTTCCAACGTGTGGCAGCCGAAATTCGAGATGTAGTTGAACCGCGACACCGACGACAGCGCATATTGCCCGCACGCCCGGCCGTTGCGGATGATCCACGCGCCGATGATGCCGCTGCCCATCAGCGCCACGATCAGCGCCGCCATCGCCAGCCGGAGATTCTTCCGCTTCAGGCTCATCGCCAGCAGGCATGCCCCTAGCGCGATGGGCAGCCCAATTCCCGCCGGCCGCACCAGCGCCGCCGCACCCAGCAGGCCCGCCGTCGCCGCCGCCCCAGGCAGCGAGGGCCGGCTGAGCACCCTGGCGGCCAGCAGCGTGGCCGCCAACACCAGCAGGGCGAAGGGGAAGTCCGTCAGGATGCTGTTGGCCAGGGCGACGGCCTGTAAATCCACCGCCGCCAGCAGGCCCATCAGCAAGCCTGCCGCGCGGCCCAAGCCGCGTTGGCCGATCACCACCAGGCCCGCGCACAGCGCCAGCCCCAGGATATTCTGAAGGATAATGGTCGGCAGCAGCGCATCCCCGGTAAGCCATTTGGAAGCCGCCAGCACCGCAGGGTATCCGGGGGTTCTGAACAGTTCGGGTGTCCATTGTGCCGGCTCCCCCGGCCGCAAGACCATCGGCCGGCCGAATCCGTGGCCGGCGGCCAGTTCATCCGCCAGAGACAGGTAGGAAGAAGAATCGGGATCCACCTGGCGCGACCGGTCCTGGCACGAAATGACCAGGCACGGCGCGCGCACCAGCGCCGCCACGACCACGACAAGCGCCACATCCCGCCAAATCACGCGGCCGCCTGCCGCATGGGGACCGGCGTGCTTTGCAGAGAGAATCTCCTGCCGCTGCTCCGGATGCATGGTCATATGCGCTGTTCCTCGCTTAGCTTTCAGCCATGTGTTTGCGCGAAAGAAAGGGCGCCCAAATTCCTCCTATGCAGATATTCTATGCAGCACAGCGCAGGGCTCGCCGGCCGCAGTGAGGCCGAAGATCCTGCCGGCGATCCGAGAAGATCCGACCGCTATTAACATGGAGGCGCGTGCGGCAATGCAATATCAGTGCCACATTATCGAACCCTTGGCCAAGGCCAATTCCTTTCGTTTGCTCCAGGCGCAAGAAGAACAACTGCCGTCATTTGCGGCCGCGCGGCCGCTGCTGCCCCAGCCCCTGTGGGCCGGGCACGAGGACGCCATCGCCTGCTACTGGAAGGTGTGGGAAATCGCCTTCTCCAATCTCCGCCGCCCCTCGGCCGGCTCATCCTTCGTGGCCAATTTCATCGATACCGCGTTCAACGATTGCTTATTCCTGTGGGATAGCGTCTTCATCCTGATGTTTGGGCGCTATGGCGCGCGGGCCTTCAACTTCCAGCGCACGCTGGACAATCTGTACGCCAAACAGCACGACGACGGCTTCATCTGCCGCGAAATCCGACAGTCCACCGGCCAGGATGCGTGGGAGCGCTTCGACCCCTCCTCCACGGGCCCAAACGTGCTGGCCTGGTCGGAGTGGGAGTATTACCGGAACTTCGCCGACCGCCGGCGGCTGGAGGCCGTCTGGCCGGTGCTCATGGCGTACCACCGCTGGTGTCGCAACTTCCGCACCTGGCCCGACGGCGCCTACTGGTCCAGCGGCTGGGGCTGCGGCATGGACAACCAGCCGCGCCTGCGCACCGACAACCGCGATTACTGGCGCTGGCACCACGGCCATATGAGCTGGATCGACGCCTGCTGCCAGCAGGTGCTCTCCGCGCGGCTGCTGGCGCAGATGGCCGGGCTGCTGGACCGCGCCGGCGAGGCCGCCGACATGCGCCAGGAAGCCGCCGCCCTGGCCGAAACAATCAACCGCACGATGTGGGATGACCAGGCCGGCTACTATTTCGACCGCTACGCCGATGGCGCGCTCAGCGGCGTCAAATCGGTGGCCGGCTTGTGGGCGCTGCTTTCCCAGGTGGCCACGCCCGCGCGCGCGGCACGCCTGGCGGAACATCTGGAGGACCCGCGCACCTTCAACCGCCCGCACCGCGTGCCCACGCTGGCGGCCGACCACGCCGTGTATGACCCGGCCGGGGGGTACTGGCGCGGCGGGGTCTGGCCACCGACCAATTACATGATCCTGCGGGGGCTGACGCAGGCAGGCGGCCAGGGCCGCCCGGATACTGGCGACGCCAGCCCCGTTGCCGGCTGCTTCGACGATCTGGCCGCCGCCATCGCCCGCAATCACCTGGACAACGTCGTGGCCGTGTTTCGCGACACGGGCACGGTGTGGGAGAACTACGCCCCCGAGGCGGCCGCACCGGGCAAGCCGGCCAAGCCGAACTTCGTCGGCTGGAGCGGTCTTGGGCCCATCGCGGTCCTATTTGAATATGTCTTCGGCCTGCGGCCGGCCGCCGACCGCAACCGCCTGCTCTGGGACATCCGCCTGACCGAGGAGCATGGCGTGAGCAACTATCCCTTCGGCGCTGGCGGCCTGCTCGACCTGCACTGCGCGGCCCGCCGCCACGCCGCCGACAAGCCCGTGGTCACCTGCCGCTCAAACGTGCCGCTGGAGTTGGAAATCCGCTGGCCGGGCGGGCAGGAAATGAGGAGCCTGGGGCCTGAAGCTTGATGCTAAGGCACAGCCCCAAACGCCACGAGGCCGGCCGTTCTTGGGTGTACGACAAAAAGCGGCACGGATCACCCAGGTCGGGAGGTGGCATGCCCTCACGGATGGTGCGCAAGCACCGGACGGGTGGGCATGGCCGTTCGCTGAGGCGAAGATGTGCCGCCGCCGCAAGACATGCCCACCCGCCTTGGCCGCCCCCGGCGGCCTTCCGGCGTGAGGGCATGCCACCTGATGCCGCAATTCTGGCGTGCACCCCCGTTCTTCCGGCTTTGCCTTTCCTGTTCCCCCGGGCCGGTTCAAGTTGATATGTTCCTCACCGGCGATGGCAGGCGAGTCGCCCCGCGGGCGGTTCATCCGCCGGCCAAGGAGGCTTTATGCTCGGCCCGTACACGGTTGAAAAGATCGAGAACTGGGTAAGCGACTTCTGTCAGTGCGATGGTCTATCGGCGTTCTCTTCGGCGCTGCGCGAGCCGGCCGGGCAACTGCTGGTGACCTTCCTGAGGGCCTCCTGCGAAGGCCGCTCGATCGAGCCGGAGGAGGTCGAAGAGGCCGATGTGAAGGCCGCACTGCTGGGGCCGGTGGCCCGGCTGGCGGTGCCCGAGGCGGTCCGCGAGGATGTGCCCCGGCTGTGCGGGGCATTCCTGGCGTACCTGGAGGCCGAAGGCCGGCTGGGCGGTGGCCGGCTGCTGGGGGCCTACGCTGCCGCCCTGAAGAGCGGCTACCTGGAGGCCGCCTTCGGAAAGAAGAAACCGATCATCCGCCCCGGCAGCAAACTGGGGCGCAACGATCCATGCCCCTGCGGAAGCGGCAGAAAATACAAGAAATGCTGCATGGGGCGGTAGGTTCAACACTAACGCCTGTGAGTGACTAACATTTTTCTCTGG
>PMYD01000060.1 GCA_003171335.1 Phycisphaerales bacterium
AAAACTATCGGAAACGATTGACAATGGCGGGCGGGGAAGACAATCTCAACCGAACGAACCGGCTGCGTGAGCTGGTCAACCCGCTAAACAGATACGATAACGGCAAGAGAGAGTAAACGGCCGGAGAATGCACCAAGCGGTTCCTAAAGCGTGACAGATTCTGCTCTCTATTTCATTTATCGTTTTATTCTTATCTCCTGCATCCCCTGAATCCCTGCTAATTTTGGCTTTTACTCTTTCGCTGACTTCACCAATTCATGCTCCACCTTCAGCTCATTGACGACCCACGCCGCCCCGCCGCCGTAGGCGCTGTGCTCGGCGGCACGTTTCTGCGTGTCGCAGGCGACGCTGCCCGTCAGCGTGGCCACGCCGGCGTGCATGGCCACCTGCACGGCGTCGGCGTTGATGTACGGGCTCCAGCGGAGATGCTCGGCGATGGCGGCGCGAACGGTTTCATCATCCCGCACGATCCGCCGCGGCTGGGGCTGGTACCAGGCGTAATCGCGGCCGTCGCCCTCATCCACGTACGGGCTGGTGATGAACGCCGCGGCATCCTGGCGGACCTCCACCTGGTTGCTCACGGCGTAAATGCCGCGGGCCATCGAGGCCAGGTCCTCCGCGCGGGCCTTCTGGAAATACGTGTCCACCGTGCCGGCCAGCCGCGCCACGCCGCCGCTGGCGGCCACCTGGAGGGGCAGGTCGGCCAGGTGCGGGTCGCGCCGCAGCGCCAGCCGCAGATCCGCCGCGATGACGGGATCCTCCGCCGCCTCGGCCGGCCGCACCTTCAGCCGGTTGGTGATCGCGCCGATGCCCACCACCGTGCGCAGCGTGCGCTCCGCCTGCCGCCGCGCGTACAGATTGCCCACCGTGCCGCGCAGGATGGCGACGTGGCCTCGGATTTCCACCGTGACGGCGAAATTCGCCAGCCGCGGCTGGCGGCCGAGCGCCTGCTGGGCCGCACGCTGGAGTTCGGCCGCATCGGCGGGTGCATATTTCCCGCGGCGCAGCTCCTTGTCGCGCGTCCAGCGCTCCACGTGGAGCGGCGAGGCATCGACGATCTCCACGCCGGCCACCTGGGCATCTTCGCGGGCGCGGGCAAACTCGGCCGCACTGGCCACCACGCCCGACAGCTTAACCAAGCCCTTGTGCACGCTCACCTCGATCAGGGCGTGATCTACCAGGCCGTCCCAGCGCAGCACCTGGTTTATCTCCGCCTCGATCTCGGCATCGCCGCGGGCCGGCCGGCCGCGGATCAGCAGGGCGTTCTTCACCTCCGTCACGCCAAGCACCTGCGAGGCCACGGCCCAGGCCGCCTGCTTGTGCGGCCAGTCGTTGGCCGCACCGGTCAGCGTGACCACGCCGCCCTCGGCCTGCACCTTGATTTCCTGCTGGGCCGTCACCGGGTCGTACAGCAAGGCCCGCTCGACATCGCGGATGACCGACTCCGCCAGCCGGCCGGTCGGTGGTACAACCTGGAGGTGGTTGATCACCGCCCGCACGCCGCGGACGGTCTGCGCCACGGCGTCCGCGCGCAGCCGGCAGGACAGGCAGTCCACGCGGCCCGACAGCGTGACCAGCCCGTTGGCCGCCGACACGTCGATCCCCTCGCACCGGATCGCCGGGTCCTCGCCAATCCGATCGTCCACGGCATCGCTGATCGCATGGTCCGTCAACTGGCCCGCGGCCCCGCCGGCCAGCGCCGCCACGATCAGTGCGGCCGCCCCGAAGGCCAACCCGCGCCGCGGCGCCTGGAGTCCATCAACGTGGTCCATCGATTCATCCCCAATCCCCCATTGAATCGTAGCGAGCAGGAAGGCGGGAGGCCCTTCGACGGGNNCCCGTCGAAGGGCCTCCCGCCTTTGTTCACGGAGCCACACGCAGATTGCTCACGACCTCCCTCACCCCCGGCGTGCGCCAGGCCGCCTCCTCAACAGCGCGCAGCGCCTGCCAGTGCGGCAGCGTGCCCGACAGGATCACGCGGCCATCCTTCACCTTGACCCTCACATCCTCCACCTCCACCAGCGCGCTGCGCCTCAGGGCGAGCAGGATGTCGCGGGCGATTCGCAGGTCCTCCGTCGCTTGCCCGCTCACCACGGCCAGCTCGTTTAGAACCTGCCTGACGCCCTCGACAGCCCGGACGGCCTGGTCGGCGAGAGTCCGTTGCCAATACGATTCGACGCTACCTTGCAGCACAATAACCCCCTTACTTGCCCGAACGCCGATCCGCGCGGCGTCGATTTGTCCGTTGCTCCGCAGCACATCCTGCGCGGCGGCCTGCAGTTCCTGGTCCGTCGGTGCGGCCTTGGCGGCCGTGTACACTACGGCCAGCCGATTGGCCACATCGCGAACGCCCGGCACGGCCTGCGCCACCTCCGTGGCCGCCTGGTGGGCCATTACCGAGGGCACGTGGCCGGAAAGCTCGACGACCCCCTGGTGCACCCGTACCTCCACGCGCTCCAGTTCCACCCGGCCATCCTGGCGCAGATGCTCGGCGACCTCCGCCTGGATCTGCTCATCGCTGCGCTGTGCCACATGTCTGCCTTTTCCGATTACAGTAACCGATTAACCGCTTTCCTCTTCTCCGCTGTCCTGGCGGCCGTAGTGCTCGCGCAGCCGGCGCTCGTACTGCCGGTTCACCAGCGTCGCCAGTCGGTAGGGCGGGCTTTCCCGCACCTGCTGGCGGGCCAGTTCGACGCGGAACCGGCGGTCGGCCCAACTGATATGCGAAATCCACGGCGGCGAAATGAGCACCTTGCGGCCGGGCAGCCAGTTGCGGGTATCAACCACCAGGTAGCGGACCTGGCAGCTCGCCAGGTCGACCAGAAAATCGCACACGTGCCCGATTTCCCCATCCTCCGCCTGCAGGTGGTAGCCCACCACCTCCAGCATGCTGCGGTGGCCGTGTGGCTCGGGCTCATCCACCTGCTGGCGCATCAGCCGCGTGGCCTCCTGGGCGGCCGCGTGCAGCAGCGGCGCTTCGGTGGGCCGCTGTTCCCAGGGCGCCGACCATCCCATCTCGCGCGCCAAGGCCAGTTCCCGGCGCTCATCCACCGGCGGGTCGTAACTCTTGGGCAGGGCGGCGGCCACCTGCTGCCGCGTCAAGTCCACGGGCAGCTCCCCCAGCTCCATGTCCGGCGAGCCGAACTGGTCCGGCTCGATCAGCACCTGCCGGCCAGACAGCCACAAGCCCGTATCCACCATGAGGTAGTGCACGAGCCAGGAGTGTTCGTCGAAGTAGATATCCCGCACGTGCCCGGCCGGCCCATCGATGGTGCGAACTTTCAGGCCGACAATCTCACTGATTTCTCGAAGCATATCGTTCGGCCTCCAGAGTAGTTCAATAGTAGGGGACTCGCTTGCGCCGCTGCATCGGTAACCGGTCCGCTTGCCACGCCGGGTGCGGCGGAGGCCGTATCGGGCAATCACCTAGCGATGCCGCGCGCGCTCGTGCCGCATCGCCCGCCGGCTGTCCCAGTCCTCCCTAGAATGAGAACAGATGGGGGATGGGTATGGAGACGGCCGTGCCGGCGCAACCCGCGCTGACCGCCGCCGACGGAAAGGAACGGCGATGTTCGGCAAAAGTTATACGCTGTTCAAAATATTCGGTTTTTCCGTGCGTGTGGACCTGAGCTGGCTGGTGATCGTGGCCCTGGTGGTCTGGTCGCTGTCGGCCTTCGTCTTCCCGCAGGAGATGCCCGGGCACTACTGGGGCGTGTACCTGGCGATGGGCGTGCTGGCGGCGCTGGGGCTGTTCGCCTCCATCGTCGTGCACGAGCTGTGCCACTCGCTGGTGGCCCAGCGCTACGGGCTGCCCATGAAAGGCATCACGCTGTTCATCTTCGGCGGCGTGGCGGAGATGAGCGATGAGCCCCCCAGCCCCAAGGCGGAGTTTCTCATGGCCATCGCCGGGCCGGCGGCCAGCCTGGTCATCGGGCTGGCCTGCCTGGGCGTGGCGGCCCTGGTGGCGGCGGCCGGCGGCAATCTCGGCACCGTGGGCGTGCTGCGCTGGGTGGGGCTGATCAACCTCATCCTGGTGGCGTTCAACATGATCCCCGGCTTCCCGCTGGATGGCGGGCGGGTGTTGCGCTCGGCCCTGTGGGCGTGGAAGAAAGACCTGCGCATGGCCACGCGCGTCGCCGCCCGCGTCGGCGGCGTGTTCGGCATCGTCCTCATCGCCCTGGGCTTTTTAAACCTGATGATGGGCAACCCCATGGGCGGGCTGTGGTGGATCCTGATCGGCTGGTTCGTCCGCTCCGCGGCCAAGCAGAGCTACCAGCAGGTGCTCATCCGCCAGATGCTGGCCGGCGAGCCCGTCAGCCGCTTCATGAACACCCAGCCGGTGAGCGTGCCGCCGAACCTGACGGTGCAGCAGCTCGTGGATGATTACGTCTATCGCTACCACCACAAGATGTTCCCGGTCGTCGATGCCGACGGCCGCCTGACCGGCTGCGTGACCACGCAGGACCTCCGCCGCATCAATCGCGGCGACTGGTCCAGCAAGACCGTCGGCGAGGTGACCGGCCCGTGCGGCGAGGCCAACACCATCGAGGCCCAGACCGACGCCATGGAGGCCCTGCGCAAGATGAGCCGCAACCAGACCAGCCGGCTGGTCGTCACGCACGATGGCCACCTCGAAGGCGTGCTCACGCTGAAGGACCTGCTGGACTACCTGGCCCTGCGCGCGGAACTCGAAGCCCAGGATGCCGAACAGATCCGCGCCCTGCGCCAAAGCCACCACCGCGATGCCGCCTGATGAAGGTGGCACCTATGAAGAGCGA
>PMYD01000073.1 GCA_003171335.1 Phycisphaerales bacterium
GTGGCCGAGGGCATCGAGCAGGCGCTGCCGCACGGCGTGATGTGCCGCCTCAAATGGCCCAACGACGTGCTGCTGGAGGGGCGGAAATTCGCCGGCATCCTGGTGGAACGCCACCCGGCGGGCCGCGGGGCCAACTGGGTCATCGGCATGGGCATCAACGTCAACGCCCAGCCGCCGCGCTCGGACCTGGCCTTGCCCGCGACCAGCCTGGCGGCGGCGGTGGGGGAGCAGCTCGACCGCATCCCCATCGCCCGCGCCGTGCTGCGCCGGCTGGATGCGTGGGTGTTGTTGTTGTCCTCAGCCGCCGGTGCGGCCGCCGCCGTGGCCAAAATCCGCACCGGCTGGGCCGCTCGCTGCGGCATGCTCAACGAGTGGCACACGATCCGCGCTGGCCGGCGGCACATCACCGGCCGTGTCGTCGATATCGACCCGGTGGACGGCCTGGTGCTGCTGACCGATGCCGGCGCTCACGTGCGCGTGCTTGGCCGCGAGGCGACGGTCGTGGAGTAGGCTCGAGTCTGGAGGCTGGCGTGCCCGGTGCAGCTT
Source organism: Phycisphaerales bacterium (assembly GCA_003171335.1). GTDB lineage: Bacteria > Planctomycetota > Phycisphaerae > SM23-33 > FEN-1343 > FEN-1343. Next base: position 547 of record PMYD01000073.1, read on the forward strand.
GAGCGAAGCCGGCAGGCCAGGAGCGGGAGGAAGCAGGCACGACTCTGCTGGCAATCCATAGCGGCGCGCTGGGCGATCTGGTGCTCTTCTCGCATCTTCTGACGGCCGTGCGCCAGCCGGCCGAGCGAATCGTTCTGGCGGCCGGAAGCGAGGTGGGCCGGTTGCTGGTGGAACTGGGGGTCATCGACGATTGCCTGGATTTCTCCACGCTGCCCATGCATGAGCTCTTTGCCTCGGCCGCCCCGGCGGCGGATGGAGCGCTGGCCCGCCGGCTGGGGCCGTGCGAGCGGCTAGTCAGTTGCTTCGCGGCCGGCGACCAAACCGCCGAAGCGCGGCTGGTGGCGTTGACGGGGGCCAAGTCATCGCTGTTCCTGCCGGTTCGTCCGGAAAAGGGGCAGCGCGCGCACCTGCTGGACTTCTGGGCCGATCGCGCCGGTCTGGATGAAACCGCGCGGCGGCGGCTGTCATCGCCGGCGCCGTGGCGGGCAAGGTCGCAATTGCGATGTTCAGGTCGGGCTGCCGTGCAGCAGGTCGGCATAGGCGCCGCGGGCGAGTACGCCATCCTGCATATCGGCAGCGGCTCGCCCGCCAAGTGCTGGCCCGCCGAGCGCTTTGAGGCGCTGGCCGATGCCTTGCCGATGCAGGCGGTGTTTGTTGTCGGCCCGGTGGAGGTCGAGCGGCTGGGGGAAGGACCCATCGCGGCACTGGCGGGGCGGCGGTGCACGCTGGTCGCGCCATCCTTGGCGGTTCTGGCGGGGGCACTGGCCGAGGCCGCCATTTTTGTCGGCAACGATTCTGGTCCCGCCCACCTGGCCGCCGCACTGGGCATCCCGACACTGGTGCTTTTCGGTCCGACGGACCCCGCGCACTTCGCTCCCCGCGGTCGCCGCGTGCAGGTTTTCCGAGGTGAGCCTTTGGCCGATTTGCCCGTGCCCATCATTGCCGCGGCCGCCCGGGGGCTGTGACAATTTGCCGGCAGCGGCCCGCTCTTGGCGAGAAGCACTTTCGAAAGCCGCGCAAAGCCTATATCATTAACTTTTTCGCCCTGGCGATGGCCGGACCGCCGGGCGAAGTTGCCGTAACGAGGGCACCGCCGGCAGAATCGGATCGGACGGACGATGAAGATCTCCCTGAATTGGCTGACGGACTACGTGGATGTGACGATTCCCGCCAAGGAGCTGGCTGCGCTCTTGATGCGGATCGGCTTTCCCATCGAGGAGATCGAAGAGAACGATCGCGACATCGTTCTGGATGTCGAAGTGACCTCCAACCGCCCCGACGCCCTGGGCCACATCGGCATCGCCCGCGAAGTGGCTGCCGTGCTGGGCAAGCCCCTGAAGCTGCCCAACCTCGATGGCATTCCCACCGCCGGCGATGTAGCCGCACTGACCTCGGTGGAGGTTCTCAACCCCGGTTTTTGCCCCCGCTACACCGCGCGGCTGCTGCGCGGCGTGAAAATAGGCCCATCGCCGGCATGGATGATCGAGCGGCTGGAGGCGGTGGGGCTGCGGAGCATCAACAACGTCGTCGACGCCACCAACTACGTGCTGATGGAATACAGCCAGCCGCTGCACGCCTTCGACTTCGACACGCTCGAGGGCCGGCGGATCATCGTTCGCCAGGCCGCCGACGGCGAGCGAATCACCGCTATCGACGGCACCAAGCACGAGCTGCGCGACTGGATGGGCATCATCGCCGATGGGCGAAAGCCCGTGGCCGTGGCCGGCGTGATGGGCGGGCTGGAGACGGAAGTCTCGGAGAAGACAGCCAACGTGCTCATCGAGTCCGCCCAGTTCGACCCGCTCTCGATCCGCCGCACCAGCCGCCACCTGGGGCTGATGAGCGAGTCAAGCTATCGCTTCGAGCGAGGCATCGACCCGGTGGCCCTGGAGCGGGCCAGCCTGCGGGCCTGCCAGCTCATCCTCCAGATGGGCGGCGGCGAGCTGGCCGCCGGCGTGGTGGATGTGTGGGCCAAAGCTTTTGAGCCGGCCCGAGTGGCGCTGCGCCCGAAGCGCGCCAGTGCCCTGCTGGGCGTGGATGTGCCTGTCGAGCGGCAGGTGACAATTCTTGCATCGCTGGGGCTGCAGCCGCGGCGGCAGGAGGATGTGATCGCCTGCGCCATACCGCCGCACCGGGCCGATTTGGCGCGCGAGGTGGACCTGATCGAGGAAGTGGCCCGGATTCACGGCTACGACAAGATTCCCGTGGGCGGCGCCGTGACGCACGAGGTGCGTCCGCCCGCCAGGCTGGAGGCCTCGCGCCGGGCCGTGGGCGAGGTGTTGACGGCGGCGGGTTATTTCGAGGCCATTACCTTCACGTTCATCGACCAGGAAGAGGCGGATTTGTTCGGCTGGGGCAACAGCTTGAAAGTGGATCCCCGCCTGCGCAAGACCAACGGCGTGCTGCGGCAGGGGCTGCTGCCCAGCCTGCTGCGGGCCCGCAAGACCAACCAGGATGTGGGCAACGAGGAGGTCCGGCTGTTCGAGCTGTCGGCGGTGTTCCCGCCAACGGGCCAGGAGAGCCTGCCGGCCGAATACACGCAGCTTGGCATGATTACGGATGGCACGCTCCAGGACCTGCGCGGGGCGATCGAGGCCGTGGCCAGGCGATTTAGCGGCGAGGCGCGCCTGGCGGTGCGCGCGGTCGAGGCGACCGGTTTTGCCGCCGGCACAGCCGCGGAACTGACCTTGTACGTGGGCGATGTCGTGCGGCCGTTTGGCATCATGGGCGCCATCGGCGACGCCGTGCGGGATTTCTACGGCCTGACGGCCGCTGTGGCCGGGGCGATGGTGCGATTCGACGTCCTGGCGGAGTTGGGCGAGGCGGTACGGGTGTTCGCGCCCGTGCCGCGGCTGCCGGCAATTCGCCGCGATCTGAGTTTCGTGGTGGCCGAGGCCGTCACCTGGGAGCAATTGGAAACGGCCGCTCGGGCGGCGGCGGGCGAGTTGATGGAAGGCTTGAGCTACGTAGGCGCTTACCGTGGTAAGCAGGTCGGCACCGGCCGCAAATCCATCACCCTGCGCCTGACGTACCGGCACGGCGAGCGGACGCTGCGGCATGAGGAGGTCGATGCCTCCGTCGCGGCGGTGGTGGCTCAGCTGAAGAATCGTTTTAGCGCGGAGTTGAGGGCCTAGGAATGGCATTAATTCCGGGGAATTTGGATGCCCTTGTTGCGGAGGCAGTTTCGCATTTTTGGCGCGTCCGCAATGCACAAGCAGCCAGCCAGAGGGAGCGAGGAAGCCTGGATCATGGTTTTCGATCCGCGGTAACTGGCGGAGCCCAAATGGACGGCTTTGTCAGTCTTATCTCAAATATCATCAACAAGGTCGGGGTGGCTGATGCGAAGGTATTCAGGAAAGATTCCCTTGAGCTGCCGGGGTTTTTCCGCCCCACAAAGGAATGGGATATTGTCGTGGTCGTGGATGGCCAACTCCTGGCTGCGGTAGAAGCAAAATCGCAGGTTGGCCCGTCATTTGGGAACAATTTCAATAATCGCACGGAAGAGGCAATCGGCAGCGCCGTGGACTTGTGGACCGCTTTCCGAGAGGGAGCCTATCGGGCTTCTGCACGACCCTGGCTTGGGTATTTGTTCCTCTTGGAAGAGTGCCCTCGTTCGCTGGCACCGGTTCGTGTGAAGGAGCCGCATTTCCCCGTATTCCCGGAGTTTCAAGGAGCTTCGTATGCAAAACGGTACGAATTGCTTTGTCGAAAGCTCGTGCTGGAGCGACATTACGAAGCGGCTGCGTTGCTCATGTCCAGCAGCGAAGCCGGCGCGCAGGGGCGGTACAGTGAGCCCTCAATGGATCTGTCGTTCAGGCACTTTGCGGCCTCGCTTGCAGGACATGTGGCCGGAATAGCCGCACAGCAAAATGAAGGCCCGGGCAAATCATGAATGAGACCACGCATACGCTGGTACATGGAGACGCGCGGAACCTCGCTTTTATCCCGGATGGGTCGGTTCATCTGGTCGTGACATCTCCACCTTATTGGACGTTAAAGAAATATCGGCCGCATCCGGATCAACTGGGCCACGTGGCCGACTATGATCAATTCTTGAGCGAATTGGAGAAAGTGTGGCGTGAGTGTTATCGCATCCTGGTTCCCGGCGGACGGCTTGTCTGCGATGTCGGCGATGTTTGCCTTTCCCGCAAGCAGTTCGGTCGGCATTTGGTCGTGCCTCTTCACGCCGACATCTGCGTGATGTGCCGGAAGATTGGGTTTGACAATCTCAACCCGATCATCTGGCACAAGATCTCAAATGCCAGCTACGAAGTCGAAAACGGCTCGAAATTTCTTGGCAAACCTTACGAGCCGAACGCGATTATCAAGAACGATATCGAGTTTATCCTGATGCAGCGCAAGCCGGGAGGTTATCGCAGCCCCACAGAAGAGCAGCGCCGTCTGAGCATGTTGGCAAAAGAAGAATTTGATGCGTGGTTCCAGCAGTTTTGGAACCTAACCGGTGAGTCGACCGCCAAACATCCGGCCCCATTTCCGGTCGAGCTGGCCTATCGGCTGGTCCGCATGTTCTCTTTTGTCGGAGACACGGTCGTGGATCCCTTCGTAGGCACCGGCACAACCTGCATTGCGGCACTCAAGTGTCACAGGAACAGCATTGGCGTCGAAGTGGACGATGCCTATATCGCCCATGCGAAGCGGCGGATCCTCAGTGAAATGAACCAGTTGTTTTCTTCGGCGGAACTGTTGTTCAAAGACCAGAGACAAACTGCTTGAGCAGAAGTTGATTTACTTGCCGCGCCGAGGTTGCAGCGGCGGCCCGGAGGACGAACATGGAAGAATTTCGCGACTGCGTGTGCGTCATCTTGGCGGGCGGGCGGGGCACGCGCATGGCCTCGACGACGACGCACAAGGTGTGTTTCCCGGTGGCCGGCAAGCCCGCCATCGTGCGGGCGATTGACACGTACAAAGCGGCCGGCCTGCGGCGGTTTCTGGTGGTCGTGGGGCAGATGGCCGAGCAGGTGATCGCCACGGTCTCGCTGGCGCACCCGGACGCCACGTTCGTCTACCAGGCCGAGCAGCGCGGCACCGGCCACGCCGCCGCCGTGGCCGCCGACGCCCTGGCGGCACAGGACTTTCAGGGCACGGCGATGATCGTCATGGGCGACAAGGTCGCCACCGTGGAGGTCGTCCGCCGGCTGATCCGCCAGTACGTTTCCGGCAAGCCCGACGTGCTGCTGACGACGGCGCCCAAGCACATGGAATCGACCGCCGGCCGCATCGTGCTGGATGGGCAGGACCGCCCCATCGGCATCGTGGAGCTGCCCGACATCAAGGAAGCCCGCCGCCGCCGGTCCAGGATCTCCGTGGGCGGGCACAGCCTCACCGCCGGCCAAGTCGAGAAGCGCAGCCGCAGCACCAATAGTTCGCTCTACATCTTTCGCTTTGCGGCCTTGAAGGAGGCCCTGGGCCGCCTGCGGTCCGACAACGCCCAGGGCGAACTGTACCTGACCGACACGATCGAACACATCGCCCGCGGCGGCAAGGTCCAGACGATGGACCTGACCGATGCCACCGAGCTGATGGCCTTCAACACGCCCGAGGAGCTGCTGGACATCGAGCGCGTCGTCCGCTCGCGACAGAAACCGCCGCGCGTCCGCCCGCAGCCGCGCCTCGAGCTGGCCCAGCAGTTTCTCAAGCCGGCTCGGCAGTGGCTGTCGATTGTGCGATCGAACGATGCCGCCTGGCGGCGGCTGCTGGGAAAAACCTACGGCGCCGACGAGGCCTTTCTCGCCGAGCGCAGCCGCACCATCCGCCAGCTCATCGAGCGCTTCATCACCCTGCACGGCCCCCAGCGGCCGATGATCCTGTGCCGGGCGCCGGGGCGGGCCAACCTCATGGGCCGCCACGTCGACCACCGCGGCGGGTTCGTCAACGTGATGGCCATCAGCAAGGAGACGCTGCTGGCCGCCGCCCCGCGCGACGATGATGCCGTGAGCATGCGCAACGTCGATCCGCGGGCGTTTCCCGACCGGCAGTTCCGCATCCGCGACCTGCTGCGCGATGCGAGCTGGACCGACTGGCATGATTTCGTCGACTCGCGCACCGTGCAGGATGTGCTTCAGAGCGCCCAGGGCGACTGGAGCCATTATGCCCGGGCGCCGCTGCTGCGGCTTCAGCACGAGTGCCGCGAAGTGGCGGTCAAGGGCATGGACTGCCTGGTGACGGGCAACATTCCCATCGCCGCCGGCCTGTCGTCCAGCTCCGCCCTGGTCGTGGCCTTCGCCGAGGCGGCCGTGGCGCTCAACGCCCTGGATGTGGAGACCACCGACTTCATCAACCTGTGCGGCGAAGGCGAATGGTTCGTGGGCACGCGCGGCGGCGCGGCCGACCACGCCGCCATCCGCATCAGCCGGTTCGGGCAAATCTCGCGGTTCGGGTTCTTCCCCTTCCGCATGCTGGGCGAGGTGCCCTTCTCGCCGGACCTGTGCCTGGTGATCGCCAACAGCGGTTCCAAGGCGGCCAAGAGCGGCGCAGCGCGCGATATCTACAACCATCGCGTCGCCAGCTACGACGTGGCGGAACTGCTCTTAAAGCGCATCTGGCCGGCGGCGGCGGGCATCGAGCGCCTGCGCGACCTGACGCCGCGGCGACTGGGCGTTTCGGCTGGCGACATCTACCGCGCCCTGGCCCGCCTGCCCATGCGGGCCACCCGTGCGCAGCTTCGCAAGCTGCTGCCCGATGACCAGGAGCGGCTGGACCGGCTCTTCGGCACGCACCGCGACCTGGGCGGCTACGACCTGCGGGGCATCACCCTGTACGGCATCGGCGAGGTGCTGCGCAGCGAGCGATTCGCCGACATCATGGCCTCGGGCGACCTGGCCGCCGTCGGCCGCTACATGCGCGACAGCCACGACGGCGACCGCATCGTGCGCTATGACGGCAAGGGCCGCCCCCATAAGCACGTGGTGCATCTCACCGACGCCGCCCTGGGCCAACTGGCGGCCGGCCAGGTGGACCTGGCCACTCAATGCGGGCGCTACGCGTGCAGCACGGAGGCCATCGATCGGCTGGTCGATTTGGCCGATTCGACCGACGGCGTCGTCGGCGCCCAACTGGCCGGTGCGGGCCTGGGCGGCTGCATGATGGTTTTGGTGCGCGCTGGCGCGCTGGATGGCCTGCTGGCCCGCCTGAAGAAGGAGTTCTACCAGCCGCGGAAACTGCCGGTGGATGTGCACGTCTGCACGCCGGTGGCCGGCGCGGGCCTGTTGGGAGTGTAGGAACGAGGTCGAGTAGACAAAATTCCAAATTCCAAGCACCAAATTCCAAAGGGGAACAAAAGGTCTTCTCCTTTGGGGCGGTTGGATCCAAGTTGCAGGGTTTGGAATTTGGGATTTGGAATTTGTTTGGGATTTGGGATTTGGGATTTGGGATTTGGGATTTTTATTCTTTGCAGTAGGGAACTCTAGATGTTTGTCGGAATTCTCTCCGCCATTGGCGCCGGTCTCCTATGGGCCGTGATGGGGGTTGTCATCAGCCGCACCGCCCGGCGGAATATCGACCTGCTGACGTTGATGGTCCTTTACGGTATCGCCTCGCTGCTGGGCGCTTGGCTGTTCATGGCCGACTATCACGCGCTGGCCCGCGGGGCGCCCGACCATCTGGGCTGGCTTTCGCTCATCATGATCACGTGCGGCGTGGCGGATGCCGTCTCCGTGGTGCTGCTGCAGCGGGCCATGTGCTCGGGGCATCACGGGGTGGTGTGGACGATGTCCAAGTCGGGCTTCGTGCTGCCGTTTCTGGCGAGCATCTGGATCTTTGGCGAGCCGGCCAAGCCGTTCAAGCTGGTCAGCCTGGGCGCCATTGTGGCCAGCGTCATCTGCTTTGGCCTGGTGAACACCGACGAAGCGCCGGTGCCGGCGCCGGCCGGGGCGCCGGCATCCCTTCGGGCGCGAGGCGGCCGCTCCTGGTTTGTCCTGGCGCTGACGGCGCTGTTCATCACGGGCCTGGTGCAGGCTTTTGCCACGGTGCCCTCGCAGTGGGCCGGCTGGTCGGACCGCGGGCACCTGCGCATCCCGATCTACTACATCGGCGTGACGGCCGGGTACGGGACCATTTCCTTCTTCGTGCGGCGCAAGTGGGACTTTCGCGTCCTGCCCTGGGCGCTGCTGGTGAGCGTGACGGCCCTGTTCAGCCTGGTGCTGATCTTCAAGAGTCTGGACAGTCTCAAGTCCGTGAACCTGATCTCGCTGTCCTATCCGGTCGGCATGGGCGTGTGCATCACGACCTTCGCCCTCTATAGCCTGCTGGTGCTTCGCGAGGCCGTGCGGCCGCTGTACGTTGTCGCGATGCTGTTGGGTATTGCCGGCGTGGTTCTGGGCGCGCTGCAATAGCACCGGGCAAGAGATGGGCGAAGGCCGTGGCAATTGTCAGCCGCCGGCGGCGGTGAGCTTCTGGCGCAGCAGGGCGATCTGGGCTTTTTCCGCCGCCGTCAGCCGCATGACCACCAAGGGCGGCAGAGCCGCATCGGCCGCCTGCGTGGCATCGAGCAAGGGGGCGACCTGATCAAGCTGCCCCGCCTGCCAAGCCAGTTGCGCCAGGTCCAGTTGCTGCCGGGCGTTTTGCCGGTCCAAGTCGACGATCTGGCCGGCGGCCTGTGCGAAGGCTGGATCGGTCAACTCGAACCGCCCGCGGCGGTCCTGCTGGAATGTGCGCCATAGCGCGGCGGCCGCCTGGGCATCGCCCGCCGCCCAACGGATATCGCCCAGGTGGTCCAGCAGGATGGGCCAACTCGTGATGCGCGAAGCGCGATCCATATATGCGGCCGCGGCGTCAAAATCGGAAGCCTGATATGCGTATTGGGCCGCGATGTTCAGCAGGCCGGGGTTGTCCGGCTGCTCGCGGAGCAGGCTCGCCACTTCTTTTCGTGCGGCCGGCAGATCCGGCGGCGGGTTGTACCAGCGGCCCCAGAGCAGGCTGCACTCGCGCTGGAACACGCGCAGCTCCAGCAATTCGTGGCGGTAGCCGGCGTGCATCGGCTGGCGCTCGACCGCCAGCGTCATCGCCTCGATCGCCCGCTGCAGCAGCAACTCCGCGCGCGGCTGGGACATTTCCTGTTGCGCCGCGCGCAGCAGCAGCGCCGCCTGATCGGCCGCCGGCCCGGCATCCAGCGGATCGGCCGCGACGGCGCGGGCCAGGGCCGCCTGGCCCGCGGCAAGTTGGCCGGTGGAGCAGGCTTCGGCGGCCTCGATGATGGCCGAATGCTTCGCGATGGCCGGTCCGAGCAGCAGCACGGCCAGGGAGAGCGCGGCCGCCGCGAGCGCAGCCGATACGCTTGCCGCCGGCAGGCGGGAAAGAACAAATGTGCGCCCGCCCTTCGAGGCCAGCATGGTTCCGACGACGATATGAAACACCATCGCCGCGCCCGGCAGGAATAGCGCGAAGTCCGTCAGGTTGTGCAGGGCATAGCCCCACAGCCCGCAGCCCAGGGCGATTGCCGGCAGCACGTTCAGGCCCCCCTCGTCGAGCAGCCCGGCCCGCAGGCTTCGGCCGGTCCAGGCGGCGATCAGCAGCGATGGGACGAGCATCAGCACAAGGAGGCTGTTGTCATAGATGGCCACGAAAGCATCCGGATACGTCATCACCCACAGTCGCCAGGCCAGTACCGCCAGGACGATGCCCAACAGCAGCGCGACCGCGCCGCCGCCGTGCGGGCTATTTTGCGCGGGGTCTTCGCCAGCCGGTGCGGCCGGCGCCGTAATCCGCGCCAGCACCCACAGCAGCAGACCGACGAACAACGTGCCGCCGATCAAGCCGTACTCGCTGAAGGCCTGCACGATCACGTTGTGCGGGTTCTTGACGGATTCCTCAGCGCCGCTGAGGCGATTGGCCAGATAGGCGTCAGGGAAATTACCCGGTCCCACGCCCAGCAGCGGGTGCTGGCGGAGGATCTCAGCGGAGGCGACCCAGTATTCCCATCGCACCTGCATCGAGCGCGAGGGCAAACCGCCGCGATGTGCGCCATACAGTGCCGTCGCCGCCACAGCCAGCACCAGTGCGCTCACGGCGGCCGCTGCCAAAGCGCGTCCATGCCGCCGCGCCCAGCTACGGCAAAGCCAAACCACCACGGCCACCGCCACGGCCACGGCGCCGGCGGCAATGGCGCCTTTGCTGTGCGTCAGCGCCAGCGACAGCGCGGCCGCAGTCGCCAGCAGCGTGGTCAGGGCCGCGGCAAGCAGGCCCAGCGAGATCCTCCCTCTTGGCGGTGCGGCCGGCCGCCTGCCGGCGGCGGCCGAAGCTGTCACGTCTCCATGTTGCGGAGGCGCGCGGCCATTAACGGTGGCCGACCCGGTTCGCTGCGTCCGCCAGCGCTGCCATTTCTCAGCCGCCAGGCCCCCAGCCGCCATCAGCAGCACGATCATCATCGAGCCATACGGATTGGCCAGGCTGAAGTAGCCTTTGGTGGTGCGCTCGACGACGCGGGCCTCCAGCAGCCGATAGTCGGGCGATTGGGCGGTCTGGTTTGCGGCGGTGAGGCGGAGGTTCTGCTGGGCCTGCCAGTTGGCCAGGGTGTCGGGTATCTCCACGCCCACCTGGTAAAGCCCCTTGGCCCCCTGCAATCCCGCCAGGCCCACCAGCACGATCAGCACCAGCCGCTGCCGCCACGCCGGCCGCGCCAGTTGAATCATCAGCCAGCCCGCCGCCAGCAGCGATGCCTGCTCGGCCGCCGTGGTCAGCGCCTCGCGCTTGTCCATCGCGCCGGCCGCCGAGGCGAACAGGCTGGCGATGATGGCGGCAATCCACAGGCCGATGAGCGGCCGGTGAATCTCCAGCCGGCCGGCGAAAAAGCCGGCCAGGGCCCAGGCGGCGGCGAGCATCGCAATCGCCGCGGCCGCGCCGACGCGGGCCAGTTCGTTGGGCATCTGGATCTGAGCGCCAACGGGCAGGCTTTCAAACGCCCCGGCATCGGCCAGCGGCCGGCGGCTGTAGGGGCTCTCTGTCAGCGTGGTCCGCGCCACCATCAAGGCCAGCAGCGCCACCAGCAGGAATGTCTGCACCCGATTAAGCCAGGGGGGCGGGCACTTGACCAGCGCGGCCGGTCGCGATGGCGCGGCCGCCGGCATCACGCGGCCTTCTCCGTCGATTCCAGGATGGCGATGATCCCCAGCACGCCCAGCGTCTGGCCGGCGATGAGGAAGGCGGCCCAATCGGGCACGTGCGGCAGCATCACCGCGGCTACGGCCGTCACGGCGGTGCACAGGTACACGGTCAGCGCCACCTGCCGGGCCGTCATGCCGCGCTGGCGCAGCCGGTGCGAGAAATGCCGCCGATCGCCGATCATCGGGTTACGCCGCTCGCGCAGGCGGATGAACATGACGCTGGCCGTGTCGTACAGCGGCACCGCCAGCAGCACCAGCGGGGCCAGCACGCCGTAGGCCTTGTTGGTCGAGTGGGCCGGGTCGTAGTACGTGGTCAGCATCGACAGCACGGCCAGGAAATACCCCAGCACCATCGAGCCCGCATCGCCCATGAAGATGCTGGCGGGGGGGAAGTTGTACAGCAGGAAGCCGGCCGTCGCTCCAACCACCAGGCACAGCCAGCCGGCGACGAAAAGCTGGCCGATGCCCGCCGCCGCCGCCAGCAGGGCCAGCGCGCAGATGAGCGTCACGCCGGCCGCCAGGCCGTCGGCGTTGTCCATGAAATTGATGGAGTTGACGATGGCCACCAGCCACAGCGTGCTGAGAATCGTGCTCCAGGGTTCGCCCGCCGCCGTCAGCACGCGCAGGTTCGCCAGCAGGACGACGGCCAAGACGATCGCCGTCTGGCCGATGAGCTTGCTCCACGGTCCCAGCGGCCGACGGTCATCCGCCAGACCCAGCACACACAGGGCCGCCGCACCGGCCAGGATGATCAGCGCCATGTCCGCCCTGCGGGCCATACCGGGGATGTGAATTCGAATTGAACCGGGGAGCCACGCGGGACCCGCCAGTTGGCCGCTTACGGCGTGGGCCGCCCAGATTCGCGCGCAGGCAATCGTGAGCAGGCAGGGTAGCAGGATGGCCAGCAGCATGGCCACCCCGCCCGCCAGCGGCGTGGGCCGCTCGTGGGCGCGATGGGCGCCGGGCAACGCCACCAGCCCCGCCCGCACCGCCAGCCGGCGGGCAATGGGTACCAGCAGGAGGGTCAATCCCGCCGACAGCAGCGTGGTCAGCACGGCCGTCAGGACGTACATGCTTGCTCCGCGAACAGGATTTTAGGTTTCAGCCTGTCAGGTTATTCGCATTGGCCGGCGCGGCTGGCCGGGTTGGCTCTCGATTTCATCAGCAGTTCTCGCGCCGCCGACAGGAAGGCATCATACCGGCCGCTGGCGTAATCGGGGAAGGTGAAAGGCATCGACTGCCACTGCCCGCCGACGTACCGCAAGGTCACCTCGGCGTAGACGCCGCCGCCCAGGTACACGCGGTGCGCAAAATCCTTCATGCTGGCCAGCACCAGCTTGCTGGGGGCCACGTACCCCGGGTCGATGTTGACCGGGCGAGGGAAGTCGGGGAATTGCTCCGCCAGTTCGGCCTCCAGCTCGTTGGTCCGGCGCTTGGTCGCGCCGAGAGTTTCCGGGTCTACCGTGCCGGCGAAAGCGACGAACCGGCGCAGCAGGTTCTCGCCCATCTGCTTGTCGTAGTAGTGCGTGAAGTCAAAAGCCCAGTCCGGGCTGGCCAGCTCAATGGGGCCAAACAGCTCCGCCAGCCGCACTGCCGCGACATCCAGCCACTCGGCTCGAGCGGCCAGCAGGCCGGCAATCAATTTGACGGGCGCGGGTTGATGTATCTGGGCCATCGCTGGCGGCAATTATGCCTGTTTGATCGTGTGCCGCACAAGAGCAAGGCCCTGCTGCGCAGCCTCTTTCGAAGCCTTGACTCAGTCTAAGAACGTGTATGAAAACGTAGCATGGGCGTCTCGCCCATGAGTCCCACGGGCGTCTCGCCCGTGGCGACATGGGGAAGAACTGCCGGATCACGGCCAAGATGGCCGTGCTACGATCGGAGGCGGTTTTCATACACGTTCTAAGCCGGGGACGCCGTACCCATAGGCGGCCGCCATCAGCTTGATGGGATGGAGGACTGATTTGCCGGATGCGTGTTCCATTTGCATGCGACAGGCGCTGCATTCGGTCAGACCGCCGCTGGCCTCGCTGGCAGCGAGGGCCTCGAGCATCGGCCGGCCCATGGCCAGCGAAAGCTCGTAGTGGCGCTTCTGAAGGCCATAGGTGCCGGCCAGGCCGCAGCAGGCGTTGGGCAAGGTCTCCACACGCACACCGGGGATCAGCCGCACCAGGGCCAGGCCCGGCAGCCCCGCGCGCAATGCCCGCAGATGGCAGGGGGCGTGATAGGCCAGGTGCAGGTCCAGAGGGCGAAAATCCGTCTTCAGCCGGCCCGCCTGGTGCAGGGCGAAGAGGAACTGTGTCAATTCCAAGGTGCCGCGGGCGACCGCATCGGCCTGCGACCCGGGCACGATGGCCGGCCATTCATGCCTTAGCGCGCCGGCGGCGGCGGGCTCGGAGCAGATGATGTGATGTCCTTTTCGCACAGCCTCGGCCAGTGCGGGCAGATTCGCCTCGATCGCCTCGCGGGCATCGCCCAAGTCACCGCGGGCGATGGCGGGCATGGCCGCCCAGCGCTGCGGCGGGATGTACACCTCCAGGCCATTGTGGGTCAGCACGTCGATCGCAGCCTGCGCCAGCGCGTGGTCGTGGCAATCCGCAAAGACATCGAGGAAGTAGCACACCTTTTCCGCGCTGGGGCCTAGGGCGCCACGGCGGAACGTGGTGCCCGCGGCCTTCTCGCTGAATGTGAATCGTTCAAACGCCGGCAACTTCCGGCGCCGGTCGATGCCCGTCAGCTTCTCCAGCAGCCAGCGCGCGCCCGGCAGGCGGGCCGCCAGATTGGACAACAGCGCAAAATCGCAGCCCATGCGGCTGGCCGCTTCGGCGCGAGCCAATATGGCCGAAGGTCGATCGATGCCGCGCAGCCGCGCATCCACCGCGTGCACCTCGCGCATCAGCTTGGGAATATTGACGGCGGAGGGGCATTCGAACTGGCAGCTTCGGCAGTGAATGCACAGATCCGCCATTTCCGCCAGCCGGCCATCCTGCCGGACAGCGCTGTCCACCAGTCCCGTAACCACCTGCCGCATCGCATTGGCCATGCCGCGCGGGCTGGATTTTTCGCTGCCCAGCACGCGGAAGACCGGGCACATCCGCAGCCGCGCTTCGCGGCCCATGCACTCGCCGCAGCCGTTGCAGGCCTCCAGTTCGCCGATCAGCTCGCCAGGGCAAAAGGCCAGGGCGACATCCTCGGCCACGCGCGGCTGGGCGACATGGTCGAACCGCAATTGCGTGGTCATGAGCGTTTGAGGCGACTGGTCGGTGATGAGGTTGCCCTCGTTGAAGTGGCCATCGGGATCGAAGGCCGTCTTAATCTGGCGGAACAGTTCGTACAGCTCGCCGTATTGGCTGGCCAGCCAGCCGGAGCGGATCCGTCCGCAGCCGTGTTCGCCGCTGATCGACCCGCCGCACTGCCAGGCCAGCTCGAAGGTGTGCTGGGCGATGCGGACCATCTTCTGGCGGTCGAAGGGCGTATGCAGGTCCAGGAACGGGCGGATGTGCAGCTCGCCGTGGCCGGCGTGGGCGTAGTAGCTGACGGTGACGCGTTCATCCGTGAAGAGTTGCTCCAGGCCGCCGAGGTAGTCGCTCATGCGCCCAACCGGCACGGCGACATCTTCTATAAAGGGGACGGGCTGTGGGGCGTTGCGGCCGCGAAACAGCAGCGGCTCGGCGCTCTTGCGAATGGCCCACAGTTCCGCCTGCTGCGCGGGGTCGGCGATCTTGACCGGCGGTGCGGCCAGGCCGCCGGCCGCGGCGGCGGCCGCGAGGGTGCGGTCCAGGCCGGCCTCTACCGCCTTCAGGTCCTCGCCGGCATGTTCAACCAGCAGCGAGGCGGGAACATCGGGCAGGTGCGGGTGCGGTCCACCATGCGCCTGGCGGGCCATGGCCAGCACCCGCTGGTCCATCAACTCGCAGGCGGCCGGCCCGGTCGCCACCAGGTGCGGCAGCGCCGCCGCCATGGCCGCCAGCGACACGTAATTGAGCTGCACCAGGGCCTTGACCGGCGGCAGGGGTTGCAGCAGCAGGCAGGCCTGCGTGAAGACCGCCAGCGTGCCCTCGCTGCCGGCCAGCAGGCGGCACCAGTTGATCGTCCCATCGGCGCTTTGCGCGCGGCGGACATCGTAGCCGGCGCGGTTGCGGTCGGTGGCCGGCCAACGGGCCTCGATGCGCTGGCGCCACTGGGCCAGCAGGGCCGGCACGTGCTGGGCGATCTGCTCGCGCAGGGCGCTGGGCTCGGCGCTCTCGATGCGGCCGTCGGCGTGGAAACGGGCGGCCGTGCCATCGGCCAGGACGACATCAAGCCAGCGCAGGTTGTCCGAGGCGTGGCCGTAGCGCATGGAGTGCGCGCCGGTGGAATTGTTGCCGATCACCCCGCCGATCGTGGCCCGGTTGGCCGAGGCGGGGTCGGGTCCGAACAGCAGCCGGCGGGGCGCGAGCTCCTCGTTCAACGTCGCCAGGACGCAGCCGGCCTCAACGGTCGCGGTGCGGGCGTGTTCATCGATTTGCCCAATGGCCGTGCAATGGCGGCTCAGATCCAGCGCGATCCCCGGCGTGAGACACTCACCCGCCAGGCCGCTGGCGGCGCCGCGGGCGGCGAGAGTCATCCCAAACCGCCCGGCGAGTTTTACTGCCGCAGAGACATCGGCGCTATCGCGCGGCACGACCACCGCCGCCGGGCGGATCTGGAAGATGCTGGCGTCGGTGCTGTACATCGCCCGCGCCAACGCATCCGCCCAGACCTCGCCGCGCACGCCGGCGGCGAAGGCCGCCACGGCCTCGGGCGGCAGATCGTTCCGCGGTTTCTTCTGGTCATGGTGATACATGGAGCAAGTTCAACTATAGCGCAACGGCAGCCAGGACAAAAAGGAAATAGCCGGGATGCAGGGGATGCAAGGGATAAGAGAAAACCGGTTAAGACAATTTTCGGCCTCGCGTGAGATGGAGAATTGTCTGCGCGCTCATTTGCACGGAACCGCGGCCGCGAAGATGCTCAATCAAGTCGTGGCCCCGGCTCTTGTGCACGATCTTCTGCAAGTAAACTCGGCCGCGGAATCCCAGCACGAACTCCACTTCGCAGCCTGGAAGAAAGCCAGCTTCTTGTCGAAGTTTCTTCGGAATCGTCACCTGCCCTCTTGCTGAAACTCTCATTTTTCACCCCATGGTTTGCCTCATCATATACAGTCCCTAATCTAGAATACTAGGTACGTAAGGGCCGCCACAGCCGGCCACCGCGATCATCGCGAGTGACCCCAGAGGATGAAGCGGGAGCAGTGGCATGTCACAACCCATCCA
Organism: Phycisphaerales bacterium; assembly: GCA_003171335.1. Taxonomy (GTDB): domain Bacteria; phylum Planctomycetota; class Phycisphaerae; order SM23-33; family FEN-1343; genus FEN-1343. Next base: position 16,958 of record PMYD01000073.1, read on the forward strand.
CGCCGCGTTTGACGATCTTCTTGCGGATGAGCAGGTATTCCTGGCCGTGGTACTGCACCACCTCGCCGCTGACGACGAAGCGGATGGACTCGCTGGGACTGTTTTCCAGGATATTCTCCATCGCCTCGAGCTGCTGGTTGGGTAGCACGCGCATGGGCGGCTCGTACAGCACGCCCTTGTCACTCTCGTAGCGGAAGGTCCACCACGTGGCCCCGGGCTCGCGGATGAGCCGGCCCAGCCGGTTGAACACCATCGCCCCGGGCGGCATGGGCAGCGGCTTGATGATCGCCTCGGGGGCGACCGTGGCCGGCAGGCTGGCCGGCAGGCTCATGGGTATCTGGGTCAGCACGGGGATCTTGTGCTCATCGAGCAGCTTGCGAATGATTTCATCCGCCGTCGCCTCGGCCATATCGACGGGCCGCGAGGCCGCGCTGGCCGGCTGACTGGCCGCTGCCGGCTGGCCGCTGGCGCTGGTCTGGCTGGCGGCTGGAACAGGGCGGCTGGCCGGCGTGGCCGTGGGAATGGGCGGTATGGCGACCGGCTTGCCGGCGGCGGGCCGCGTGGTGGGGTTGGGTGTCTGGGCCCGGGCCGCCGAAACCATCGCCACGGCGGCCAGGGCGATCGTGATGACCAGTTGCCGTGCTGTCATGGCGTATCCTCTGCCTCGCCCGTGGCGGGGCGGATGTACTCGGCGCTGCGGACTATAAGGTACGGCTGCTTCTTGTATCGAGTCAGCTCCGCCGTGATTTGAAATAAAATCGGATGGTCCGGCGACCCTTTGACGATGGAGGCCATCTGCTCCAGGTAGCTTCCGGGCAGGACCTCCATTTCCCTGATGCCTTCCGGGCCGCCCTCGGTGAAGACAAAACACCAGTCGCCCGGCGCGCTGGCCGCGACGAGATTCCCCTTGCCCGAGATCGCCGTTCGCACCGGCGCCGTCGCCGGCTGGCTGGCGGCCAGGGGCTTGTCCGCCGGCCAATCCCGCGGGGCGATCAGCGGCGCGGGCCCATTGAGCGGCGCCAGGGGCAGCAGCGGCGCCTGCCTGGTCGCCGCTGGAGGCGGGGAGAGCTGGCCGGTTTCATCGTGCAGCGGCATCAGCGGCGGGGGCGAACCGGCCTGCTCGCCCCCGTGGGACAGCCGGCTGGACTGATCCGAGCAACCCGGCGCGGACAGGAAAAGCATGGCCGCAAGGAAAATCGCGGGTCGAAAAGGGGACAATTGTCTGGATGAGGTGAGGAGGAAATTCCAAATTCCAAATCCCAAATCCCAAACAAATTCCAAGCACCAAATTCCAAACCACCTTGGATAGAACCCTGCCTTACCAAAGCTGGAGGTTGCACGTTGAGCTTTGGAATTTGGGATTTGGTGCTTGTCTGGAATTTGGAATTTGGAATTTGGAATTTCGGGCCTCATGTTGAACGGTCACACCAATCTCATCAGTCCATACTCTTGCCGCGCGTGGCGCGGGACCGGAGGTGGAACCAGAGCACGCCGTTGATGTCGAATTCGGCCCGGCCGCCGCCGGCCATCTCCGACCAGCCGGCTACCGGCGGCCGCTCGGCCGCGTACTCCACGGCCAGGGGCTCGTGGGCCGGCGCGCTGGCGCGGATCCACGCCGCGTAGTCGCGATAGTAATCGTACCCGTCGGAGCCCTTGAGCGGGAAATAGTTCTGCACCCAGCCGGTGCGCGAGGTCTCCTGGACGACAAAGGCGCCGTCGCGATAGTACAGCACCTTCAACATCGTCGGGGCCTCGGCGGCCTGCGTGTCGACCGGGTGCTGGGCCTCCTTCAGGACCGGTTGCTCGTGCGACCAGCCGGCGTGGTGGCGAACCTCGTATGTCACGTGGGCGCCGGGGATGGTCTTGCCCGTCTGGTCATCCACCACGCGGACGGCCCGCACGGGCTCGGGGAAATGCTGCACCACCGGCACATACACTACGCCGCAGCCGCCAAGGGCCAGCGACCATGCCGCCAACGCCACAATTGCCCACGCGCGCATCGTCGTCTCCTGTTACAAGGTCGAGTTGACCAGAAGATAGCGTGGCGCGCGGCCGGGGGCAACGGTTGGCTTTGCAACGCGCAGATCTTGCGCCTGGGCGCCGGGCGGTTGACAATCGCTCCGGGCGGCCTATGCTTTGGGCACCGATGAGGCGAACGGTTTCTATTTTGCGCGCTGGCCACCTGGGCTCCAAGCGCCGCTGCTGGCGCTCGGCCGCGGCCGGGGCCGCCGTCCTGGGGGTGATGCTGCTGGCCTTCGGGGCGATCACAAGCTGTCAGCCGCCGCCCCGGCATCCCGATGCCTCGCCGCCGCCCATCGCGCGGCCGGTGGCCAGCCCCGCGGGCGAGGTGGTTCGCGTGCGGCTGGCCGATTCGGTCGATGTGGTGCACGTGGCGACCACGTCGAGCTACCGCCTTAGCAGCGGCCAGGCGCTCGTGGCCAGCGGGCAGCTTCCCATGGGCATGCGCGAAATCCGCTGGGCGGCCTCGCAGTGGTTCATCGACGGCCGGCCGGTGGCGGGGTCGAAGCTGGAAATCAGCACCGACGCCGATGGGCTGGTCACCTGCGATGCCCGCAGCTTTCGAGGCACGATCGTGCTGGCGCCGGTGGACGCCCAGCACTTCAGCATCGATAACCACGTGCCGCTGGAGGGCTACCTGGCCGGCGTGCTGGCGCGGGAACTGCCGCGAAGCTGGCACGAGGAGGCGTACAAGGCCCAGGCCGTGGCCGCCCGCACGTACGTGCTGTACGAGATGCGTCATGATGGCCGCTTGCGCCATTTCGACGTGTACGGCGACCAGCGCAGCCAGGTCTATGGCGGCGTGGTGGATGAGACGGCCAAGAGCGTCGCCGCCGTGAAGGCCACCGCCAACCAGGTGCTGGTGTTCGGCCCGCCGGGCCACGAGCACATTTTCAAGGCGTACTACAGTTCCACGTGCGGCGGCATCTCCAATCCGGCCGAGGGCCTGGAGCCCCAGGAGGAGCAGGTCGCCGCGCTGGCCGGCGGCGTGGTGTGCACCGACTGCGCGGGCGCCAGCCGCTACCGCTGGCCGACGGTGCAGATCTCCAAGGCGGCTGCCTTCAGCGCGCTGGGCACGGGCTACCCCAAGATGGCCGCCCTCGGCAGCCTGGAGAAGCTGCGGCCCCAGCTCCCCGGCACAAGCTGGGGCCGTGTGGAATGGTTTGACATTGTCGGCCACGATGGCCGCTACGAGCGCTTGCGCGCCGATGACTTCCGCCTGGCCATGCTCCGCTACGGCCCGCCCGAGTCTCGCGGGCTTTTTAGCATGAACTGCACCGTCAAGGACCTGGGTTCCACGCTGAGCTTCGAGGATGGCCGGGGCTTCGGCCACAGCGTGGGCCTGTGCCAGTACGGCGCCCAGGGCAAGGCGCTGCGCGGGATGAAGTACTACGAAATCCTGTACATCTACTACCCCGGGGCGAAGATCATGAAGCTCCCGTAATCGCGGTTTTGGACTTCCCCTTCGCGGAGGAGACAGCATGTCTGACCGCGCCGGCTTTTGGTCACATCCTTTTCGGCTGTTACGCCAGTGGGGGCTGGTGCCGCTGATCGTACTGGGCCTGGCGGCGGGGGCCGCGCTGGCCTTCGCCAAGATCGCCGAGGATGTGGTCGCGGGCGAGGCGCATGCTTTCGACACGAAAATCCTCATGGCCATGCGCAACCCGCACGACACGCAGCAGCCGTGGGGGCCGCACTGGCTTCAGGAGATGGCGCGCGATTTCACGGCCCTGGGCGGCGTGGCGGTTGTGGCCGGCCTCAGCGTGATCACCGTGGGCTACCTGCTGATCGCCGGCCGCGGCCGCGGGGCGCTGGTGATCCTGGTCGCCGTGGGCGGGGGCGTGCTCCTGTCGCTGCTGCTCAAGCGCGGTTTTGACCGGCCGCGGCCGGACTGTTTCCGTACGGCTCCTACGTGGCCACCTCCAGTTTTCCCAGCGGCCATTCCATGATGTCGGCCATCGTGTACCTGACGCTCGGGGCGATGCTCCTGCCGATGCAGCCGTCGTATCGGCTGCGGGTGTACGTGATGGCCGTGCCGGTGGTGCTGACGCTCGCCGTGGGCACGAGCCGCATCTACCTGGCCGTGCACTGGCCCACGGACGTGCTGGCCGGCTGGGCCGCCGGCGGCGCCTGGGCGCTGCTCTGCTGGCTGCTGAGCGCGCGGCTCCTGAAGCCGATGCGCCAAATCGGTTACGGTGAATCTGAAAACAGGGACGTCATATCACCTGCCGATGATAAAGCCTGAATGAACATCAGTAGAAACCGTCGGCATGGCGCCTTTTCCCGGCCTTTTCCAATTAACCGATTAACCAATTAACCCATTCACGGTATTCTGCGGCCATGTTCGAATTTGAACTGCTTCATCGCGATATCGCCTCGGCCGCCCGGGCCGGCCGGTTCAACACGCCGCATGGGTCGTTCGACACGCCCACCTTCATGCCGGTGGGCACGTGCGCGACCGTCAAGGGCCTCACCTGCGAGCAACTGGCGGCCACGGGCAGCCAGATCGTGCTGGCAAATACTTACCATCTGCTGGTGCGGCCCGGCCCCCAGGTGGTGCGCAGGCTGGGCGGCGTGCACGCGATGCTGGGCTGGCGCGGGCCCATGCTCACCGACAGCGGCGGCTACCAGGTCTTCAGCCTGGCCGAGCTGCGGCGGCTGAGCGATGAGGGCGTCACCTTCCGCAGCCACGTGGATGGCTCGGCCGTGGAACTGACGCCGCAGCGCGCCATCGAGGTGCAGGAGGCGCTGGGGGCGGACATCATCATGCAACTGGATGAGTGCCCGCCGCACGAGGCCCCCAGGGCCGCCATTGCCGAGGCAGTGGAGCGCTCGGCCGTGTGGGCCAGGCGCTGCCTGGCGGCGAAGATGCGGGATGACCAGGCGCTGTTCGCCATCCAGCAGGGCGGGGTGGACCTGGAACTTCGCGCCCAGTCCGCCCGGCAGATCGTCGAGCTGGATTTGCCCGGCTACGCCATCGGCGGCCTGTCCGTGGGCGAGGGCCACGAGGCCATGCTCTCGGTGCTGCGGACAATTGAGGGACAGTTTCCACGCGCCAAGCCGCGCTACCTGATGGGCGTGGGCGAGCCGCGCGACATCCTGGCGGCGGTGGCCTGCGGGGTGGACATGTTCGACTGCGTCCTGCCCACGCGCAACGGCCGCAATGCCTTCGCGTACACCTGGTCTGGCCCCTTGCGGCTGCGCAACGCCGCCCACGCCAGCGACACGCGGCCGCTCGATGAATCCTGCCCCTGTCCGGCCTGCCGGAACTACAGCCGCGGGACCATTCGCCACCTGTTCATGGCCCAGGAGATGCTCGGGCCCATCCTGCTGACCGTGCACAATCTGACGTTCTTCGCCCAGTTCATGCGGGCCATTCGGGAGGCGATCGCCCAGGGATCCTTCGGCCGGCAGAGCCGCGAGTGGATCGAGAAGCTTTATCCCGCCGATAAAGGGGCCGACCCTAACGGATAACGGACTTTTTTGTCTAGGAGGTACATCATCCGTTACGGACGATGAGATAAGGGAAGGCTTGAGTCACGTATTCAACCGCTTGAGTCACCGTAAGTCCTTGCTAAATAAGGCTGAGTCATTGATTCATCCTTGATTCACCGCTTGAGTCACCGTAAGTCCTTGTCAAATAAGGTTGAGTCACTGATTCACTGATTCTGAGTCAACTCAAGTTGCCCATTTTAACACAGCTCTGGGGGCGCAAACAATCTCTACAGGGCCTACTGGCAGCGCGAGAAGAGTCTATTCTGTTGTCAAGAATCAATTGAAACCGTGCCTGTATCAAGCACTGGTCTTACAGCACTAATTTGAAAACCATATTAATCCGAGGACGTTGCTTTGTCAAGACGAATTCTGTGGAATCTTGTCTGAAAAGTCTGCGGCAGAAATATCCAGGCACCGGAATATCCAATAGGAATCGCCAGACCGGCTATTACGTGTTCCTATTCTTGAATTCGTAATTCTTTTCAATTTCGTCCCTTACTAGAATAACCCGATGGGCTCCGGCGAAAAGCAACATGAGGCCATGCTGTACGAGCCGCTGGATGGCCAGGCGGTTCAATGCCACCTGTGCGGCCATGAGTGCATCATTCAGGCGGGCAAGTACGGCATCTGCCGCGTGCGGCNNTGCAACTTCCAGTGCGAGTTCTGCCAGAACTGGCAGATCAGCCAGCTTCCCCGCACCGGGCGGGCCGATGCGGGCGAGCCGACCACGCCGGCGGAGATCATCGCCGCGGCCAAGCGCCACGGCTGCAAGTCGATCAGCTACACGTACACGGAGCCGACGGTGTATTTCGAGCTGGCCTTCGACACCGCCACGCAGGCCCATCCGCAGGGCATCAAGAACTGCTTCGTCTCCAACGGGTTTCTCACGCCGCTGGCGGTGAAGACCATCGCCCCGGTGCTCGATGCGATCAACGTGGACCTGAAGGCCTTCCGCGAGGAGACCTACCAGCGGGTCATGAAGGCGCACCTGGCCGGCGTGCTGGACTGCCTCAGGTCGCTCATCGCCGCGGGCATCTGGACCGAGGTGACCACGCTGGTCGTGCCGGGCATGAACGACAGCCCCGAGGAGCTGCGTGACATCGCCAACTTTATCGCCAAGGAGCTTGGCCCCGATGTGCCCTGGCACGTCAGCCGCTACCACGATGATTACCACATGACCGGCCGCGGCGCTACGCCGCTCTCGACGCTGGAGCTGGCCGTCCAGCAGGGTCGCCAGGCGGGGCTGCACTATATCTACGAGGGCAACGTGCCCACCGAAACCGGCGGCGACACGATCTGCCCCAACTGCGGCAAGCACATCATCCGCCGCAGCTACATGCAGACCCTCGCCAACAGCCTGCGCGATGGGGCCTGCGACCAGTGCGGCCAGAAGATCCCGGGGGTGTGGGTGTAGGCGGCAGCGCATCGGCGCTGCTGGCGCGGCCTGTTCCCGGCAGATTGGCGAAGTTTTGGGTGTGTCCCCGAAACGCCTGCGGAGTGGCAAGGTTTAAGCCAGGTTGCCCCAGATCCAATTGGTGAAGATCACTGAAGAGATCGCGTACGCACTTCCCACCTGCCCGCTTTCTGGGCCTGAATCGCGGATAGGTAATACGTCACAATCTGATCATTTGGCTGTCCAGTAGGGGGGAAAGGAGAATCCACCAGGTCAATGTCACCGGCGAGGTTCAAGATTTCTGATTCCTTGATGGCGATCGCAGATCGCTCGTTAAGCGTGAATCTGCACATGACCTGGCAGCGGGAGGTGCCAGTCACAACGGGATTCTTCCAAAACCTGGCGGTCACCTGCTGCTCACCAGGGCTGGTCGGGATCACGACTACGGATTCAACTACAACTTTGCCCGAAATCCTGTCGCCTACCATAGCCTTAGCCTCCTTCCCATTTCGAGGCGGCTGCTGATCGAACGTTCTTGCCATCTTGGCTTTGGCCGGCTGGCTTGCCGGCGCGGCGGCCCGGAGTGTAGCCAATTCCATCCGCAGCCGGGCGTTTTCCCTTCGTAAATGGTCCATTTCTTGCTCCAGCCGCACGATCTTGGCCCGCAAGGCAGTAGAATCATCCGCCGCCGGGGCCGTGGCTGGCTCCGCCGGCTGGCTCGCCTGGCCACACAGCATCGGACAAATCAAGCCGAGCAGAATAACACGTGCTAATTTCATAGCTATTTTCTCCCTTCTGATTCTGCGGGCCCTATCACGTGGATTAGCCAAGGGCCCTCAGCCAGGGTCCCAGGTGACTCTGCCCAGGACCGGTAGGCCTTTGGCCTATGACTATTTCTCGCGGCCAGGCCTGTTCAACCGGCTTCTGAATCCCCAAGCCTTCGATTCGCGCACGCTTGCGCAGTTCCAAGGTTGGCGGCTCTGGCACCGGGCTTGCAATCAGCTTTTCGTCCTCGTAGCTCCAGTCTGTGGATCCGTTATCCAGGCGACGAATTCATCAAGAGAAACGGAGTAATACTGCCGCTGACTCTTGGGCTTCCACAACACTCTGTTTGGCTTTAGGCGGATGAGGCCTATTTTGCCACCGCCAATGGATGACTCAATTTCGTGCTCATAATGATCTGGTTTTACGAAAACGTTTACGTACCCTGGCATATGACTTCTCCTTCCCTTTTAACCCGACGGGTTTTGACCTTTCAAGATTACAACGGGCAGGAACCTCATCTTCAACCATAAACTTACGGAGCTCGGGGGCACTCATCCGGCGGGTGCGGCGGGAAACCCGGGGGGAAAGCCGGGGGGGGGAAACCCGTGTTTGCGTGTCCCCGTGTTTACCCGAATATGAGCTTTCAATCGTTCGGGCTCCAGGTTTTCTCAACGACAATTGCCGATTACCGACCGGACGCGCCGTGCGACGGCGCGCCCAATCGGCAATCGGCAATGTGCAATTCGCAATTCCTACAGCCGGCTACTTGCGCTTGCGGCGGTTGCGGCGCTCGCGGCGCTTCTTGGAGCCGACTTTCCGGCGTCGTCTGGGCTTGCTCATGCGGCCTCACAATATCAGGACACAGGGTCAGGTCTCACATCAGTCGGACCAGCCTAGGGAACGCGGCGGCCGTTGTCAAGCCGGCCGGCGGCCCAGAAGCAATTTGCGATTTTTGATTTGCGATTTGCGATTGAAGAACCAGAACAAACTTTCGCCCGCTCGGGCCGTTCAATCGCAAATCGCAAATGGCAAATCGAAAATCAATAGTCTTCATCCATCCCTTCATCATCCGCCTTGTCGTACGCATCGATCTTCAGATCGCACAACCGCGTCTTGCCCAGGCGGAGGATAGAGAGGCGCACCTTGTCGTGGCCGGCGGCCTTGGCGGCGGCGACGGCTTTCTGGAACTGCCAGGCGCCCGCCAGGGGCGCGCCGTCGGCGTGGGTGATGATCTCGTTGGGCCAGATGCGGGCCACGGAGGTCGGCGAGCCGTTCTCCACCTTGGCCACGACCACGCCGGGGTCATCGGCCTTCATGGATAGCGCGGTGCGCACTTCGTACGTCAGGTCCTTGACGGTCAGGCCCACCTTGCGGTTCTTCCAGCGCCGGGCGGAGGAGAAGTCCGGCGGGGCCTGCTCGATGGCAAAGGCGGCCTGCTTGCGGGTCTGCTCGGGGTCATCGCTGCTGAAATAGGTGACGGTGACATGCTTGCCCGTGCCGATGGCATCGAGCAGCCGCGTCAGGTAGTTGTCGCGGTTCTTCCAGGTGCGCTCGGCGGGTCCTTCCTGGCCGGCCACGGCCTGGGCCTCGCCATCCTGCTCGCCCCAGCCGCCCCAGCCGCCAAAGCGGCTGCTGTCGCCCTCGCCGCTATCGAGCTTCAGCTCGATGGGCTCATCCTTGCCCTGCACCTGGAGCTTCAGCAGAATGTCGCCCACTTTGAGGCCCGCCTTCCCGGCCGGGCTGCCGTCGTACACGGCGTTGACCAGCAGACCCAGCGAGCCATCGCGCGTGAGCTTGGACACCTTCATCTGCTCGGCGATCTTCGGGTCCAGCGTCACGAACTCCACGCCCAGCCAGGGCCGGCGCAGGGCCGCCAGGCGGCTCTTGACGACGATCTCGCGGTCCAGGTGCGCCGTGGGGCTGGCCAGCGGTTCTTCCAGGTCCTTCAGCAGAAAGACGTGCGACCCTTCGCCCTCGTTCATGTAGCCGCGGCGGGCAGCGCCGGCCAGGCGCTTCTGCTCTTCATCCTCCAGCCGCTGGTGCAGCATCAGGCCGAACAGCTCGCCGTCGAAGGTGTACAGCAGCATGCCGTCGTTGAGCCCCGTGTCGGCCCGCCAGTAGTAGCCATCGGCGTAGCCGCGCTCCAGACCGGTCAGTCGGGCGTATTCCAGTTCCAGGTACTTGTGGGCGAATTTCTTGCGGGCCACGGCCGTCCAGAAGGGCATGCCGCGCGCGGGCGGCTGGCTCGCGCGGGCGATGGTGGCCGGCAGCTCGCCGTCGGTCAGCTCCACCAGGAAGGCGCCGAATTCCTTGAACGCGCCCACGAACCGGGCTGCTAACCGGCGCTGGTTATCGAGCTTGATCCAGATGCGGTCGATTTGCGCTGCGGTCTGGCGGTCCAGCGGGGCGGGGATCAGGAGCTGGGTCTTGCTGACGGCGATGCCGAAGAAGGTCAGCTCGCGGCCGGCCACATCGCCTTCACCTTCGGAATTGCCGAACTGCCGCATCATCATGGCCATCATGCGGGAGCGGCCATCCGACTCCCCGCCGGCGGCCCCGCGGCCCTGGCGAAACTGCACCGCCACCTCGTGCACGGCCTCCAGGAGTTTTTCCCGGGTGCTCTTGCGCTGGTTTTCCAGGTCGGTCAGCGCGATGCGCGGGCAGGCGAGGACATCCGCGCCGAGCCACGTCCCGTAAAACTGGCGCGAATCGATGCTGTCATCGCAACTGATGCCGATGGCGTTGCAGTTGGCATCGGCGATGAGCAGGGGCGCGCGGTACATGCCGCCGCCCCAGTGGGCCATCATCATTTCGAAGCGCGAGGAGCCCATTTCGTAGCCCCCGCCGCCGAAGAGGATCCACTTCCGGTCGGGCAGGGCGCAGGTGGCCTTCAAGTCGCTGTGCCCCAGCCGCCAATGGTCTTCGAACGCGTTGAGCGTCACGGCCTGCAGCGCGCTAGAGAGCGTCAGCTCGCCGGCGGGGGAGAAATGCACGGCGTGGAGCTTGTCGGCATCTTTGCCTTCCACGCGCACGGTGGCGGCGTCGCAGCCTTTCAGCAGCGCCCCTGGCCTGGCGGTGAGCACCTGGCCATCCAGCGTGTGCACCTCGACGGCCTTGATGTGCCGCGGCTCGACGCGCACATCGGGAATGAGGATCTCGCCGGGGGCGATCACCACGCCGCCGACCTGCAGGGTCATCTTGCGGTCGATGTAGCTCTGGTACTGGTCCTGCCGGCTGGGCTGCCAGCGCTCGGCGGGCTCATCCTCCTCGGCCTGGTCGGAGGTGTCCTTCTGGAAGCTGAAATGCACCGTGACGAAGCTCTGCTGCGCCAGGTCGATCATCTCTTCGGGAATCGCCGGCTCCAGGTCATCGGCCGGCTGGGATGCGGCGGCCTTGACGGATTTGGACGCCGGCGCGCTGGCCGGCGATTTTGGCGCGCCCGCCCCGGCGCCGCCGGCGGGCAGCACGATCGTGGAGACGGCCAGGGCGATGGAGGCCAGGCTGAAGGCGGCGGCGAAGGCCAGGTGCGTGATGAGTTTGCTCATGCTCAATCCTCCTCCATGTAGTCCTTGGTCCAGTCCAGCAGCTTGGGCTCCTGGAAGCCGCCGCGCTTGATGGTGATCAGCACTTTCTTGTCCGCCAGGGCCTTGTCGTTGACGAGTTGCTCGTAGGCGGCCTTGGCGTCGGCGATGGTCTTGATGGGCGTTTGGCCGATCTTCACGAGGATGTCGTTGGCCGCCAGGCCGGCATCCTGGGCGTTGCCCGGGTAGCGCACGCCCTGGATAAACACGCCGTCGCCGTGCTGGAAGTGCAGCGTGGGGTTGGAGAACTTGGTGATCTCCTTGACGGTGAAGTTCCAGCGCCGCAGCTCGAAATCCTCACCCTCGAACTTGCCCTTGAGCACCGGCATGACCGGGATGACGATTTCCTCGCCGTTGCGGCTGATCGTCAGGAGGGTGGGCTTATCGATGGGCAGGTCGGCCAGGATCCGGCGAATGGCCGGCAGTTGCTCGACGTACCGCCCATCCACGACCGTTTCGCCGATCTTGAGCACCAGGTCGCCCGGCTGAATGCCGGCATCCTCCGCGGGGCTGTGCTGTTCGGCGTTCTTGACCAGCACGCCCACCTCCTCGCCGGCCGGGCCGGCGGGCTGCGACTGGGCGGCGGCGGGGGCCGAGCCGGCGGCCGGCTGGCTGGCGGTGGGGGCGTGCGTGCGTGCGGCCGCGAGCGTAATGCGCGAGTCCTTGCGCTCAGGTTTGGCGGACATCTTGGCCGCCGCCAGGGCGGCGGGGGGGCTGCTCTTCAGCGCTGCGCCTGTGGTGAACGTGTTGGTGTTGAAATCCTGGAGGGCCTGGATTTGCAGGCCCGTATACGCCCGCTCCACCTTCACCGGCCAGGTGTTGGGGTCGGCGCTGGCGGCCTTGTCTTTGAGCCGTTTGGCCGTATCCTGCGCCACGTTGGAGGGAATGGCGAAGCCGATGCCCTCGGCAAAGGTGCCCAGCGTGTTGATGCCGACCACCATGCCGTGCGCATCGACCAGCGGCCCGCCGCTGTTGCCCGGGTTGATGGCCGCATCGGTCTGGAGCCACAGGTTGTACTGATACTGCGTGCTGAAACCGATGTACCGGCGGGTGTTGGAGATGATGCCCAGGCTGATCGACCGCGTGAAGCCGAAGGGGCTGCCCAGGGCCATCACGAACTGGCCCTCTTCGATCTTGTCGCTGTCGCCGAACTCCGCATACGGCAGCGGCAACTGCGAAGGCTTTACCTCGAGCTTCAGCAAGGCCAAGTCGGTTTCGGGATCGAGGCCGATCACCTTGGCGGTCACCTGCTCCTTGTCTCCCAGCACGCAGTTGACCTGGATGGCCTTCTCCGCCACGTGGTGGTTCGTCAGCACGTAGCCATCCGGGGAGATGATCACGCCGGAGCCGAACACCTCCTCGCGCTCGCGCTCGCCGCGCTCGAACACCTCGCGGATGGGCTTGACGAACACCAGCGTGGGATACACCCGCTGCTTGGCGCGGGCGATGCTCACCTGCACATCCGCGTACGGCGGATCGGCCTTCGGCCCCCCGGCGCAGCCGGCGGCCAGAACCGCCGCGGCCAGTAGCCACACACCACGGTTACGGATCATGATGGGCTCCTTTTTTCGCAATCCAGCCCCCCCAAGCGAGCAGGCGCTGCGCACTTTGAGGGGCACACAATTTACACTTCAGGCGTGGGTGAGGCAACCATTGGGCTGTCGTTCGACGAACTGACGAGTCCCCTTGCGAATAGTCGGTCTGCAGAAGCTAACCACAGAGGACACAGAGGACACAGAGAGTAAAGACCAAGAACTACGGAGAAACCTGCATTACTTCCGTGCCTCGGGTTCTCGGTTCGTGTCTCCGGCGACACCCTCTCGCTTCGCATGGGCTCCCCGATCTTATCCGGCTCTTACTCTCCGATTCTCCGTGTCCTCTGTGTCCTCTGTGGTTTATTTCTCTAGAGGTTCTCGGGAGAAACGCGATCGCCCTTGGCCTGCTGAAGCGCCTTGAGCCGCGCACGCTGGGCCTCGAGCGTCTTGTACAGCACGGAGGGGGCATCGGGCACATCCTTGCGGTAAACCGCCTCGATGCGGTCGATCTTGGCCAGGCTCTCCGGCACGCGGATGGCGAACTGCTCGACGTATTGCTGGGGCGTGTAGTCCTTGCCCAGCACGGTTTTAAAGAGCTTGCGCAGGTCCTCGTACCTGGGTATGCGGCCGGTGGGGGCGTCGATGGCCTGGGCTTCGCCGTGCACGCGAAGTTCCATCCATTTGATCCAGATGGATTTATCCAGCATGCCGTTGAGGTACTTTCCGTCGGCGCCGCGGAGGAAATAGTTGGTGCCGAAGACCTTGGGAGGGTTGCCCAGGGCCAGACCGAAGTCCAGGTTGTTCTGGATGTACTTGCCCAGCGGGACGGCCAGGAAGTCGAGATTGCTCATCAGGTTGAACGCCCGCACGCCGACCGCGCCGATCGTGGCGGCGGTGGTCTCGCTCTCCAGCGAGGCGCCCATGGTGAGGATGCCGTGCGCCCAGTCGAAACTCTCCTGCACCGGCACGCACGTGTCGCTGTCGCGGCCGCCGTAGATCACGCCGCCGACGGTGACGCCGGCCGGGTCGTTCCAGTGCGGATCGAGGTTCTGCAAGTCCGTCACGCGGACCGTGTACCGGGCATTCTTGTGCGAGGGGTCGGCCTTGGCGCCGTCGGGGCCCTTGTCGCCCTCCCGCCAGGGTCCGAGGTAGTTCGTGCCCGATTTGGGCAGCTCGCGGCCCATGCCTTCCCAGTACGGCCGGCCCTCGTTCACCAGCACGTTGCCGAAGATCACCTCGCCCGGCTGCGAGAGCACCTTGAAAATCGCCGGGTCATCCTTGGGGTTCACATCGCGGATGATGCCGAAAATGCCCGACTCGATGTTCACCGCGCGCGCTGAGTTCTCCAGGATGCGGAAATAGGCCAGGTCATCGCCCAGAATGGTCTCGCCGGGGATCATCGCCGTGGACGTCTTGCCGCAGGCGCTGGGGTACGCGCCGGCGAAGTAGGTCACGCGGCTACCCGGGCCGTGCACGCCCATGAGGAACATATGCTCGGCCAGCCAGCCTTCGCGGTCGGCCTTGCGAATGGCCAGGCGCAGGGCCAGCTTCTTGAAGCCCACGGTGTTCCCGGCGTACTGCGTGTTGACGCTGTAGACGGTGTCCTCGACGATGTCGATGTAGATGCGCTTCTTGTCCACATCCACGCTGACGGCCTTGTCCAGCCGTCCGGCCGAGTGCAGGAAGCGGAAGTAATCGTTTCGCCCGCCCAGGCGGCTAAACTGCTGGTAGCCCTTGCGGTACAGCATGTACTCGCTGTGGCCCACATACGCCGAATCCGTCACCTGCACGCAGGAGATGCTGAAGGGCGAGTTGGTCGGCCCCAGGCAGAAGAACAGCACCAGCATCTGCCGGCCGGCCATGGAACCTTCGAAGAAGCCGCGAATCTCCGTCAGCCCGCCGGTGCGCTCCATGGCGTTGAGCCGGCTGCCGAGGTTCACATCCTTGGGCAAGAGGTACTTCGTCACTTCCTTGTCGCGGCCCTGGTCGTGGTAGCCGTCGAAATGGACCGTATGCCCCGCCATTTCCAGCGGCCGCTCTTCGCAATTGGAGATGGCCAGCTTGCGGATATAGGCCTCATCGGCGGCACTATCGGTGCACACCTTGATCGAAGCGGGCTTGCACAGGGTGACCGCATCGGCGATGAAGGCGTGCAGCCGGTCGTTGGCCAGCGCCTCCAGGGCGCTAAGACTGGCCGCATCCATCTTGGCCTTCAGCACATCGGCATACTGCTTCTTCATAGGGTTTCCATTCGTTGGACGCTGTCAGGCAAGCAGTTCGCTCGCCTTCCCAGCGCCTATCTGGCGCCCAGGAGGTCCGAGGAGGCGCAGGGACTCACCGGATGGACTCACTGAGGTGCAAAACGTACTGATTTTGCAAAATCAGTCAAGAAAAAAGATCTTCCCCTGTCGGCCCGAGGCCTCCGCCGGAACATTGGATTGGCACAATTTGCATGCCGCTGTTTGAAAGACCACGATCGCGCCTGTATGATATTCGCATAGCAGCGGCATTATAGTACCGAAATGCCAGAATAGACAGCAAGAGTCACGGAGCGAGAGAACATGGGCAAGGTTCAGCGGGATATCGTCCGAATCGACGCGAGCAAGTGCGATGGCTGCGGCCTGTGCGCCACGGCGTGCGCTGAAGGGGCGATCCAGATCATCGATGGCAAGGCCCGCCTGGTCAGTGACACGTATTGCGATGGCCTGGGGGCCTGTCTGGGCGAATGTCCGCGCGGGGCCATCACGATTGAGAGCCGGCCGGCCGATGCCTTCGACGAGCGCGCGGTGCAGCAGCACCTGGCTGGCCAGGAGGCGCCGCCGCGGCCGCAAGCGCCGGAGCCAACGTCGGCGGCCGCTCCATCGGGTTGTCCCGGCATGGCCTTACGGATGATGCCCGCGCGGCCCGCATGCGCGTGCGAAGGGTTTGGCGACTCGCCGGCAATGCCGCCCGCGCAGCGGCCCAGCGCCGCGCCGGCCCAGTCGGCGCTGTCGCACTGGCCCGTGCAGCTTCGCCTGGTGCCGCCGACAGCGCCCTTCCTGGCGGGCGCGCACCTGCTGATCTGCGCGGACTGCGTCCCATTTGCCGTCCCCGATTTTCACGCCCGCTACCTGCGCGGCCGCTCGGTGCTGGTGGGCTGTCCCAAGCTGGATGACCTGGCAGCGTACCGCGAAAAACTGGCGGAGATTTTCGCTATCGCCAAGCCCGCCTCGCTGACGGTCCTGCGAATGGAAGTTCCCTGCTGCGGCGGCTTGGCGGCGGCCGTGGTCGAGAGCCGCGATGCGGCCGCACCGGGCCTGCCCGTGAGCATTCTCACCGTGAGGATTTCCGATGGGAGCGTTCAGGCAGATGAGCTTTGAGTCCCAGACTACGGCAGTAACACAAAGATCACAAAGACCACAAAGAGCACGAAGAACAGCAAGAAAGAGGTTCTTTAAACTCTCGATTTCTTCGTGTTCTTTGTGATCTTCGTGGTCTTTGTGTAAGCCGTTTTTGGCGCGCAGAAACGTCCGCGAACATAGCGGCTTTCGTTCAGACCTTGCACTTAAAGACGTGGACCCAGGCTCCAGACCCCGTACTGCTTGTCGGAGTCCTCGCCGCCGTAGCCGTGCGACGACGAGGTGGCGGTCAGGACAACCTCGGGCTTGTCGGTGCGCTCGAAGTCCAGAAGCTGCGCGCTGCTCAAGGCCGCCACCAGGTGGCCGGCCGTTTCGCGCTCCACTTCCAGCGCTTCAGACACCGTGACTACGATCTTCTCGTAGGTCTCTCCGCGCTCGCCGTGCAGACGCCGGCCGAACCGCGCCATAAGCGGTGCAAGCACTTCCTGCAGATTGAAGGCGCTTCGAATCATTGCACCAGTCCACAAAAATGACCTGTGCTCAACCAAAAGCATTATAAGTACGTTGACGAATTGGGCCAAGGTCGCTTCTGGAGCAAAAATGCACAAAACCCCAGGAAAAATGCATCGGCGAGGCCACCAGAGGCCATCGGGGATTACCTGAGGTGAACACCTCAAGCCTTGCAAGAAGCGATGCTTGCGCGGCCAGGGGCAGGACCAATCAGGTAGAGCGACCGGAAGAGCCGCAACACCATACCTAGCCTTCGACTTGCTTTTGCCGCAGCCGTCTTTCGAGCATCACAGCGCGCCGCTGCTGCCCGCGGGCGAGCAGGCGCTGGATGGCCGCCGCATCGCGCGCTTCAAGCGCTGAGGCGAGTTGTTCCAGTTGCTTGCCGAATCGTTGCACGGCCCTGCGCAGGGCCGGCGCGTTGGAGAGGAAGATGTCGCGCCACATGTCGGCATCGCCCGAGGCCACGCGCGTCACATCCAGAAAGCCCGTCCCCGCCAGGTCCAGGTCGCCAGCCGCTTGCATGTTCACCAGGATCGAGGCCGCCGCGTGGGGCAGGTGGCTCACCGCGGCCAGGGCCTTGTCGTGGCGGAGGGGAGACAGCCGCACCGTCCGCATGCCCAGGCGCTGCCAGAAGGCCTCCACCTGTCGCAGGGCGTTGGCATTCGTGCGGCGGGTGGGGGTCAGGATGCACGTCTTATCGGTGTACAGGTCAGTGCGGGCGAAGGCCACGCCGCGCTGCTCGCTGCCGGCGATGGGGTGGCTGCCGACAAAGGCCGCCCGGCCCCGGAGAATCCGCTCCGCCTGGCGCACGACCTGGCCCTTGGTCGAGCCGACATCGGTAACGATGGCCGAGGGTTTGAGTACGGGCGCGATTTTCTCCAGCAACGGCGCAAAGCGGTTCACCGAGGTGCACAGGATGACCAGGGATGAATCGCGGGCGCCCTGGGCGGCGTCGAGCGTGACCGAATCGACCACGCCGGCGGCCAGCGCTTCGGCGAGCGAGCTTTCCCTGTGGCCCACGCCCACCAGGTGCGCAGCGGGGCTGGTCGCCTTGATGGCCAGGCCCAGCGACCCGCCCAGCAGGCCCACGCCGACGATCGTGATGCGGTCAAATTCACCGGGTTGCATGGCCCTTAAGCTCCTGATTTAGGCCGGCTGGAGAATAGCAGCGCGCCGCGGGGGGTACGACAAAAAAGTGGCGGTTCAATTCCAGCGGGCCCGAGTGAAAAGGCCGCCTTCGGGCGGTCTTTTCACTAAAACAGGAGAGCGTAGAGAGGAGAAAGCAGAGCAAACAGCAAGCTTGCCATCCTAGCGCACATACGAATACCGGCTTGACCTCTCCTGCGGTTTCCTTTCTACTCTCTACTTTCTGGGCTTTCGGGACGGCCATCTGTCTGAGATGAACGTCCAGAAGATACAGGATGACCCTTTCTCTCTTTGCGGGGCACAGGGCATGGAAGACATGGCGACCAGGCATCTGCTCAAAGTTCGAGACAAGACAGGGTTATTCACGGCGATCATCCGATTCCTTGCCGGCAACGCGCACGTGTCGTTCGAAGGTCATCTTTCAATGTGCAGTTTCAGCCGCGAACTGGCCGCTTCTTCAACGGAGACGCACGTTTTGAAACGGGCGACCCTGGCCCCAACGCTGGACTTTGTCGTCTTGCCCCTGGAGGAACGGACTGTGCGACCCATCCTGGATGCCCTGCCTCAGGGAAAGATCTTTCGTGGGATCATTCATGTTCAGGTCGAGAAAGACGGTGTCCTCGCTTTCGGCGCATACAACAGCTTCAGCCCGGGATGCGTCGCTACCGGGGCGGCTGTGCCTGTGAGCTTGCTTGAGCAGCTCAAGAAGAGGGGTATCATCGAGTCATTCGCTGAGGGGAAAGAGAATAAGGCCTCGGGAACAACGTAGGGTTGGACGACCACGCCCCACCTCGCCCGGGCCACTTTTTTCTTGCCAAATCGCCGCCGCTGGCGATACTTAAGCGCACCTGCAATAATACTGAGGACGCCACGGCGTCCTTCTTTCGTAAATGGTGGATTGCGTTTGGGCGAGCTGGGCCGAAGGGGCGGCCCATACGGAAACAGGATGCATGGCCAAACAACCTGATCTGACCGGTGAGGAGTTCGTCCTGCCGTTCGAGAAGCCCATCGCGCGGCTGGCGCGGGAGATTCGCGACCTGGCCGAGGGGCACTCTAACGGCGGACGGGACTACTCCGCCGAGATCCGCCAGCTCCGCAACCAGCACGTCAGCCTGCTGAAGAAGACCTATAGCGCGCTATCCGCCTGGGAGACGGTGCAGGTGGCCCGCCATCCCCGCCGGCCCTTGGCCAACGATTACATCAACGCCGTGGTGCAGGATTTCATCGAGCTGCGCGGCGACCGGCTGTTCGGCGATGACCGCTCCATCCGCTGCGGCTTTGGCCGCCTCCAGGCCGATCGCGTCATGATCATCGCCCAGCACAAGGGCCGCGACACGAAGGAAAAGATCGAGTGCAATTTCGGCTGCGCCATGCCCGAGGGCTATCGCAAGGCCTTGCGGGCCATGCGGCTGGCCGAGAAGTTCCACCTGCCGGTGGTGACGATTATCGATACGCCGGGGGCGTTTCCGGGCGTCGAGAGCGAGGAGCGCGGCGTGGCCGAGGCCATCGCCCGCAACCTGATGGAGATGAGCCGGCTGCAAACGCCCATCATCTGCATCATCATCGGCGAGGGCGGCAGCGGCGGGGCGCTCGGGATCGGCGTGGGCGACCGCGTGGCCATGCTGGAGTACGCGTACTACTCGGTCATCTCCCCCGAAGGCTGTGCGGCCATCCTGTGGAAATCCGGCGCGCAGGCCGCCGAGGCCGCCGAGGCCATGAAGCTGACCAGCCGCAAGCTCAAGGAACTGGACGTCATTGACGCCATCATTCCCGAGCCCTTAGGGGGGGCGCACCGCAACCCCAGCGAGGCCTATCGCAACTTCGAGCAGTACCTGGTCCGCACCATCCGCGAGCTGAAGCGCGTCAGCCGCGAGACGTTGCAGGAACACCGCTACCGCCGCTGGCGGCGCATGGGCCGCTTCGAAACGCTCACGCCCGAGCAACTGGCCGCGGCCAAAGGGCCCGCCGCCATGACAGCGCCGGATGCCGCGCCCGCCGCGGCCGGCACGCCTGCCCCGGTCCCACAAACCTCGGCAGGGACGAAGTAATCGCCGCCGGCGAACATTTCTTTCGCGTTCATCAAGGAGAAGCCAGGCGTGACGGATGAGCCTGCCTCTACAGGTTCGGTGGCCTATTTCAGCCGGCTGCTGATTCCCACACTGAAGGAGGCCCCGGCCGAGGCGGAGGTGCCCTCGCATGCGTTGATGCTGCGGGCCGGCTTCATCCGCCGCACGGCCAGCGGGCTGTATGCCTATCTGCCCTTGGGGCTGCGGATGCTGGCGAAGGTGATGGCGATTATTCGCCAGGAATTGAATGCCGCCGGCGGCCAGGAAGTGCTGCTGCCGCTGATCCAGCCGATGGAGCTGTGGCAGAAGACCGGCCGCGATGTCGATTACGGCGACATGCTCACCACCGTGACCGATCGGCAGGGCCGCCGGAGCGTGCTGAGCCCAACGGCCGAGGAGGCCATTACCGCCCTGATGGCCGGCGAGATTCGCAGCTACAAGCAGTTCCCGCTGATTCTCTACCAGCTCAACACGAAGTTCCGCGATGAGCTGCGGCCACGATTCGGCGTGCTGCGGACGCGCGAGTTCCTGATGCAGGATGCGTACAGCTTCGATGCCGATGCGGCCGCCATGCAGCGCAGCTACGCGGCGATGCGCCAGGCGTACCAGCGGATCTTCCGCCGCTGCGGCCTGCCGTACGTGATCGTGCAGGCCGATGCCGGCGAGATGGGCGGCGCTGGTTCCGAGCAGTTCGTGGTGCCCTGCGCCACGGGCGAGGATGTGATCGTGCGCACCGACGATGGCGCGTACGTGGCGGCGCTGGAGGCCGCGGCCGCCGATGCCCCCGCACCGCCCAGCGGCCAGCGCACGGGGCCGGCCATGGAGGAAGTCTTCACGCCCGGCGTCGGCTCGATCGAGGCGGTGTGCGCGTTCCTGAAGGCCCGGCCGGCCGAGATGATCAAGACGCTCATCTTCCGCCGCGGCGAGGGCCTGGTGGTGGCCCTGGTCCGGGGCGATCACGAGCTGAATGTGTCCAAGCTGGCCCGCTCGGTCGGGGGCCGCGTGGAACTGGCCGATGAGGCCGCCGTGCGCGGGCTCACCGGTGCGGCCGTCGGCTTTGCCGGCCCGATGGGCATGGCCGGCCGCGTGGCCGCCCTGCGGATCGACCCGGCCGTGGCGGCGATGGCCGAGGGCATCGCCGGGGCCAATCGCACGGACCACCACACCCGGCACGTCGTGGCCGGCCGCGATTTCCCGCTGGCGGGCGACAACATCGCCATTGCGGATATCCGCACCGCCGTCGAGGGCGACACGTGGCACGGCCGGCCGCTGCGCTTTGAGCGGGGGATCGAGGTGGGGCACCTCTTCCAGCTCGGCGACAAATACAGCAAGCCCCTGGGCGCCAGTTTTCTCGATGATGCCGGCACGCAGCACGATTGCCTGATGGGCTCGTACGGGATCGGCGTCAACCGCATCCTGGCGGCGGCGATCGAGGTGGGCCACAATGATGCCGGCTGCATTCTGCCGGCGGCGCTTGCGCCCTTCGACGTGGAGATCATCGCCATCAACATCGACGCCGAGCCCGTCCGCCAGGCGGCCGAGGCTCTCTCGCGGCAGCTTGCCGCCGCGGGCATCGAAGTTCTCCTGGATGACCGCCCGGCCCGCGCGGGCGTCAAATTCAAGGATGCCGACCTGGTAGGGATTCCGCTCCGCTTGGTCCTAGGAGAAAAGAACCTCGCAGAGGGACGGGTGGAACTCAGGCGGCGGACGGATAAAGAGGCCTCTACAGTGGAGCTTGCGAGGGTGGTGGGTGAGATACTAAAACTGCTTGCAGATTGCCGACATGAAAGTGCCGATTCTGGCTGGCATTCGCGCATGGTGTGATATGTCCCTTGTAAATGAACTGTTTCACGTGATCGGGTTTGGAGGTGCCACGGCTGTCCGCAGCCGTGCGCTGTGCGTGACTGCGCAACAGAAGGGTTCTTTGGATTCCGCTGGACCTCCTGCGTTCTTGGCACTCCAGCGCACGGCTGCGGACAGCCGTGGCACCCAATACGGGACCTGATGCCCAACGAGCGAAACAAGAAGCTGGACTACCTGTCTTATGTGCTGGCCCGCGTCCTGGCCGCCCTGGTGATGCTCGTGCCCGTGCGAATGCTGTACGCCATCGCCCGCAGCCTGGGCGATTTTCTCTATTTGGTGGACCGGCGGCACCGGAATCTGGCGATCGAGCAGATCTCAAAAAGTTTTCCCGACTGGCCGCAAGAGAAAGTCCGCGCCGTGGCCCGCGAGAGCCTGCGTTCCATCGTCAAGCTGGGCATCGAGACGGTCATCACGCCGCGGATGATCACGCTGACGAGCTGGCGGCGGCGCATCCAGTTGAAGAACATCGCCCCCATCCTGGCGATGCAGTTGGAGCAGCCGCACGGCATGATCCTGGTCACCGGCCACTACGGCAACTGGGAGGTGGGCGGCTTTACCCTGGCGCGGCTGGGCATGCCGGTGGTGGCCATCGCCCGACCGCTGGATAACCCGTACCTGGACCGCTGGCTGCGCGGCATCCGCGAGCAGGCGGGGCTGAGAATCGTGGATAAGGGCGGGGCATCGGGACCCTCGCAGGAGGTGCTTTTGGGCGGCGGCTGGGTATGTTTCGTCGCCGACCAGGACGCCGGCCGGCGCGGCGTGTTCGTGGACTTCTTTAGCAGGCCGGCCAGCACATTTCGCACCATCGCGCTATTGGCATTGAGCTACCAGGTGCCCATCATCGTCGGCGCCGCCCGCCGGCTGGCGGACAACTTCACCTTCGAGGTCGCCGCCTCGCGCACGATTCTGCCCACCGACTGGGCCGGCAAGGACGACGAGGTGCAGTGGATCACGCAGGAGTTCACGCGGGCGCTGGAAACGATTGTGCGCGACAACCCCGGGCAGTACTTCGGCTGGGCGCACCGGCGATGGAAGCACGCGCCCAAAGAGTAATCCCATGAAAGGCTGCCTC
>PMYD01000081.1 GCA_003171335.1 Phycisphaerales bacterium
CCCTCCGGCCGTTAAATTTGAAATTTGAAATTTGAAATTTCCTATTCCCCCGACCCCGACCGGAGTTGCGTCCGGCCGGCGAATGTATTCTTGAAAAGTGAATAGCGACGGACTTAGGGACTCTAACAAAACTACAAGGGCCGCGACCGGTTGCGACGAAAACCGCCCATCTGCGGCGTCAGGCCTCCTCGACAACCCAACAAGGGTTGTCGTCGTCGGCTTTCCTTGCATCTGGACGGTTTTGGTCGCAACGCGGCTCCTTGTAGTTTTGTTAGAGTCCCTTAATCCTGCCGGCTGGATTCTTCCTTCCGGCTGGTCCAGGCGGTCTCGCTTTCGCCGGCATCGCGGTTGGCCAGGCGGGCCAGCGTGAACAGGAGGTCGCTGAGCCGGTTGAGATAGGCCAGGGCCTGCGGGTCCAGCAACGGCCGCGCGTCGATGGGGTTGAACATGTGCACGATGGTCCGCTCGGCCCGCCGGCAGACAGCGCGGCACAGGTGCAGTCGGCAGGCCAGCTCGCAGCCGCCGGGGAAGATGAAGCCTTTCAACGGCGGCAGGTCTTCCGCCAGGGCGTCGAGATCGCGCTCCAGCCGCTCGACGGCTTCGGAGGGCAACTCGCGCGGGGTGGTCTGCGTGCCCAGCGCGGCGATGCGGGCGCCCAGGGTGAAGAGGTCGCGCTGGATAGGCTCCAGGATCGACCCGATCACCACGTGCGTGGTCTGGCGCGCCTGCGACAAGGCCCAGCCGACGGCCGTGTTCAGCTCGTCCAGGGCGCCGACGGCCTCGATGCGGCTGTCATCCTTGCGGGCGCGCATGCCGCCCAGCAGGCTGGTAAACCCTTCATCGCCGGTGCGTGTGAACGTTTTCATCTTCGGCCCCTTTGGGTGGCACAGGTTTTCCAGCCTGTGTCCCCTTGTGCTGCTGACTATACAATAGCTCATCGCCCCGTGAGATACCACTGGCCCCGGTCAGGCGATTGAAAGACACAGGTTCCAAAGCCTTTGCCACCGATAAGACACAGGCTAGAAAGCCTGTGCCACCAAAAGCACGCGGAGATGACCTCGTGAGCCGGATCGAACAGATACGCAAACTCTTGGCGGCCAATGGCGACGACGCGTTTTTGCTGTACAGCCTGGGCATGGAGCTCTTAGGCGAGGGCACCGCGGCCCAGGCCGCCGACGCTTTTGGCCGCGTGCTGGAAGTGGATCCGAATTACCTGGCCGCCTACACGCAGGGGGCCGCCGCCTGCCGGCAGATGGGCGATGTGACGGGGGCGCTAAGACTCCTGGAAAAGGGGCTGGCCCTGGCCAAATCCCAGGGCGACCAGCACACCGCCGACCGCATTATTCTGCTCTTAGAGGCCCTGCGGCCGGCCAGCTAGGCGAGCCGGTCGGGCTGCCATTCACCCGGGTCCGCGAAAAGCGAGCTAAATCTTTATTTTACAAAGATTTATAATCACGTCGGTCGCCGCAATTTCACTGGAATTTTCGGTGTAATTTAGGGATAATAGCCGACTTGTACTATAGGCGTTCTTCGCACCCCAGAGCGCATTCCTTTCGGGGTGACTTTTTGATGTCGAGGAGATCAGCGTGGCCAAGGAACAGGCCGTGAAAGTGGAAGCTCCCAGCTCCACCTACGACGAGTCGAAGATCAAGGTGCTCGATGGCCTCGAGGCGGTGCGGCTGCGGCCGGGCATGTATATTGGTGACACAACCACCCGCGGCATGCACCACCTGGTGTGGGAAATCGTCGACAACTCCATCGACGAGGCCATGGCCGGCCGGTGCAAGAATATCCTGGTCAAGGTGAACGTCGACGGCTCGGTCACCGTGTCCGATGATGGCCGCGGCATTCCCATCGGGCCCCACCCCAAGCTGAAGATCTCCACGCTGGAAGTGGTGATGTGCAAGCTGCACGCCGGCGGCAAGTTCGACCACGACAGCTACAAGGTCTCCGGCGGCCTGCACGGCGTGGGCGCCTCCGTGGTCAACGCGCTCTCCGAGTGGTGCGAGGTGGAGGTCACCAAGAACGGCGACGTGTGGCAGATGGAGTTCGAGCGCGGCGTGCGCGTCGGCGAGCTGAAGAAGATCGGCACGCGCAAGAAGGACGGCACGCGCACCACCTTCAAGCCGGATGGGCAGATTTTTCCGGACACGAATTTCAAATACGAGGTGATGGTCTCCCGGCTGCGCGAGCTGGCGTACCTGAACGAAGGCATCACCATCCGCCTGCAGGATGAGCGCGACGGCCGCAACGAGGAGTTCAAGTTCAACAAGGGGCTCATCGCCTTCGTGCAGCACCTCAACGAGGGCAAGGATTCGCTGCACCCGTGCATCCTGCTGCACAAGGACGATGAGGCCACGCACCTGGAGATGGATGTGGCCCTCCAGTACAACGACGGCTACAGCGAAACGCTGCTCTCCTTCGCCAACAACATCAACACGGTCGAGGGCGGGGCGCACGTGTCGGGCTTCAAAATGGCCCTGACGCGCACGCTCAACGCGTACGCCAAGCAGCAGAACATTCTGAAGAAGGATGACAGCCCGCCCTCCGGCGACGACCTGCGCGAGGGCCTCACCGCGGTGATCAGCGTGAAGGTGCCCGAGCCGCAATTCGAGGGACAGACCAAGACCAAGCTGGGCAACAGCGAGGTGGAGAGTTTCGTGCAGCAGGCGGTGAACGACCTCTTAGCGGCGTGGCTGGAGGAAAACCCGCCGGCGGCCAAGCGGATCGTCACCAAGGGCGTGCAGGCCATGCAGGCCCGCGCCGCCGCCCGCAAGGCCCGCGACCTGGCCCGGCGCAAAGGCGCGCTGGCCTCGGGCAACCTGCCGGGCAAGCTGGCCGACTGCCGCAGCAAGGATGTGGCCACCACCGAGCTGTTCCTGGTCGAGGGCGATTCGGCCGGCGGGCCGGCCAAGCAGGGCCGCGATTCGGCCCGCCAGGCCATTTTGCCCCTGCGCGGCAAGATTTTGAACGTGGAGAAGGCCCGCATCGACAAGATGCTCAACCACGAGGAAATTCAGCACATCATCTCGGCGCTGGGCTGCGGCATCGGCGCTGATGAGTTCAACGTGGAGAAGCGCCGGTACAACAAGATCATCATCATGACCGATGCCGACGTGGACGGCAGCCACATCCGCACGCTGCTGCTGACGTTCTTCTACCGGCACATGAAGCCGCTGATTACGAACGGGCACATCTTCATCGCCCAGCCGCCCCTGTACCTGGTGCAGCGCCGCCAGCAGAAGAAGTACGTGCTGAACGAGCGCGAGATGCGCAAGACCCTGCTGGACCTGGGCCTCGATGGCACGCGGCTGGAGGTGTACGACACCAGCCGCAAGACCCCCAAGCTGGCGCTGGAACTGAAGGGCACCCGCCTGCGCGAGCTGGCCGAGGTGCTCGAGTCGCTGGCCGACAAGATCACCATCCTGCATCGCCGCGGCCTGGACTTCGCCGACCTGATGGCCCTGCGCAAAGGCACGCGCCTGCCGGCGTTCTGGATCGTGATGGAAGGCAAGGACATCTTCTGCTACAGCCAGAAGGAGTACCAGGCGTTCCTGGAAGAGCACCAGGCGGAGACGGAGGAAGAGGTCAACGGCAACGGCAATGGCAACGGCGCCAAGGAGAGCGAGCCGGCCGGGAAGGTCGAGAAGATCGAGAAAAAAGCCGAGCTGCACGAGATCCGCGAGATTGAAAAGAACATCGAGCAGATCAAGGGCTTCGGCATCAGCATCGAGGACTACTTCCTGGTGCGCGAGGAATCCGTCACGGGCGAAAAGGAGCCGGCCAAGTACGCCCTGATCTCCAACGGGGACCGCGTGGAGGCCGACGGCGTGGCGGGCATCGTGCCGGGCATCCGCGAGCTGGGCAGCCGCGGCATGGAGATCAAGCGGTTCAAGGGCCTGGGCGAGATGAACGATGACCAGCTCTGGGAAACCACCATGGACCCGCAGCGCCGCGTGCTGTTGCGCGTGAAGGCCGAAGAGGCCGAAGAGGCCGAACGCATGTTCAGCGTGCTCATGGGCAACGATGTGGAAAAACGCCGCGAGTTCATCGAGCAACATGCGCTGGAGGTTAAGAACCTCGATATTTAGCGGCGATCAACAAGTGAAGGTTCAGCATTGGCAATTGGGGACTGCATAAAGGGCAGGATCGCGGACCGTAGACGCCGAAGGGTCGTTGTTCTCACTGCTTTTCTTCTTGGCATGTTCTCCATGACCGCGATGGGGGATCCATACTTTCTGAAGTTGTCCGGCGAGTATGGGATGTATCGCGAGCCGGATCACGACACGATGCAACATATCGAGTGTTCTCTCGTGCATCGCCCCGACGGGTTTGGATCACTGATTCGCGACAAAACGCTCGTTGAAGGCGTGCAAATCTACGCGGTATGGGACAACATCATCTTTGGGGCAACAAGGAACGGCTACTTTGCCTTCAAAGTTGCTCCGGTGCCAACTGGGCTTCCCCCCGAAAGCTGGCTTTTCGAAGATAGAGACGCCTGGCTTCGTAAACTCAAGGACTTAGTACTACAACGCTACGAAGTCTGATCGATACAATGTAAGTCGTTTC
This sequence comes from Phycisphaerales bacterium, assembly GCA_003171335.1. Lineage (GTDB taxonomy): Bacteria > Planctomycetota > Phycisphaerae > SM23-33 > FEN-1343 > FEN-1343. Next base: position 4,570 of record PMYD01000081.1, read on the forward strand.
ACAGATGTTGGTTGTGTTGTTAATGCCGAGGGCCTTGCAGCCCGGCTGCGTACTGGATCACGCGAGGCCAGATCGAGCCGGAATCTTCGGGCTCCACCGCAGCGTGACCCTTGATTCTGGCGTTAGCGAGGCCCCGTTGGGCCGGTCGCCCTAAGCGACGTATTTGCTGTTACTTGTGGCTTCATAGCGTTGTAGTATTAGGAGTGCCCGGAGAAATGGCTCTCTTGAATCCTGATCAAACAGCCGCTACCAGACCAGCCACCGAGCTTAGGCCCTGGAATTGCCATATCATGCACGGATTGTTCGGCCTTCCGGATCCGATATGGGGAGATCTCTTGCTATTGGCCGCCATCGGCGCGGGCTTCTCCTTGGGTGTACTCTTGGGCAGAGAGCCCGGCTGGGGGCTGCTCGCCACATTTGTTGGCGGCTGTATTGGCATAGTGTCGATCATGTTCGCGGAGGGCCCGATGGGCGGCGGTTTGTTTGTATGTCCTTTTTTGTCATATGGCGCGTACCGAATTGGAGCCGGCGTTCGAGGAATTGCCCGCAGGCATAGCAGGTCAGGCCAGCAGGCCGAATAGGCGGATACCCCAGTTACGCCGCTGGCTAGTGATTAAAATGCCTCGTCCCCGTCAAGATCATCGCCAGGCCCAGCTTGTCGGCGCGGTCGATGACGTCCTGGTCCTTCTTCCCGCCGCCGGGCTGGATGATGGCGGTGGCGCCGGTCTCGGCGGCGACATCGAGGCCGTCGGGGAAGGGGAAGAAGGCGTCGGAGGCGACGACGCTGCCGGCCAGGGGAACGCTACCCGTGCCGCCGTACTGGCGGGCCAGTTGGGCGGCCAAGCGGGCGGAGTTGACGCGGCTCATCTGGCCGGCGCCCGCGCCTAAAAGGGTCAGGTCCTTGGCCAGCACGATGGCGTTGCTCTTGACGTGTTTGCAGACGACCCAGGCGAAGCGCAGGTCGGCCAGTTCGCGGTCGGAGGGCTTTTTCTTGGTGACGACTTTCCAGGCATCCTCGTTCACCGCCAGCAGGTCGCGGTCCTGCACCAGCAGGCCGCCCACCACGTATTTGAGGTACTTCTCGCCGTTGCGCGTGCCGGTCAGCGGCCCGGTTTCCAGCAGCCGCACATTCGGGCCCCAGCCTTCGCGGTTGCGGATGATCTCGATAGCCGGCTCGTCGAACGCGGGGGCAATGACGATCTCGGCGTAGAAGCCGCCGGCCCCGAGCTTCTTGCCCCAGCGGGCGTAGCTCTCGACGATGGCCGAGGCCAATTCCTTCGTGACCGGCCGGTTGACGGCGACGATGCCGCCCATGGCCGCGTTCACATCGCCGAAGTACGCCTTGCGGTAGGCCTCGACGAGGTCATCGTCGATGGCGCAGCCGGCCGGGTTGGCGTGCTTAATGATGGCGGCGGCCGGGCGGTCGAAATCCTTCACCAGCTCCAGCGCGCCGTTGGCGTCGAAGTAGTTGTTGTACGAAATCTCGCGGCCGCCCAGCAGGTGGGCGGTGCCGACGGCGGCTTCGCGGCGGTCGCCGGAGCGGTAGAAGGCCGCCGCCTGGTGCGGGTTTTCGCCGTAGCGCAGCTCGGAGACCTTGCGGTAGCTCAAGGTCAGCCGGTCGGGGAAGGTCTGGCCCTGTTGCGCGGAGAGGTACTGGCTGATGGCGGAATCGTACTGGGCGGTCAGGCTGAAGGCGGCCAGGGCCAGGCGCGCCCGCAGCTCGGCGCTGATGCGGCCGCCGTTGGCGCGCAGCTCATCCAGCACGGACATGTACTGCTGGCGATCGGTGATGATGGTGACGTACCGGTGGTTCTTGGCCGCGGCCCGGACCATGGTGGGGCCGCCGATGTCGATCATCTCGACCGCCTCGGCCAGCGTGCAGCCCTCGCGGGCGATGGCCTGCTCGAAGGGGTACAGGCTCACGCACACCAGGTCGATGGGCTCGATGCCGTACTTGGCCATGTCGGCCTGGTGGGCCGGATCGTCGCGGAGGGCCAGGATGCCGCCGTGCACCTTGGGATGCAGCGTCACGACGCGGTGGCCGAGCATCTCGGGAAAGCCCGTCCATTCCTGGAGCTGGCGGACCTTCACGCCGGCGGCGGCGATGGCCTTGGCCGTGCCGCCGGAGGAGATGATCTCGACGCCCATCTCGGAAAGGGCCTTGGCGAACTCGACGATGCCGGTCTTGTCATACACGCTGATCAGGGCGCGGCGAACGGGATCGTTCATGGAAGTTCTTCTCTTAAAATGTCACTATTTGTACGGGCCGGGAGAAGGAAATCCCAAATTCCAAATCCCAAATTCCAAACAAATTCCAAATCCCAAGCTCCAAACCTGTGGGGCATACTCACCCCACCGTTACCGGTGAGAGCTTGCTCTTGTTTGAACATTGGTGCTTGGGATTTATTTGGAATTTGGGGTTTGGTGCTTGGAATTTTCCCTCCCCACTACTTGGGCATCTTCTCGGTTCTCAAGAAGCCTCTCGGTTTCGGATCAATCCTCACCAGCAGCCCATCGCGGTTGCCCGCATAGATGGTGGGGGTCTTGGTGTTGGGAACGAAGAGCGTCAGGCCGGCCAGGGCCAGGCGCGAATCGAGCCGTCCGCTGGCGGCGTCGACGACGATCAGGTTGTGATGGTCATCGACGATATAGGCCTTGCCTTCCAGTTCCGCCAGCACGAGCTGGCCGGCCGGCAGCGTCCACTTCTCCTGGGGCCTGCCCGGCTCGAGGGCCAGGGCGTACAAGATGCCGTTGTCGGCGGCGGCGTACACGTTCGTGGCCCCCACCTGCACGGGCCGGCTGAGGGCCCCGCCGGTCGGGTAGCGCCACAGGGTCTGGCCGCTCTGCGGCTCGAAGGCGTACACGGCGTAATCCTCCGAGCCGGCGAAAATGCCGCGCTCTTCGGCGACGAAATCGGCGCTGAAATCGCCGGTGGCCTGCGGCTTGGCGCCCACCTTGGGCCACAGCCGCTGCGGCGTGTTGGAGCCCACGCCGGTGGCGATCATCTTGCCGTTGCGCGAGGCGACCAGCAGGATGTTGCCCAGCAGCCGCGGCTCGGCGGTGATCTGCCCGCCGGTATCCTGGCTCCACAGCACCAGCCCGGTGCGCAGATCCAGGGCGTAAAACGAGCCCTTGACGGTACCCACGTACAGTCGCAGGGAGTCGCATGCCGCCGGGCCGCTGGCGGCGAAGTCCGAGCGGGTGTAGTCGATGCGGTGGAGCAGGTGGCCATCCTTGCGGTCGAGTATCTGGGCGTCGATGGTCGAGCTGACGACCACCACGTCCACCTGGTGCATTGAGGCATCCTTGGGCGGCGTGACCACCGTGCCGGGCCCCAGGGTGGCCGGCAGGTACACGTGGTCGCAGTGCGTGGGGGCGAAGTAGCGGCGGTTGGCCGGTCCAAGGTCGCGCGACCACTTGGCCAGGCCGCTGGTGGCGTCGAAGGCCATCAGCCTGCCGCGGTCGGTCAGGCCGTAGACGTTTTCATCCACGTGCCAGATGTGCTCGAGATGCTCGCCCCGTTCCAGGCTGACGACGAGGTCCCAGTGGTACGCCAGATCCACGGCCGCCAGTTCCTGGGCCGAGACCGCTTCATAGAGGCCCGTGCGGGGGCCCCGGTTGCAGCCGGCCAAACCGGCCAGTGCGGCCAGCAGCAGACACGTGCCAAGACGCCACATCGCTGACTCCTTCTTCCAGCCGCCTTCGCGGAGAAAGTTACGGTTCATCCAGGTTCACGTATCGGGCCAGGTCCACCTGGTGCAGCCGCTCGAAGGCCGACAGCCGCTCGATGCGCCGCAGGTCGTCTTCAATGCGGTGGGCAAGCTTGAACACGTAGGGCCGGCCTTCCAGGCGAGCGTGCAGGTCCTTGACCATGGCCGCCCAGTCGCCCTCGTACAGCTCGCGCTTCAGGACGATCAGCATCCGCTCCGGCGGCGCCAGGCTCGTCACGAACCGTTCCACCTCGCTGGCAGGCGTTTCTGGTCGTTCCGGCTGCACGCGAACCTCCCGCCTCTTCAGGCTTGGGAGACTAAGTCTAGGGCCCCACGGGCCGAAGGTCAACAGCAGTGTGTTGAGGGGGGCATGACACAACGCGCCGAGCGTGACACATAAGGCCCACATGCCCACCCGTTCGGGGCTGCGCCCCGACCGTGAGGGCATGCCACCTGGGTTCTTTTGGGAGGGTCAGGTCAGTCCAGCGGCGCCAGGCCCTTGCGGATGGCGTATTTCACCAGGCGCGTCTGGTCGTGGATGCCCAGCTTTTTCATCAGGCGCGAGCGGTGGGTATCGACGGTCTTGATGGAGAGCCCCAACCGCTCGGCGACGATGCGGTTGGAGGCGCCCTCGGCGATCAGTTGCAGCACCTGCCGCTCGCGGGGAGTCAGGCGGATGGAGGGATCATCGCTGGCATCCCCCGCCTGGGGCTCGATCGCCTGGCGGATGCCCATGTCCAGGTAGCGCTGGCCGGCGGCGACGGTGCGCACGGCCTGGATCAACTGCTCCGCGGCCGCCTCCTTGAGCACGTAGCCGCGCGCCCCGCAGCGCAAGGCCCGCGTGACGTACTCACTGTCGACGTACATGCTCAGCATGAGCACGCCCAGCCGCGGATGCTGGCGCAGCAGCTTGCGGCAGACATCCAGGCCGTTCATGCCCGGCAGGGCGATATCCAGCACGACCACATCCGGGCGGCATTGCTCGGCCAAGGCCAGCACGGCGGTGCCGTCCCCACATTCACCGACCACCTGAATATCCGGCTGCGCGCCGACCAGCGCCGCCAGGCCCTGGCGCACCAAGGTGTGATCATCGACCAATAACACGCGAATTGCGTCGCCCATAAATGAGCGAGCAGTATACCGCATGCCAATTTTCCTTGCAACACAAAGCTTAACGACTGCCGGCCGCGGGCGCGCTGAAGGGCCGGTTGGCCGGCGCGGAAGCCGCCGCGGGTTGGTGCGGCTTGCCGGGCAGGATCGATCCGATCGCGCCTTCCATGGAATGCAAGACATCTCCGCCCGCCGAACTCGATCCGCCGCCGCCGGAGGAGCCGCCGGAGGGGGTCTGGCTCCCGCCGCCCCCGCCACCCAGCACGCCGCCCACAGCGCCCTGGAGCACATCCTTGAGCCCGCCGACTGCCCCTTGCGGCGTCTTGAGCAGGTTTTGCATCGCCTGCTTCAGGCCGCTGGTCAGGCCGGCCTTGTCCATCTGCATGTTGTCGCGGCTGCCGTGGATTCGCACGGGGATATAGGTCTGGCCCAGGCCCTGGACGACCTTCTCCGCGGCCCCGGGCAGGGGCGGCAGCTCGATGAGCGTGCGCACCATGCCGGGGGTGACGGGCAGGCCGGCGGTCAGGTCCACGCTGCCATCCAGGCCCACCGAGCCGGAGAACTTGATGTCGTACAGGCCCGCCCAGACGATGTGGAAATCGTCGTAGTAGATGCGCCCATCGGCCAGGCGGAAGTCGGCGCCGGGGATCTGCATCTTGCCCACGCCGGTCGAGCCCGTGGCCCCGCCCAGGATACCCAGCAGGCCGGCCATCACGTCGTCCTTCCGCGGCTCGATGACCAGGTCGGCAAAGTCGATGCGGCCCTTGCCGATCTTGCCCGTCTTGAGCGCGGCCCCCGAGAGCGGCATCTCCACATCCTGGAGGTGCACGGTGGTCGTGCCGCTGATGGACTGGGGCCGGTAGAAGGCCGCCGGGTTGATCTTGCTGATCAGTTGGGTAGAGATCGCCTGATCGAGGGACAGTTTATCGACGACCGCCGTGTAGTCCTTCAGGTACAGCACGGGGGCAATGGTGCCGGGGTGCTGCGGGTCGATCAGCACGATGGTGCCGGCCAGGTTGGCCTGCCCCTTGTTGACCGGCATGGCCGTGGGTGTGATGAGGATGCGGTCGTTCTGCAGCTTGCAGGTCAGGTCCAGCGGGCCCGCCTGGATGGGCCCGAAGGCGAACTGCTGCCAGCCGATCTGCACCTCGCCCGTCAGCCCGTCGGTCCCCCAGCGCTGCGGCTGGCGCAGCGGGCCGGCCACGTGGAAGGTCATCTGCTTTTGCGGGTCGGTGGCCAGGGTGAACTCCTGGTGGCCGGTGAGCGTGCGCACCTGCTGGGTGATGGATTGGCCGTTGGCCCAGAGGGTGCCCTTCAGGTCGATGCGGCCTTGCGTATCGTACTGCCGCACCTGGCCGGAGACCTGCAGGCGCAGGAAATCCGAATCCACCGCCGCCTCGCTCAGCGAAAGGTTCTTGGCGTTCTGGTCAAACGCGGCGTGCAGGCGGATGGCCGTTGGGCCGGGGCGGATGGTCTGCGAGCCGCGGGTCATGACCACGTTCTTGAAGCTCGTGGTGTGGTCGATGCCCAGGCCGCCGGGCGCCGGGCCGATGCTGCCGGCGGTGTCGATGGCCAGCTCCACATGCGAGGGACCTGTTTCGGCCGGTGCGGCGTTGGGCTCGGCCGGCGCACTGGCCGGCGGGGGCGGGGCGGGAAGATCGGCCGTGACGGCGCACTGGAGGCTGTACGACAGCCGCTCACCGGCCACCACGGGCGCGCCTGCCTGCGTGGCGGGCGCGCTGGCCGCCGCCGCCGTCGGTGCGCCCGCCGGGGCGACCGAGGCGGTGACCTGGATGGCGCTGATATCGAGCTTCTCGCCGGTCTCCTTGATCACCTGCACGCGGCCATCACGAATGGCCAGGTTGATGCCCAACTGGATGAGCTGGTGCAATTGCTGCGCGGGATCCGAGGCGGCGGTCTGAGCCGGGGCCGGCTGGGCCGGTGCGGCCTGGATCGCGACGGGTTGAGCGGGCGCGGGCGCAGCCGGGGCCGGCTGGGCGGCCGGCGGCGTGGAGGGAAGCGCATCCATCAGGCTGATGCGCCCGTTGCGGTCGATATAGAGCGTCAACTGCGGCTTATCGATCTGGACCGAGCCGACCTGCTTGCTGCGCAGCAGGTCCCACAGACCGCCTGAGCGGTGGATGGAGGGGATGGCCAGCACCTGGCGGCCCTGCGGGTCGTTCAGGGTCACGCCGGTCACATCCAGATGGCCGAACCAGCCCACATCGAGCTTGTCCACGTTGGCCTTGCCGGTAAGCTGGCCGTTGACCTTCGCCAGGATCATGGATTTGCCTGTGCCGCTGGAGGCCAACATCGGCGCCATCGCCACCAGGCCGCCCAGCAGGACCAGCAAAATGAACAGCGCGATCACCCACCGGCGCCACCGCCGGCGCTTGGGGGTCTTGGACTTGGGTGCAACTTCTTCTGTCGAGTTACTCATCTTGAATGCTCTCCGAAAAACAACGTACATCTTCCGCTGCCTGGGCGGCCCAACTCAATACTCCGCCGACAGCGTGTCAATCTTCATAATCTCGCGCAGGGCCACGGTGGCAAAGCAACCGGCCGGAGCGGTAAAACCCACCTCGATATACGGCCCGTGCTCATCGCTGCCGGCGGCGGCGACGGGCTCCTTCAGCATGAAGCGCAGCGGCCGCCGCATGCCCTTGACCTTGTGCGCGCCGCTCTTGCGCCAGTCCTCGCTGGTGAGGTTCACTTCGGCCAGCACGGCCCGCTCGATCTCGCCGGGGGCGCCCTGGGCCAGGCTGACACGATACCCAAACAAGGGGCCGGTGGGGGAAATCAGCCCGGCGGCAGCACGGGCCTTTTCGGCCGGCTCATCTTCCACCAGGAAGACGCCGCCGGTGTCGGTCTTCTGCGCCAAGTCGCCGGCCACGACGGTATCGATCTGGTCGATCCGCCGCGCCAGCACCCGGTTAAACAACAGGCTTTGAAATGCCGAGACAACCAGCCGCTTGGAGAACTTGTCCACCGCCGCAAAGGCCGCTCGGGCTGCGCCCTTGCGCACTAATGCCGCCAGGGCCCGGCGCTCGTTCTGGTATCGGCCCGGCCAGGTTTTCAGGGCCCCGGCGTAGTCACCCGCGTCGAAAAGTTCGCGGGCCCGCCGGCACTCCGGCGGATCCTCTTCGCGCGGGCCGCCCAGCAGCAGGTGGACAAAACCTTCCAGGTCCCCTGCCACCAGGGCACGGCCGAGGCGATCGTTGTCGCCGCGCCGGCCAAAGCGCTGCTCGCCGAAATAGTTTGGTACGCCGCGCTGGGCCAGCACCTCCAGCACCGCCTGGCAGGCGGCCAGCTGCTCGGGGCCGACCTGGCGAATGCGAATGGCAAAGCGGTTGCCCGCCAGGTGGCCGGGCTTGATTTTGTTGGTGTGGCGCGAGACCCAGACAACCTGGATACGCTCATCCGCCAGACCCTCAAGCAGCTTGAGCTGCCGGTCGTCCAGGTGCTCGATACTGACCGTTTGCTCGGTAAGCGCCTGCGCATCCTTCAGGCCGGCCGCCCCGAAATGGCCGGGGTTGGCGCCCAGCAGGCGCGCGATGCGCTCGAGGGCCGCCGGCGTGGAGAGCCCGCGCTTTTGCAGGCCGAAATACACGTGCGTGCCCTGGCCGCTGGGCTCGTACAGCGGCAGCTCGGTCACGCAGAAATCCTCCGGCCGGCTCTTGATCTGTCCGCCGATGCCCGCAAGGCCGGCTGTCAGGTACGGTACCGTCTGTGATGATTGCATAAGCCGATGATTGTACCCAATCAACCGGCCAGGCCACAGCGCATCCTGATCGGGAGTCTTGCCCGGGTGTCATTTCAGACGTCCAGACGATAAACTCTACCTGTCCCTGCCGCACGCGCGGCCGCCGCCGGCGAGTGGGCCGGCAGGTCTCGGGCAAGGTGAGGTGGAAACAGACCAAAGGAGTCCATCGGTGAGCAAGGAACTGCTGGAGAAGATCAAGGCCAAGAAGGCGATCGTGGGCGTGATCGGCCTGGGCTATGTCGGGCTGCCCCTGGTGCGGGAGTTTACGCGCGCGGGGGTGCGGGTGATGGGTTTTGATATCGACGAGGGCAAAGTGCGCACGCTCCTGGCGGGAAGGTCGTACATCGAGCACATCCCCTCGGCCACGGTTAAGGAGATGTTGTCCAAGGGGCTCTTTCGCCCGACGAGCAATTTTGACGAGCTGTCCAAGCCCGACGCCATTCTCATCGCCGTGCCCACGCCCCTGACGAAGATGCGCGATCCGGATATGACCTATATCGAATCCACGGCCAACGCCATTTCCAAGCGGCTGCGCAAGGGCCAACTGGTGGTGCTGGAATCCACCACCTACCCCGGCACCACGCGCGAGGTGATGCTGCCCATCCTGGAGCAGTCGGGCCTGAAAGTCGGCCGGGATTTCTACCTGGCCTTCTCGCCCGAGCGCGAGGACCCCGGCCGCAAGGACTACAGCACGCGCACAATACCCAAGGTGGTCGGCGGCTACGACCGCCACAGCCTGGAGCTGGCCTGCGCGGTGTACCAGATGGCCCTGGAGACCGTCGTACCCGTCAGCAGTTGCGAGGCCGCCGAGGCGTGCAAGATTTTGGAGAACACCTACCGCTGCGTGAATATCGCCCTGGTGAACGAACTGAAGCAGCTTCTCGACCGCATGGGCATCGACGTGTGGGAGGTCATTCGCGCGGCCTCGACCAAACCCTTCGGCTTCCACCCGTTCTATCCCGGTCCGGGCCTGGGTGGCCACTGCATTCCCATCGACCCCTTTTACCTGAGCTGGAAGGCCAAGGAATTTGGCATGCGCACCCGCTTCATCGAGCTGGCCGGCGAGGTGAACGTGGCCATGCCCGAGTGGGTCATCTCCAAGCTCGTGGAAGCGCTCAACGAGCGCGGCAAGGCGCTCAAAGGCAGCCGCGTGCTGGTGCTGGGGCTGGCCTATAAGAAGGACATCGACGACCTGCGCGAGAGTCCCTCGCTGGAGCTGATCGAGCGGCTCCAGCGCCGCGGCGCCAAGGTGCAGTACAACGACCCGCACATCCCGCACACGCACAAGCAGCGCGAGCACGACCTGAAGATGGCCTCCGTGCCCCTCACGCCGGCCGCCCTGAAACGCTACGACGCCGTGGTCATCAGCACCGACCACAGCGCGTACGACTACGACGCCATCGTGAAGAACGCCAAGCTGGTCATCGACACGCGCAACGCGACGGCGAAGGTGCGCCGGGGTCGAAGAAAGATCGTCAAGGCGTGAGGAAAGGCTTGAGGCCTGAGGCGGGAGGCACTGCCTCCTGGAGCGACGGCCTGGGATTCCTCGCGCGTTCACTTTGCAATTTGCAATTGGCCCTTTGCGATCCGCTACAATTCCATCAAGATTATCCAGCGGGTTATCGAGACCGAAAAAAACGGAGCCCATCATGAACCACGAGCAGCCGCAGAGCCGCCGGCATTTTCTGGCCGCCGCGGCGGCGGGCGGCGCCGGCCTGGTGGCGTTGAATCTCGGCCGCTCGGCCAGCGCGCTGGCGGCGGGGGCATCCAGCCAGGCCCAAGGCCAGGAGGAGCCGGAAATCACGCCCGCCGAGGATTTGATGTTTGAGCACGGCGTGATTGAGCGGCTGCTTCTAATTTACAATGCCGCCGCCGCTGACCTGGCCGCCGGCCGTCAAATGTACCTGCAATCGGTCGCTAGCGCGGCCCAACTGGTGCGCAAGTTCGCGGGCGATTACCACGAGAAGATGGAGGAGCAGTACGTCTTTCCGCGCTTCGAGAAGGCCGGCAAGCACGCCGAGCTGGTCAAGGTGCTGCGCACCCAGCACGATGCCGGCCGCGACCTGACGGGGCGGATCATTCAGCTCAGCGGCGATCCGTCGCACCCGAAATTCTCCGACCTGCCGGGCCTGATGCGCTCCTTCACGGCCATGTATTTCCCGCATATTTCGCGTGAGAACTCCGTGCTGTTCCGGGACCTGCGCCGCGTCGTGCCGCCGCGGGAATACGACGAGATGGGCGATCGTTTCGAGCAGATCGAGCAGGAACGGCTGGGGCATGAGGGGTATGAACACGCGCTGGCGCAAGTTGGGGAAATCGAGAAACAAGTGGGCATTAACGATCTGGCGAAGTTCACGCCGCACGCTTAGCCGCTGCGAGCGAGCGATCCAGCAGGGGGAGCGGCGGTGAGCGAAACGCCCCAGAACCAGCTTGAGGTGGTGCAGCCTGTCCCGGCGGCCGAGGGCATGGCGGCCGGCGCCCGCTGGCGGATCGTGCTGGCGTACGCGCTGGTCGCGGCCCTGGCGGCGATGCTGTACGTGCCGTATGTGCTTCGCGGCGGGTATATCACCGACGACTGGGGATACGTGAAGAATGCCCAGGATTTCCCCCAATTCTGGAGCAGCGTACGGCACTACTTCCCGCTCATGTCGCATCGGCCGCTGGTGCCGCTGGTCATGTCCGCCGAGACCGCCCTGCTGGGCGACCGGCCGTGGGCGTACATCCTGGTGAACCTGCTCTTGTGGTTTGGCTTTGCGGCCCTGTTGTGCCGGATGTTGTCGCGTCGATTCGGGCATGTCTTTGGCGTGAGCCTGCTGATCCTGGCAACTGTGCCAGTGCTGTCTTCGGCGGCGGTGTTCTGGCCGCTGGCGATGACGGGTGGCACGCTGTCGCTTCTGATGTGGTCGGTTTCCTTCGCCCTGGTGATTCGCGATGCGGAGCGCGGAAGGTATTCGCTCTGGGCGTATCTACCCCTGCTGGCCTGCATGATGTTGTACGAGGCCGTGCTGCCGCTGTTTGTCTTGACGGCCATGCTTCCTGTCCTTCGCGTGCGAGATGTCAATGCGCGGGGCGATGGTGTGCAGCGAAGCTGCACACCCTACAAACTGGCCGCGAGGTACGTGCTACCGCCGGCGATTATCGCGCTGCTGCCGGCCTTATCGCAGAAACTGTTTCTGCCATGGCTGCTGCCGCGGATCGGCGTTTCCGCCGAGGTGGTGACGCGGATCAACGTGTCGCCATCCGGCGCCGCCGTCGGAGGGGCCTCCTGGGCTTTCGCCCTGCTGGGCGGGCAGGTCCTGCTTTGGGCGCACGGCGTGTGGGCAGCGCTGACGGATTGGAATGTCGCCCTGCATCTGGCGCCGATGGCGGCGGCGGCTTTGGGCGCCTTGGCATTGGCCCGCCAGGCTAGCCGGCTGTCCGGGCAGCCGCCGCTGGCTGGGCAACGGCGAAGCGCGCTGGCGGTGCTGCTGATATGCCTGGCGGCCGGATCGGTCATCTTTCTGTTCAGTGGCCAACTGGCCTGTTTCAGCGGCGGCTGCGCCAACCGGACCCTGATCGCCACCTGGGTCGCCCAGGCCCTGGTGCTGGCCCTGCTGGCGGCAACGTGGAAGAGCCGCATCATGCTTGGCGTCGTGGCCGCCATTTTCGTGGCCAGCGCCGCCGGCATGATCGTCCAGGAGGCCAACTGCGTCAAATCCTGGCAGCTCCAGCAACAGGTCCGCGCCGCCTTCACCGCCGCCGCCGACGAGCAGGATATGGCCGGCGGCGCTACGGTCATCGCCGATGTGCCGCGCACCGTGGGCGGGCGGTACTTCTACGCCACGGTCTTCCAGACACCCTGGGACTGGGGCGCGATGGTCGCCATGCCGCGCGGCGCCCGCGGCGACCAGGGCGCCGTCCTGGGCGCCCGGCAGCCGGCAGGGCTGGAGGTGATGCGCGAGGATCAGCGCCTCACTATCCATGATTGGTGGAAGGCGGAACTGCGCGAGGTCTGGTTCTTCCGCTACGATCCGCAGGCCGGCCGGGGCACGCTGCGGAAGGTTCGCGATGCGGAGGATTTTGACCAGATTCTCGAGGATGTGCGGCGCACCAACCTCAACCCGCGACCGCCGGCGATCGAGGAGAGATTGGCGATGCAGTTTCTCGGCACTCTGGGGCAGTGAGGCGGCCGGCGGCGAAAGCATTGGAAAACGCAATCCGAAGGCGTCGACGCCCCGTTACCGCTTTGCCGGCGAGGCATCGGCCGCGCCCTTCAAGCGGATCATCCGCTCCAGGGCGATGACGGCATCGCGTCGAATCGGCTCGGCAACCTGCACGCGATTGACTACGCGGCCGGCGGCGAGATTCTCCAGCGCCCAGCACAGGTGCGGCAGGTCGATGTGGGCCATCATGGCGCATTTGCCGCCGGCATCGGCCAGATTGAGCACCCGCCGGTCCGCGTGAAGCCGAGTGAGGCGGTTGACCAGGTTGATCTCCGTGCCCACCGCCCACTGGCTGCCCGGCGAGCCGGCGGCGACGGCGGCGATGATCTGCTCGGTCGAGCCGTGCAGGTCGGCCGCCTGAACCACGGAAATCTCGCACTCCGGGTGAACGATCACGCAAATGCCGGGATGCTCCCGCCGGCGGCCGGCGATCTGTTCGACCGTGAACTCCTGGTGCACGCAGCACCAGCCATCCCACAGGATGAACGTGGCCTGGCGAACCTGTGCGGCGGTCAGGCCGCCATTGGGCAGCCGCGGGCGGTACAGTGCGCAATCATCCAGGCCGTAGCCCATGTCCAGCGCGGTGGCGCGGGCCAGGTGCTGGTCGGGCAGGGCGAGGATTTTGACATCCGTGCTGCCCGTGGCCGGTTTCTGGGTCAGCGCCCACTCAAACACCGCGCGGCAGTTGCTGCTGGTGCAGCAGGCGCCGCCCGCGCGGCCGGTGATGGCCTTGGCCGAGGCGGCGGAATTGACGTACGTGATGGGCACGATGGCCGCGCCGCCGGCCAGGGCCGCCAGCTCGTCCAGGGCCGTTTGCACATCGTCGGCCTCGGCCATCTCGGCCATGGGGCAGCCGGCCGACAGGTCCGGCAGGATGACCGCCCGCGTGCCGCCCGAAAGGATGTCGGCCGACTCGGCCATGAAGTGCACGCCACAAAACACGATGAATTCCGCCCGCGACTGCTGGGCGGCCAGTTGCGAGAGTTTCAGACTGTCGCCGGTGAAGTCGGCATAGCGGAGAATCTCATCGTGCTGGTAATGGTGGCCCAGGATCACCAGCCGCTCGCCCAGCGCGCGCTTGGCCGCACCGATCCGCCGGTCCAGCTCCGGCGGACAAAGCGACAGGTACTCCGGAGGCAACGCTACAGGCAAAACCATGGGCGCATTATAGGGAATCGCTGAACACCAATGGCAGTGTTCACCAGCTATATTCCACCGTGTACGTCAGCACGGCCTCGCCGTTGGCCTTCACCGGCAGGTCCCAGGCGGCCGTGCGGGCATCGACCTTGAGGTGCTTGGCCGACTCCTGGGTGATCTGCCAGGTCATCCAGCGGTACAGCGGCTCCTTGACGCGAACGACCACATCCTGGTCCTTGTGGTTGCGGACCTTGATTTCGACGGACTCGTGCATCATCTTGCGGCCGGTTTCGACGGAGAAGTCTGTCTGGCGGCGCTGGCCGACGAGGTCAAAGGCATTGCCCACCTCCAGCGACAGCTCCTCATCCTTGGGCTTGTGATCGATCTGCTCCTCGCCGACAAACTCCAGGGCCTCATCGGCCGCATCCTGCTTGTACACGCGCACCTTGCCCGCCGGCAGCGGAATGCCCAGGTGGTTCTCCTGCGAGTTCTTGAACTCGATGTAGATGTTCACCTTGTCTGAGACGTTCTGGGCGCCGTAGCTTTGATCGGTGTACAGGCCACCTTCGCCAATCTGAGACCGGCCCAGCGGGTTGTACAGGTACCGCTTGGCCACGGCGATACCCCTGGCCGGCGTGAACATTTCGAGCTGCTTGGTCTCGTTGTCCGCCACGGTCGAGGGGCGAGGCAGCGTGTACATGTGGTACTCGAAGAACGGCTTTTCCTCCATCGGCGGCGCGCCGAAGCCCGCCACGCCGGCGGCGCGCATGTTATACGCCATTTCTCGCGGCTGGACCTTTCGAACCTCGCCGGCGATGAACTTCAGGTGCGCATTCTGGTACGTCTTGCCGGAGCGATTGTCGACGCTCACCCAGCCGCTCAGGTCCGCGCTGGTGTCGTTGGCGCCCATTACCAGCCCGTATTCCGCATGCCAGTTGATGCCGGCGGTCTGATACACCACCTCGGCCAGTTGGTCGCCCGGCTGGTCGGTCGCCACCTGCCAGACCAGCGTGGGCCGGGTAAGCAGCCCTTCGGGCAGGCTGACCAGGCGGATATCGCGAACATTTTCCGGCCGGCGGATCACGCGCAGGGCGCTCTCGGTCATCAGCACCAGTTCGTCCTTATCGAAGCTCTGGAGGGTCCCGCGGTAGGTCGAGCCGCCGGCGAAGATTTCGATGGACCGGTCGAGGTATTTTTGCAGCAGCTTGTCCGCGCTCACCAGATCGTACTGGAAATTCTGCTCCAGCAGCTTGGCGTTGGGGTCCGTCAGGCTGCGGAACTGCACGGTGGTCGGGTCGATTTTGGCGGCCACATCGGAGAACTGAACGGTGCCATCCTTGGCGACGCTCATCATTCGCCTTTCGCGCACTACGCCGAAGTCGCCGTTGTAGACCGTCACGGCGACGCTGGGCGCCGCCGGCGCTGCGCCCCGCGACGCCGGAGCGGCAGCCGACTGGGCAGGAGCCGCGGCGGTAGCGCGCAGAGGGAGCAGGGCTAGGCACGTCGAAAGGATCAGCACCTGGACTTTCATCATCGCTCTCCTTCAATGCCGACTGGGTCCAACATCCCACGCCTGAACGAAGCGGGCGCGCCAAAAAGGTTCGATTTCCCCGCACCCGCAAGAACTGATTGTAAGGCCTTGTACCCTCGTCTGCAAAAAAGTACCGGGGCCCGCCGCTGGTCGGCGAGCCCTGGTCGTGAACCTGTCTTGCCCGATGTTCTGCTACTTGGTGTAGTTGGTCACCGCGCAGTTGCTCATGTTGATGGCCGACTGCATGATCTCGTTCTGGAGCACGGAGCGGATGGCCAGGCCGGCCAGGGCCGGCGGCGGGACAATCTGCCCGGTCTTGGGGTCCTGCCAATTCTTGGCCTTGCCATCGCCCGGCTGAACATCCGTCACCTTGATCAGGTGGAAGCCCTTGGACGTACGAATGACATTGGGGGCAAGCTGGCCCTTGGGCGTGGAGAAGACGGCGATGGCCGTCACCATGTCGATGTCCGCGCGGCTGGGGTTGATGAACTCGATCCAATCCATGTCGCCGCCGGCCTTCTTGCTGTCGTGGGCGGAGTAGGTCGTGGCGGCCTCTTCAAAGGTAAGCTGTCCGCTGGAAATGCGCTGGCGCAGATTCTTGGTTTCCTGGAGCTTGGCCTTCTGGTCGACCGTAGAGGCGTACAGCGGGCAGGCAATCAGGATCTGGCTGAACTTGACGCGCGTGCCATCGAAGAACTGGGGATACTTGGCCAGGAAATCGTCGAGTTTCTGGGTCGTGGTTTCATCCTTGAACCACTTGGCCAGCGCCAGATCCGCCCGGACGCGCTCCATTTCCTTCTTGAACGCATCCTCATCCACCGGCCGGTCCTTGACGGCCTCGATCGACAGCAGCCGGAAGGCCGCCTGCGTCATGGCCTCATCCTTGAGCTGGTCGCGCTGGTACGCCGGGGCGCCGGAGTTGGCCAGGTAGCTGTCCAGCTCGCTCCGCATCACCTTGCGGTCGCCGACCGCCAGCACCGGCTCATCCGGCTTGGTGGCCGGCTGGCTGGTGGCGCCGGGAGGGGTCATCGTGATGGGCGCGGGCCTCGACGCGGCGGGGGCCTGGCCTTGAACCGCGGGGCTGAACAGCGCCAAGACCCCCAGCCCCAAGGCCAGCGCAACAAGCAAGCTCGTCCTATTCGACATTAAGAGGCTCCTTCGTTCTATTCAGCGAGGAATCACCATCATGTTTTCGGCCTGACAAGGCCGGCACTATAGCATACGAGACCCGCGGCGGGAAGGTTTTCTGGCCAGCGCTGGCCGGCGGTCAGCGCGGGAGTTTGTTGACGGCCGGCCTTGAATCATCCGCCGCGCGGGGTTATCTTCTGGCGTGGCGATGTGCGGAAATTGCACAGCTTTACTAGAGCACCGAGCGATTGAGATGTCATATTCAGGCGTCGGCGAGACAAGGATGGCAAGGAAGAAAACCGAAGGCATATTCCTCATATGCTGAGGCTTTTCTGACGCCGCCAGCCGCCGTCGCAGCCAGCCTGAATGTGACAGATCAAGAGTGAGTTGCTCGAACAGCTCCCGGGGCAAGAGGGCCGACAGGACCAACATGAACATATTGATTACGGGCGGTGCGGGTTTCATCGGCAGTCACTTGGCTGACAGGCTCTTGCGCGAGGGCACGAATCACCGGGTCGTGTGCGTCGACGACCTGTCCACCGGCTCCTTAGACAACATCCGCCACCTGATGAGCCGCCGCGATTTCCGATTCGTGCGCGACACCGTGCGCAACCAGGGAACCATGACGTCGCTGGTCGATCACTGCGATGTCATCTTCCACCTGGCGGCGGCCGTGGGCGTGAAACTCATCGTCGATGAGCCCGTCCGCACCATCGAGACGAACATTCACGGCAGCGAGGTCATGCTCGAGCTGGCCTGCAAGTTCGGCCGCAAGATCCTGCTGGCCTCCTCCAGCGAGGTGTACGGCAAGGGCGAGAAGGTGCCCTTCGCCGAGGATGATGATATTGTCTTGGGCTCCACGCGGTTCAGCCGCTGGTGCTACGCGTGCAGCAAGATGGTCGATGAGTTCCTGGCCCTGGCCTATCACCGCCAGTTCGGCCTGCCGACGATCGTCTGCCGGTTTTTCAATACCGTGGGCCCGCGGCAGACGGGCATGTACGGCATGGTGATTCCCCGGTTTGTCCGCTGGGCGCTGCGAAATCAGCCGATAGACGTGTACGGGAAGGGCCAGCAGGAGCGTTGCTTCTGCAATGTTTCAGACGTGGTGGGGGCGGTGGAGCAACTGATCAATTGCGAGGCGGCCGTCGGACAGGTGATCAACATTGGTACCGATCAGAGCATCACGATCGACGCCCTGGCTGATACGGTGCTGGAGATGACCGGCAGCACCGCCGGCAAACGCTATGTCTCCTACGAGCAGGCCTACGGCCAGCCGTTCGACGATCTGCCGCGGCGGGTTCCCAACCTGACGCGGGTGCGGCAGTTGATCGGCTATGAGCCGCGGGTGCCGCTGCGACAAACCCTGGAGCAGGTTATTGCGTATGAAAAAGGGCGTCTCTAGACCAAGCTGCATTTAGCGCGAGGCTGCTTTCGAGGAAAGACGGAAACATGGCCAAGTATCTGGTGACCGGCGGCGCGGGCTTTATCGGGTCCAACCTGGTGCGATTCATCCTGGGCAAGGGGCATCAGGTCGTCGTGGTGGATAATTACGCCACCGGCAAGCGCGCGAACCTGAACGATGTGGCCAAATCTGTCACGATGTTGGAGGGCGATATCCGCGATGCCGCTCTGATGCGCAAAGCCGTCGATGGCGTTGCGGCCATCTTCCACGAGGCGGCCCTGGGCTCAGTGCCGCGCAGCGTCGTCGAACCTCTCAATAGTCACGATGTCAACGTCAATGGCACCATGACGGTCTTGGAAGCGGCCCGCGCTGCCGGCGTTAAGCGGATCGTATTTGCCGCCAGTTCAAGCGCTTACGGAGATCAGCCCGACTCGCCCAAACATGAGGGCATGGTGCCTCGCCCCATGAGTCCCTACGCCGCCAACAAGCTGGCCTGCGAGGCGTATATGCGAGCGTACGCGGCCGTGTACAAGATGGAAACACTGTGCCTGCGGTATTTTAACGTCTTTGGGCCATACCAGGACCCCCAAGGCGCCTATGCGGCGGTAATCCCGGCGTTCGTCGCGGCCATTCTGGCCAAGCGGCAGCCGGTCGTCTATGGCAACGGCGAGCAAAGCCGGGACTTTTGCTATATCGATAACGTCTGCCAAGCCAATTGGTTAGCTGCAAATGCGCCGGCCGAGTCGTGCAAGGGCCAGGCGCTCAATATCGCCTGCCAGCGCAGCACCAGCCTCAACCAAATCCTGAACATGCTGAACAAGCTGATGAAGACGAAGGTCGAGCCAATCTACAAGGAAATGCGCACTGGGGATGTCATGCACAGCCTGGCGGATTGCTCGTTGGCTCGGTCGACGATCGGCTATGAGCCGCAGGTCTTTTTTGATGACGGCCTGACGCGGGCGATCGATTGGTACAAGGCCAACTTATAGCCCTGCCGGCCTGCCCCAAGGCACATCGGCATGCCTTGCTTGCCCAAAAGGTTCCCATGAGCAAGCGGTTGATGGACATTCTCCTGAGCCTGATCATGCTGGCGGCGGCGTATCCGCTGATGATCATCCTGGCCATGATCGTGCGCGCTGACTCGCCCGGTCCGGTCATCTTTCGCCAGCGCCGCGCGGGGTATCGGGGCAAGCCTTTCATGATGCTGAAGTTCCGCACCATGAGCCTCAGTTCTGATCCCTATGGCATTTCCCCCGCCGTCGCCAGCGATGAGCGGCTGACGCAAAGCGGCCGATGGCTGAGAGAGAAGAGTCTGGACGAATTACCACAACTGTTTAATGTACTTGATGGTACGATGTCACTGGTAGGTCCGCGGCCCTTGTATGAGCGGCAGGCCCTGCTGTGGGACCAGCGCCAGCGGCGGCGCCTGGAGGTTCCCCCGGGCATGACCGGATGGGCGCAGCTCTGCGGCCGGGCCGACTTGCCCATCGAAGACAAGATCGAGCTGGATTTGTGGTACGTGGAGCATCGTTCGCTGGCGCTGGATGTGAAGATCCTGTGGCAGACGTTCGCCAAGGCGCTGGCCGGGGACGCCATCTACGAACGCCAGTACAGCCGCACACAGAAACGAGAACAGGTCACAACGTGAGCGAGCCGCCCTTTAACATCCTGTTCACCTGCATAGGACGGCGGGTGGTGCTGGTGCGCGCGTTTCGCCGCGCCCTGGAAAGCCTTGGCCTCAAAGGTTCACTGGTCGGCACGGACCAGACGGCGGCGGCATCCGCCATGCAGGTGGTCGATACTGCCGAGGTCATGCCGGCGGCCAACACGCTGCACTACATCCCGAAGCTGCGCGAGCTGGTTACCCGGCACTCCATTCGGTTGATCGTGCCCTTGACGGACCTGGACCTGCGAACTTTGGCGCGACATGCCGAGGAGTTCGCCCAGTCGAATTGCCGGGTCATGATCGGCCCCGAGAATGTCATCGCCGCGGTGCGGGATAAGCTGGCCTTCAACGAGCTGATCCGCAAGGCGGGCCTTAAATCCATCCGCAGCATGGACCTGCGCGATTTTCGTCGCCAGCCGTTCTTTCCGGCCTTCGTCAAGCCGCTCAACGGCTCGGCCGCCGTGGGTTCCGGACGGGTCGACAACGAACGCGAAATGATTGCGCACGTGGCGACGTTCGGCAACCGGCTGCTGGTGCAGGATTACGTGCCCGGGCAGGAATTCACCATCGACGTCTTCTGCCGGCGCGATGGCGTGGTCTGTGCGGCGGTGCCGCGACAGCGGCTGATGATCCGCGCTGGGGAGGTCGAGAAGAGCCTTACGGTGAACGATCCGGAACTGATCGAGACCGCGGTCCGGCTGACAGCCCAGATGCCGGGCATGTGGGGCGTCTTCAATATCCAGTGCCGCCGGCCCATCGGCGGCGAGCCCCGCATCTTCGAAGTGAACGCCCGGTTCGGCGGCGGCGTGCCGCTGAGCATCCAGGCCGGGGTCGACCTGCCGCGCATGGTCGTGATGGAAGCCCTGGGCCAGAAGGTCCCGCTCATGCTCGGCCAGTTCACCGACAAGCTGCTGATGCTGCGCTATGACGATGCCGTCTTCTCCCAGGTCCAGACCACCAGCGATCTGCCGGGCTTCAAAGAGCCCATCCAAAAATGATGCCGGCCGCCCACCCCTCGCCGCCGAAGGCTGTCATCTTCGACCTGGACGACACCCTGTACCTGGAGCGCGACTACGTGCGCAGCGGCTACGCCGCCGTGGCCAAGCAAATGCAACAACCCGGCGCCACCGCCGAAAACCTGGCCCGGTGGATGTGGCAGCGCTTCTGTGCCGGCTCAACCGCCCGCATGTTCGACGCCGCCAACGAGCACTTCGGCCTGCGCCTGTCCGGTGATCAGTTGGCGGCCCTGGTCGAAATCTATCGCGGCCATCGGCCGTGCATTGAACCGGAGGCCCAGGCCGCGCAGGCCCTGGTGGAACTGGCAAAATTCGCCAAACTGGGCCTGCTTACCGATGGTTTCTTGCCCGCCCAGCAGCTCAAGCTCGAAACCTTGAAGCTCTCGAATGCTTTTGCGGCCGTGGTGTTCACGGAGACGCTGGGCCGTCAATTCTGGAAGCCAAGTGCGGCGGGCTATGAGCTGATCGCCGAGCGTCTGGGCGTTTCGCATGCCGAATGCGCGTACGTGGCAGACAATCTCTCCAAGGATTTCGTCGCCCCCAACGCTCTGGGCTGGCGCACCGTGCTGTGGCGTCGGCCGGGACAGATTCACACGCATCTAGCCGCCCCGCCCGGCGGGCAGGCCCGGCAGCTCGCCCACGACCACCGCGAACTGCTCGCTGCGCTGGGGTGGGGCTGAATCCGTCGGGAGCAACTGAGGAATTTCCTCAGTCGACTCCGCCAATGTCGGAGTCGCGCTTAGAGCAGATCATGTTTGAACTCCTCCCCCTTGACCGGAAGCCCTTTGCAATCTTTGCCCAGTTTACCAGTTCAGGCTTAGCCTGAACTGAAAATAGAGTCGCGCTCTCCCCAGACGGTGAAAGAAGCTCCTACCCACAATATGTAGTAGGTTCACCAGCATCGGCTACTACGCACTTCCGGAAATTCCGGAAGTGACCCCGGAACGACTGCGAAAATTTCGCAGTCGCGCTCTATCATCAGGCCCGGCAGGACCTATTGCCAACTGCGGAAATTCCGCAGTGACTCCGACATTGTCGGAGTCGCGCCTCGCCCTGACGAGGAGACACACAGCGACTGCGACCTAAGTGTTACAGTCGTATTGCCCGTCATGAACTGGTGGGGGCAGTTGACCGGCGCGGCCGGGGCGCTCTATGCTTGCATCGTGCACGAACAAACGGTGCGGCATCGGTTCTTCGCCTCGGCTCTTTCCCCGCCGGCCGTTGTGCTTGGCGAGGCGGAAGCCCACCATGCCCTGCACGTCTTGCGCCTCAGAGCCGGCGAGCCG
Source organism: Phycisphaerales bacterium (assembly GCA_003171335.1). Classification (GTDB taxonomy): domain Bacteria; phylum Planctomycetota; class Phycisphaerae; order SM23-33; family FEN-1343; genus FEN-1343. Next base: position 26,521 of record PMYD01000081.1, read on the forward strand.
ATCGAGCTTTTCGACGGGCAGGGCCGCTGGGCCATCGGACGAATCGCCGCCGGCGGCCGCCGGGAAGTCAACGTTCAAGTCGAGTCCGTACACGGTCCGGTCCTCCGTCCGCGGCCGCGGATTCACCTGGCGTTCGCCCTACCCAAAGGCAAGCGGCTGGACTGGCTGCTGGAGAAGGCCGCCGAGCTGGGCGCTGCCAGCCTGCACATGCTCATTTGCAGCCGGTCGGTCGTCACGCCGGCGGGCGGGCCGGCCGCCTTGGCGCGTTACCAGGCGATCTGCGTTTCGGCCATCCGCCAAAGCCGGCAGCTTTACCTGCCGCAAATCGATCCGCCGGCTGAGCTGGTCAAATTCCTGGCGGCCCCGCATGCGGGCGTGCGCATCCTGGCGGATTGCGGCCCGCAGACGCCGCCGCTGCGGCTCATGGCCGGGCCGCCGGCAGCAGAGGATGTAACGGTACTGATCGGCCCGGAGGGCGGTTGGTCGCCCGAGGAGATCGCCCAGGCTCGGCAACGTGAATTCCAGCCGGCCCGGCTGGGAAGCTCCACCCTGCGCGTCGAGACGGCGGCCATCGCCATCACGGCGGCCATTGGTGCGCTGTATGATGTTTTTCAGTCGGCGCCACCTTGCGCCGCGACGGACCATCATCCTTCAGAGGGAGGTTGAGCATGCATATTGACACGCAGTTCTCGGTGTTCCTGGTGAACAAGCCCGGCGTGCTGGCCCAGGCGACCAAGTCGATTGCCAAGGCCCATGTGAACATTGTGGCCATGACGTTGGTGGATTCCAGCGAGCACGGCGTGCTGCGCTTCGTCTGCGATGCGCCGGACAAGGCCCGCGAGGTGCTCAAGACCAAGAACGACTACTGGACCGAGACGGAAGTGCTCGTGATCCAGCTCCAGAATAGGCCCGGCGTGCTGGCCTCGGTGGCCCAGGAGTTGGCCGATGCGCACGTGAATATCTCCTACGCCTACACCTCCGGCGGCGGGCCCGGCGGCAAGACCACGTGCGTCTTTAAAGTGGCCGACATCAAAAAAGCCCTCAAGCTGCTGGGCACATACAACGGAACAGAGAAGGATGGGCACGAGCAGGGCACACGCGGCATTCGGCCGGGGCCCGGCGCGCGGCGCTGAGTTCTAAGGTCACGCAAATTCGTTCTTGCCCCAGAAGACCATCGTTTACGGGAGAGAGCGCTTATGGTGGCGGACCTCGCATTGGCTTGGTCAGACCTGGCCCATAAACTGGCGGGTGAAGGCCCGCAATTTCTGCGGCTGGCGACGGCGTGCGTGCTGGGCGGGCTGATCGGCCTGGAGCGCGGCCTGCACGGCCAGCCGGCCGGGCTGCGCACGCACATGCTCGTATGCGTCGGCTCGGCCCTGGCGATGGTCGTGAGCCTGGAATTCGCCGGCGTCTTTGGCAATGCCCCGGCGGCCAATCTGCACGTGGACCCGGCCCGCGTGGCCTACGGCGTGATGGGCGGCATCGGGTTTCTCGGGGCCGGGGCCATCATGCGTTACGGCCTGGACGTTCATGGCCTGACCACCGCCGCCAGTTTGTGGTGCATCGCCGCCATCGGCCTGGCCTGCGGCTTTGGCATGTATACCGTGGCGATTTTCGCCACGCTGCTCGTGCTGCTGGTCCTGTGGGGGCTGAAGTTCTTCGAGCAGCGCCTGCCCCGGCCGGCGGAGCGAACGCTGATCGTTTCGGCCGCACAGCAGGCCACCGAGCCGGCGCGCCGGCTCATCGAGGCAAGTGGAATCCAAGTTCAAAGCTCGGCCCTGTGGTACCAGGTGGAGGCGAAGGAGGTTCGCGCCACGTACCACGTTCGTATCCTAAGCGAAAAACAGGCACACGACGTGGTAGACCAGCTCAGCCGGCTGCCTGATGTGCGGCAGGTGCGGCTGCAATGAAGTTTTTAGCGCGGACCTGCTACACTGGCCCTATGTCGCCAACCCTGATTCCTTTCAATCTCACCGGGTCGCAGCAACAGCCGATCCGCGGCTATTTGCATCTGCCGCCCCAGGAGGAGCGCGCGGCGGTGGTGCTGCTGGCGCACGGGTTTAAAGGCTGGTCGGGGTATGGCTTTTTGCCTCGGATGGCCGAGGCGCTGGCGCAGGCGGGCCTGGCCGTGCTGCGCTTCAGCTTCAGCCATTGCGGCATCACGGGCGATGGCTCGACCTTCGACCGGCCCGACCTCTTCGAGCGCGACACCTTCGCCGATCAGATCGCCGATACGCTAGCGCTCATCACCGCCCTGCGCGATGGCAAACTGCCGGCCGCCGACCGGCTGGATGCGGCGCAACTGGGCATGGTCGGCCACAGCCGCGGGGGTGTCACGGCCATCCTGACCAGCGGTCAGACCGACGCCCTCAAGGCCATCGTCACGCTGGCCGCCCCGCAGCGCACGCTGCACGACCCGCACGTCCGCGACCAGATTCGCGCCATGGGTCGCCTGCCCGTGGTCTCCAGCCGCACGGGCCAGCAACTTTACATGGGACGCTCCATCCTGGATGACATCGAGGCCGCCGGCGATCGCTACGATCTGCACCAACTGCTGGCCCGCTATCGCGGCGCTTATCTGGCCATTCATTGTGAAGGCGACGACACGGTCGGCGTCGAGGCGGCCAGGAACCTGGCCACCTGGCATACGGCCGGCCCTACGGAGCTTCTCATCCTTCCCGGCGGCGGCCACACCTTCGATTTTCGCCACGGGCAATCGGGCACCACGGAACTGCTCGAAGCGGTGACGGCACGGGTTGCCGCCTTCGGCCTGAAGTATCTCACCTGACGGTCAAACCGGCCCTTGCACTGGCGGGCCATTCATGGCTTAATGGGGCCTCGGCCGGTATTTCGGGCGTGCAAGCTCTGCTTTCAGTGGGCAAGAGGAGAGCGAAAGAATGCGTAATCTCAAGCTTTCGGCGTGGGTCACTGTGTCTATCCTGGCGGCCGTCCTTGCCGGATGCCAGGGCAGCAAGACCGTCAGCGAATGGTCCGCCGAGCCGGTCAGAACGCTGAGCGGCTTTAACGTGCCCATGGCGGCCCTGGTGGACAGGGACGGGACCGTCTATGTCTCGAACATTCAGTCTGACCAGGAAAACGGCTTCTGGAACGCGGATGCCGCGGGTTTCGTTTCCCGCCTGGCGCCCGGCGGTCAATTGGAGGACCTGCACTGGGCCGACTCCAACCCCAGCCTGTTTCTCAACGCACCCAAGGGCATGTGCATTCTCGACGGCCAACTGTACGTGGCCGACATCAATCGCATCGTCCGCTACCCCCTGGGGGATCCAAACCAGGGGCAGGATATCTCGCTGGAACCGGGCCGAACGCTGGTCGACGTAACCACCGATGGCAAACGAATCTTCGTCTCCGACAACAGTTCGCTGCGGCTGTACCGCATCGATCCCAAGACCTTGCAGCTTTCCTGGGTGACGGCCCCAGCCCACGTGGCCGGCATCACGTATTACGACGGGGCCGTTTACGCCTCGTCCATCCAGGACCACGAGATTTATCGGATCGACCCGGAAGGGCGAATTCCGCCCGTGCCGCTGGGCCTGGCGAATTACTTTCAGCAGCCATGCAGCATTGTGGTTCTGAGCGATGGCACGTTGGTGGTGGCCGATTATGACGCCGGCAGCCTGATGAGCATCGCCCCGGACCGAATTCGCGTCGCTGAGTTGGGCAAGGTGGATTCCCCCGGCATCCTGGGCCTGGATGCAAAGCGAAATCTGCTGTATGTGCCTCAGATCAAGGCCAACCAGGTGCGCATCTTCCAGCTCTCGGCCCACCCCATGAGCGAGCCGCAGGAACAGCCGCAGGAATCAGCCGAGCCGGCGCCGCCACATCAGCCCCCCTCCGCCCCGCCGCCGACAGCCGCATTCCCCTCATCGCCGTCCGCTCCTGCGCCGACGCCGGCGCCGCTATCTTCGCAGCCGGCAAATTTGCGACCTATGACTTCAGCGCCGCCCATCCATCCGGCCGTAGCCACGGCCCCGGCCCTCCGGCCCACCCCCGTGCTGAGCACGCCGATCCCTCTTCCAGAGGATGAGTCAACCCGCGAGATGGGCAAACACTGACAACTCATTTCAAAATAAGACCACGGAATGAAGTGGCATGGGCGTCTCGCCCGTGCCACGCGATTCTGTAATGCGAGCCTTCGCAGTGGAAATCCGGCGGGAATTCGGCCCCGTCCTTTGTAATAATCATTACTGAAAAGGACATGGCGCGCCGGCTTGACACGTGGCGCACTTGACGTAATCCGTCGGGTGCAGCGGACGCTGCAAGTCGCCCCGGCGCGCCGCTTGTTAGGGAGCACCTGTAGCGAGCGTCCGGGTCTGAAAGATGTATTGTCCTGTGGTACAATGTTTTGTGATAGTCGGAGCGTGTAATGCTTGATGGTTTGGCGCGAGTGCCGGCGGAATTCTGGTCTGTGCTGACGGCCATGGCGCCGTATCTGCTTTTGGGGTTCTTCGTCGCGGGCGTGCTGTCCGTGCTGGTTTCGCCGCGCTCTATCGAACGGCACCTGGGCGGACGGGGTGTGATGCCCGTTTTCGCCGCCGCCGCGATGGGCATTCCCCTGCCGTTGTGCTCGTGCGGCGTGATTCCCGTGGCCGCCTCCTTGCGCCGCCACGGCGCCGGCCGCGGGGCGACTGCCGCGTTTCTCATCTCCACGCCCCAGACCGGTGTGGACAGTATCGCCGTCACGTACAAGATGCTTGGCGGCCTGTTCGCCATTTTGCGGCCGGTGATTGCCCTGATCAGCGGCATCATCGGCGGCCTGGCGGTAACGTTGCTGGTGCCGGATAAGGCCGGCCAGGCCAAGCCCATAGCGAACCCTGCGCCGGTCGCCAAGCCGGCGGGGCATTGGCTTACGCGGATGCTCCATTACGGTTTTATCACACTGCCGGCCGATATCGGACGCAACCTGCTCGTCGGGTTGCTCATCGCCTCGCTGATCACGGCCCTGGTGCCGGCGCACCGGCTGTCCGGGCTGTTTGAAAACCAGTTCCTGGCGATGCTGGTGATGCTGGCGGCGGGCGTGCCCATGTATGTGTGCGCCACGGCGTCGGTGCCGGTGGCCATGGTGCTCATGGCCACGCAGAATCTCTCGCCCGGGGCGGCCCTGGTGTTTTTGATGACCGGCCCGGCCACCAACGTGCCGACCCTCACGACCATCTGGCGGGTCATGGGCCCGCGGACGGCGGTGGTGTACCTGGTTTCCGTGGCGGTGACCGCGCTGGCCGCCGGCACGGCCATGAATTTCCTGTATAGCCGCCTTGGCGTGTCGCCGCACCTGGCGATGGGCGCGCACGATATGGACATGAGTCCCGGCAGGCTGGACATTCTGGCGACGCTGGCGCTGCTGGCCGTGCTGCTGCCGAGTCTCGTACAGCCGTTGTGGCGGCGGCTGCGCCCAGACCGCCAGGGGCGGCCGGCCCCGGCAGGCATGAAGCTCACGCTGGCCGTCGAGGGCATGACGTGCAGCCATTGCCAGGCGGCGGTGACGCGGGTGCTCCAGGAAAGCGCCGGCGTGCGCCGGGCGCAGGTGGATCTCAACACCAAGCAGGCTCTGGTCGAGGGCGAGGCGCTGGATGGGCAGGCGCTGATCGCCGCGGTTGGCGAACTTGGCTACCGCGCCCATCTGCTGCCGGATTCGCCGCCGCACTGCCAGAAATGCGCCTAGCCGCTTTGTCACACATGAAACGATGGGTTGAGTGCCGTGGTTTGCGAAGCGCAGCGTAGCAACCACGCCGTTGGCGACCCACAGCCGGCGTGGTTGCTTCGGTCGCCGTAGCGACCTTCGCAAACCAGGGCACCCAGCGAAAAGAGGCGCAACGCTTGAAGGAGCATCTTGGCGCTCCTAGCATGACAAGAGGCTTTGGATTCGGGGACAACACGAAGGAGAGACGGCATGGCGACAATCGGAAAGAACATGCAGAAGGCGATTGGCGAGCAGGTCAACGCGGAGTTGTATTCGGCCTATCTGTACCTGGCGATGGCCGGAGATTTTGAAACCAAGAATTTGCCGGGCATGGCCAGTTGGATGCGCGTGCAGTGGCAGGAGGAGATCGGCCACGCGATGAAATTCCTGCATTTCGTGCACGAGCGGGGCGGCCACGTGAACCTGGCCGCGATTGAGGCCCCGCCCGCCGAGTGGGACTCGCCCCTGGCCGCGTTCGAGGCGGCGTACGGACATGAGCAGAAGGTGACGGCGCGGATCTACGATTTGGTGAACCTGGCGACCAAGGAGAAAGATCTGGCCAGCCTGAATTTTCTCCAATGGTACGTGAATGAACAGGTCGAAGAGGAAGCCCAGACGGATCGCATCGTGAAGACCCTGCGCCTGGCCGCCAAGGCGCCCGGCGCGATGCTGATGCTCGATCATCACCTGGGCCAGCGCAAGAGCGGAAGCTGATTGAACCTAGGGAGAACGTGCAATGAGTGATTTGGGAATCAACCTCACGGCCAACGAGGTGCTGGAAATCGCCGTGCAGATCGAACGCAACGGCATGATCTTTTATCAGGAGGCGGCGCGCCTGGCCAAGCGGGCCGACGACCGCCGGCTGCTGGAAAGCCTGGCCGAGATGGAAGCCGATCACGAGCGGATCTTCGTGGAGATGCAGGCCACGTTGACGCCCGCCGAACGTGCCGGCTCGGAGATCGAGGGCGACGCCGAAGCCGCCCAGTTCCTCCGCGCCATCGCCGGCGGCCACGTCTTTGACGTCACGGCCAATCCCGCGGATATCCTCACCGGCCAGGAGTCGCCGCAGGAGATTCTCTCCACGGCCATCGGCCTGGAGAAGGAGTCGGTGGTGTACTACTCGGCCCTGCGGGAGATCATCACCAGCCCGGCCAGCAAGGCCAAGGTGGAGCAGGTCATCCGCGAGGAGCTGCGCCACGTGGCCCAGCTCAGCCGCCAGCGCGCGGCCCTGCGGTAATCGCGCGGGTTTTCGCGCCCGGGAGTACACGGTATGAACCACACCAGCCAGGCCATCGCCATCAGCGAACACGTGCATTGGGTCGGCGCCATCGACTGGGACCTGCGCGATTTTCACGGCTACGCCACGACGCGCGGCACGTCGTACAACGCCTACCTCATCACCGCCGGCGAGGTGACGTTGGTCGATACGGTCAAGGCCCCTTTCCGCGATGAGCTGCTGGCACGGATCGCCTCGGTGACCGAGCCGGGCAAGATCCGCACCATCATTTCCAACCACGCCGAAATGGACCACTCCGGCAGCCTGCCGGCGCTGATCGACGCCCTCAAGCCGCAGCGCGTCTTCGCCTCGGCCCTGGGCGTGCAGGCGTTGCGCGATCATTTCGGCCTCAAGAACATCACCCCGGTCAAGGATGGCCAGGCGATCGACATCGGCGGCGGCGAGCTGACCTTCTACGAAACCCGCATGCTGCACTGGCCCGACAGCATGTTCACCTGGTACGCCGGCGACGGCGTGCTGTTCTCCAACGATGCGTTCGGCATGCACCTGGCCTCGGTGGAGCGGTTTACCGATGAACTGCCCTGGCCGCTCATCGCGGAGGAGACGGCCAGGTATTACGCCAACATCCTCATGCCCCTGTCCAAGCTGGTCGGGCGGCTGATGGAACGCATGCAGGCGCTGGCCCTGCCCATCAAGCTCGTAGCGACGGACCACGGGCCGATCTGGCGCCAGGATATCGCCAAGGTGTTCGAGCTGTACGCGCGCTGGGCTGCCCAGTTCAAGACGCGCAAGGCCGTGGTTGTGTACGACACCATGTGGGGCTCGACGGCGCGCATGGCGCGGGCCATCGCCGATGGCCTGCGCGAGGCCGGCGTGTCGGCGCGGCTGATGTCCATGTCCGGCAGCCATCGCAGCGAGGTGGCCACCGAGCTGCTGGAGGCCGGGGCCTTGCTGGTGGGCTCACCCACGCTGAACCGCAACATCTTCCCCAGCCTGGCCGATGTGATGACCTACCTGAAGGGCTTGGCGCCGCGTAACTTGATCGGGGCGGCCTTCGGCTCGTACGGCTGGTCGAGCCAGGCGGTGGGACAGTTGACCGATCTGCTCCGCCAGATGGATGTGGAGGTTATCGACGAGGGCGTGGCCGCCGTGTACGTGCCCGATGTCGAGGCCCTGGAACGCTGCCGCACGCTGGGCCGACGCGTGGCCGACCGGCTGACCGAACGAATCAAGCGTTGAATAGGGATTGCCCTTGCTGGCGCGGCGAAGAGCGATCGGCGAGCCGTTTCGTTGCTCGCCCCATCGCAGGATGCAGGGATCGATATGAGCGAAACCGTGCAGGAGTGGGCCGGCGATGTGCGACCCGCGGTCGTCGGCACGTGCCAGGTGGACGTCAACCGCTCTACCCGCCGGTTTGCCGCCCAGGCGGGCCAGCCGCTGCTCAAGGCGCTGGAAAGGCAGAATATCTTCATCCCCTCCGCCTGCGGCGGCCGGGGCATCTGCCGGCAGTGCAAGGTGAAGGTGCTCCAGGGCGGCGGGGCGCCCAGCCCCGTGGAGATAAACCGGCTGTCGCCGGCGGACCTGGAGGCCGGCGTGCGCCTGGCCTGCCAGCTTCAGCTCCAGCAGGATCTGCAAATCGAGATCGACCCGGAGCTGCTGACGATTCGCGACTACGCGGCCGTCGTGCAGGAGATCACGACGCTGACGCACGACATCCGCCGCTTCCAGCTCCGGCTGATCGAGCCGAAAATGCTCCGCTTCAGACCCGGGCAATACATGCAGCTCTACGTGCCCATCTATCCCGGCAGCAGCGATCCCATCAACCGGTCCTATTCCATCGCCTCGGACCCAGTGCGGGCCAACCGGGTCGACTTCATCATCCGCCGCGTCTTGAACGGCACGAGCACCACGTTCTGCTTCGATTACCTCCGGTCCGCCGATGCGCTGCACCTCAGCGGCCCCTACGGCGATTTTCGCCTCTCGGACGGTGCCTCGGACATCCTCTTTATCGCCGGCGGCTCGGGCATGGCCCCCATCCAGTCCATGCTGCACCAGATGAAAAACACGCACAGCCAGCGCAAGACCACGTTCCTCTTCGGCGGCAATACGGTGCGCGATATCTTCATGCTTGAGGAGATGCGGCAGTTCGAGAAGGACCTGCCGAATTTCCGTTTCATCCCCATCGTGGCTAACGTGGACGCCGGCGACACGTGGACAGGCGAGCGCGGCCTGGTGACCGAGGCGGTCAAAAGGCTCGTGCAGCCAGGCCCTGCGCTCGAGGCCTATCTGTGCGGCAGCCCGGGCATGATCGACGCCACGGTGGCCGTGCTGGCCCGCAAGGGCATGAGCGATGAGCGGATCTTCTTCGACAAGTTCTCGTGAGATGGAGCCCCCCATGCCCGGCGCACCTACAATGCGGCAGATTGAAGAGCTGATGCGCTGCGACCGCATCGTCGCCGGCGGTTTTTTCGGCAACGATATCCGCCCGCTGGAGGAGATCGTCCAGGCCGACGCGGCCACGCTCAAAGCCCTCAAGGCCACGAGCGACCAGCTTGCCCAGCGAATGAAGGCGCTGCGCGATCTGGGGCTGCCCTACCTGGGCAACACCGTCGCCGCCGGCGAGGGGCTGGAGGTGCGCATCGACGAAAATCGCGGCACGCTGATCTGCCCCTTCGGCGATGGCACGCGCCATTTCAAAACCATCACGCATTGCCGCCGGCTGGCCGATGGCCGGCAACGGCGCTGGTCCGATTTGAACATTCACCTGATCGAGGCCCACGGCTTTTTCGAGGGCCAGGGCTGCGCTTTCAGGCTGGAGCCGGCCGATCTGGTCGAGCTGCTGCTGCTGCGATAAAAAACCAGGCTGTTCTGATGAATCATGCCGGTCAAACCGATTCTCAACAATGGGTCTGCCGCATCTGCGGGTATATTTACGACCCGCGGCTGCACGAGGGCGTGGCCTTCGAGGACCTGCCGGCCAATTGGCGCTGCCCCGGGTGCGGATTCGGCAAGAGCGTTTTCGTGCGGAGACATCAAGCCGCGGCCGATCAATAGTGTGGAAAGGATGCCATCAATGACGAAATACGTGTGTGACGCCTGCGGTTACATCTACGACCCGGATAAGGGCGACCCGGGCGCCAACATTCCGCCCGGCACGGCGTTCGAAGACCTGCCCGATGACTGGCTGTGCCCCGAGTGCAGCGTGGGCAAGGATATGTTCTCGCCGCTGAAGTAGAGAGTTCTTCTACACCAGTCCGCCGACAAGCACCTGGAACCTCTTGCCGCGTTCGATGTAGTTGGCGAATTGCCCATAGCTGGCGCAGGCGGGGCTTAAGAGCACGACATCGCCCGGGCCGGCCTGCCGCAGGGCGGCGGCGACGGCGGCGTCAAATTCTTTCTCGAACATCACCGAATCCTGCCGCGCCGGCGGCAGATTCGCGCGCACGCCCTGGACCAGTTGCTCGCCCACCTGCCCGGTCGCCACCACCGCCTTGCAGCGCTGGGCAAGCTGGCGACACAGCTCCTCCAGCGGCACGTGCTTGTCGTATCCGCCGGCGATGGCCACCACGCGGCCGGTCTCGAAGCTCTTGAGCGCGACGATCGCGCTATCGGGCGTGGTGGCCTTGGAATCATCGAAAAAACGCACGCCGCCACGCTCGCCCACCAGGGCCAGCCGGTGCGCCAAGCCGCGGAAATCCTTCAGCGCGGCCGCGGCATCCGATCGCCCCACGCCCAGGGCCTGACCGACGGCCCAGGCCGCCTGCGCATCGAGTTGGTTGTGTTCACCCGGCAGCACCAGGTCGAACGGCTCGCCGGCCAGGCCGAACGTGGCCACGCGCCCGGGCGCCTCGGCGGCCCACGCCGCCACGGCGGGGTCGTCGGCGCTGACGATCAACAGGTCAGCAGGCTTCTGGAAGCGGAAGATGTTCTTCTTCGCCTCGGCATAGGCATCCAGCGTGCCGTGGCGGTCCAGGTGGTTGGGCCGCAGGTTGGTGACCACGGCCAGCGGCGGGGAAAGCCGAATCGCCGCCATCCGCTCGAGCTGAAAACTGGACAGCTCCAGCACCACCACGTGCCCCGGCTGGATCGAGCCGGCGGCCAATTCCTCCAGCAGGCTGCGGCCGATATTGCCGCCCAGATGCGTGGTGAATTTCCTGGCCAGCACCTCGGCGGTCATGGCGGCGGTGGTGCTCTTGCCCACGCTGCCCGTGATGCCGATCAGGCGGGCGGGGCAGCGCTGGCAGAAGAGATTGATCTCCGTGGTGACCGGCACGCCTCGCCGGGCGGCGGCCACGAGAAAGGGCGTGCCTTCCGGCACGGCGGGGTTGACCACCAGCAGATCGCAGCCATCCAGGTCGCGCTCGTCGTGGCCCCCGAGGCGCAAATCCACCGCCAGGTCCGACAGCTTGGCCAGGCTTTCGGCAAGCTGGTCGGCGGGGGCCAGGTCCGTCACGGTCACGCGGGCGCCTTGCCCGCACAGCCAGCGCGTCACGCCCACGCCGCCGCCGAAACGGCCCAGGCCCATCACCACGACACGCTTGGCCTCCATGCTCTCCATGATGCCCGCTCTTTTCAAAACATGCCCTTGGGCCCGAGCGACACGATCGTCGCCTCATTCAGATTGAAATGCCGGGCCACTTCCAGCACGTCCTCGGCCCTGACGGCCATCATTTCCTCGATTTGCTCGGCCAGCGGCGTGTAGCTGTGGCGGTACAGCCAGTCGAAGCCGACGGCCGACAGCCGGCCCATCGGCAGCTCGCCCCGCAGCACGCTGGCCGAGGCGATCTTGTTCTTGGCCGCCGACAGCTCCGGGGCCGTGATGCCCTCAGCCATCAACTTTCCAAACTCGCGCTGCACGATCTCCATCGCCTCACCCGCACGCTCCGGGTCCACCGTGAGCATGGTCAGCATGGCGCCCAGGCCGTCCATGGGGTCGTAGGTGACGGAAACATCCTCGACAATCGCCGGCTCGACCAGCGCGTAATACAGCCGGCTGCCCGTGTCATCGCCGAGAATCGCCCCCAGCAGCCGGGCGGCGTAGCGCTGCGGCGACTGCGCCGATGGCCCGGCGCCGATCAGCCCCACTTGCTGGCGCACCAGCTTGTCATCGACGATGCTGCGCTGTTCCTGCCGCCGCGGGGCATCGAGATACTGCCGCTGCGTCTGGACAGGCTCCCAGCCGGCACATGCAGCGGTCACCTGTCCCACCAGGGCATCCCAATCCAAATTGCCGGCCGCCACGACAATCAGGTTGGTCGGACTGTAGCGCCGGCGGAAATACTCCAGCATCGACTGGCGCGACAGGTTGCGGATACTCTCGACGGTGCCCAGGACGCGGTGGCCCAGCGGGTGGCCGTTGAAATACTCCAGCATCAACTGCTCGTACAGGCGGAAGTCCGGCCGATCCTCGTACAGGGCGATTTCTTCCAGGATGACCTGCTTCTCCACGTCGAAATCCTCCTGCCGCAACGAGGGGCGGAGGATATCGCCCAGCAGATCGACCAGCCGGGCCTGAAATTCCGGCAGCACGGCGCCGTAGTACACGGTGGCCTCTTCGGAGGTGAAGGCGTTGTAGGCCGCGCCCAGGTCGTCAAACTCGCGGTTGACGTCGGCGGCCGTGCGCCGCTGGGTTCCTTTGAACACCATGTGTTCCAGGAAGTGGCTTACGCCGTGCACATCGTCGGTCTCGTCCCGGCTGCCGGTGCGCGCGAAAAAGCCAACCGCCATGCTGGCGGCCGCGGGCGCCAACTCGGCGATCACGGTCAGGCCGTTATCCAACTGGTGAAGCTTGAACTCCATGGTCGGCTTCCTAGCAGCCTTTCACGACTGAAAAAACGAGTCAGGGTGCCGTGGTTTGCGTAGCGCAGCGAAGCAACCACGTACGGTGGCGATCGTGGTTGCTCCGTCCTTGCAGGACTCCGCAAGCCACGGCACCCGCAATTCAATATTGGTCACTGACGAATCACTCCAAAGCAGCCGTATCCAGCGCCTGGGGGCCGAGGAAACAGCCGGTAATGTTCCGGGCCGGGTAGGCCGCCAGGCACTCCAGCACATCCTGGCGCGTCACGGCGTCGATGGCCGAGGACACTTCCTCCAGCCCGCGCAGCCGGCCCAGCAGGTGCCAGTCGCCGACCAAACCGTTGGCCCGGGCGGCGGTGCTCTCGCCCTGCATGATCAGGGCGCTTTTGAGCTGCGTCTTGGCCCGCACCAGCTCGTCCTCGTCGATGCCCTCGCCCAGCCGCTTCAGTTCGCCGACGGTCACATCCAGCGTCTGCTGGGCCTTCTCCGGCGTCGTGCCGGCGTAGACGAACATTCCCGCCGCCGCCTTCATGCCGTGGTAGCGTGCGCCCACCGAGTACACCAGCCCGCGCTTCTCGCGCACCTCGGAGAACAGCCGGCCGCTCATGCCGCCGCTGAGCGCCATCTCGGCGACGCGCATCGGGTAGTACAGCTTCTCCTCCTGCGGCCGCGGGGCATCGTAGGCCAGGCAGATCTGCACCTGCGAGGTGGCCTTGGATTCCTGGCACACGCCCCGCTGGGCCGCCGCCAGGGTTAATTCGTCCAGCGGCCCTCCGCGCCAGCCGCCGAAAACTTCGGCCACGTGATCGCGCAACGCCGGCCATTCAAATCGCCCCGCCACCGCCAGCATGCTGCCCCGGGGCGTCAGGTGAGTTTTGGCGTGAGCCCGCAGGACCTGGCTGGTCATTGCCTTGAGCGATTCCTCGCTGCCCAGCACCGATGCGCCCAGCGGCCGGGGGTAAAACCGCTCGCGAAGGCAGAGATTGCACTTGCGCGAGGGGTCATCCTCCAGGCCGGCCAGCTCCTGGGCCACAAGGTTGCGGCAGGGGTCGAACGTTTTGTCGGCCAATTCCGGGCGGGCCAGGATATCGCCGTAGATCGCCAGCACCGGATCGAGGCTCTGGTGCGTTTGTGAGGCCTGGAAGTGCACGAACAGGCTGCGGACGCCTTCTTCGCGATGGCAACCCAGGCTGTCGAGGGCATCGTTGAGCTGCCGGCTGTTGCGGCCGCCGGCCCCGCGGAAGAGCCACTCGGTCATGACGGTGGAGGCCCCGGCCAGTTTATCCCCATCCCGGCTGCACCCGGCCGGCACGGCCAGCACCACAGCCGCCGAAACGACGTAGTCCAATTGCTCGGCCAGGAGCGTCAGCCCGTTTTCAAATTCCTGAACGAAAAACTTCTCTTTAATCATCTGGAATCCAGTTAGCTCTGAAACACCCGTGGCACGGGCGTCTCGCCCGTGAGTAGCACGGCCATCTTGGCCGTGTTCCGGCAGTTTTCTGCTTCCGGCAGTCTCCTGCGTTTCCCCACGGGCGAGACGCCCGTGGGACTCATGGGCGAGACGCCCATGCCACTTATTCAGAAGCGCCTCCCGGCGCTGTGGCTGTTGATTGTAAGCTTGCCTAGGCCCCCGCGAAACCCCGGACAGGGAATTGCCTCGCCGACATCCACTTTCCGGCTTCGAGGCAGCCCTCATTGGGCCTCACGGCCCTTGCGCCGGCGCGGCGTGGGTGCATCTTTCCTGCGCCGGCGGGCCTTCTTGAGGATTTCTTCCGGCGTGGGCGCAGCCTGGGTCTGCTGCTGGGCGATGCGGCTGGCGCGGAGGTAGAGTTCCTTCTGCGAGTCGAATGGCGGCTCCCCGTTTTCGTACCGCTCGTAGCGGCCATCGCTCAGGAGCGACCAGCTCTTGACGTTATCCGCCAGGCCGGCCTCGAGGATTTCCAGCACCCGCTGACGGACCTGCGGGTCGATCACCGGCACGAGCGATTCGATTCGCCGGTCTAAGTTGCGCTCCATCCAGTCGGCCGAGGAGATGTACACCTGCTCGCGGCCGCCGGCGTGGAAATGGTAGATGCGGCTGTGTTCCAGGTAGCGGCCGACAACGCTGCGAACGGTGATATTCTCGCTGAGCCCCTCGACGAGCGGCCGCAGGCAGCAGATGCCGCGGACGAGCAGCTCGATCTTGACCCCCGCGCGGCTGGCTTCGTACAGGGCGTCGATAATCTCCGCATCAGTCACGGCGTTGACCTTGGCGCGAATGAAGCCCGGCGTGGCGGGGCTGTGCAGCTCGATCTCGCGGCGGATCATGTGCAGCATCCGCCGGCGCAGGCCCGTGGGGGCGATCTCGATGAGATTCCAGCGCGGCGGCACGCTGTAGCCGGTGATCACGTTGAACAGGCCCGAGACATCCTCCGCCAGCGCTTTGCGGGCGGTGAAGATGCCGATGTCGGTGTACAGCCGCGCCGTGGCGTCGTTGTAGTTGCCGGTGGACAGGTGCACGTAGCGCTGCACGCCTTTTTCTTCCTGGCGCACGATCAACAGCGCCTTGCAGTGGGTCTTGAGGCCCACCAGGCCGTAAATCACGTCGGCCCCCACCTGCTCAAGCTGCCTGGCCCAGCGGATGTTGCGCTCTTCATCCAGCCGGGCGCGCAGCTCCACCAGCACGGTCACGTGCTTGCCGTTGATGGCCGCCCGTTTTAAGGCATCGATGACCGGCGACTGGCCGCTGGTGCGGTACAGGGTCTGCTTGATCGCCAGCACGGCCGGATCCTCCGCGGCCGTCCGCACCAGGTCGATGACCGGCTCGAAGCTGTCGTACGGGTGGTGCAGCACGATGTCGGCCTGGGCGATGGCTTCGTACATCTCCTCGCCCTTGGGAAGTTGGGCCAGTCGGATGGGCGGGGCAGGCGGGTCGCGCAGGGAATCGAAACCGGCCAGGTCGCGCAGCGACCAGAGCGCCTTGAGGTCCAGCGGCCCCTGGACGCGATACAGATCATCCTCGCTCAGGTCCAGGTGCTCCCAGAGCATCGCGAGCAGCTCATCGTCCATGTCGGCGGCGACATTCAGCCGGACGGCCGCCTGCTGGGGCAGGTTGGCCAAACCCTGCTCCATGACCGACAGCAGGTCTTCCCCGGCCTCCTCGTCGAGGTCCAAATCCGTGTCGCGCGTAAGCCGGAAGGGATGCACCGAGAGGATGCGGTGGCCGGCGAAAAGCTCGGCCAGGTGCATCTCGACGAGCTGTTCCATGGGCAGCAGGCGAACGCGGCCAGGCTCGCGCAACTCAAAGTATCGGCCCACGACCTGGGGCACCTGGATGACGCCCAGGCGAGCCCCGCGCAGGCCGCGGCTGTGCTCGACCGCCATGCGCACCGCCAGGTACAGCGCGTTGTTGGTCAGCGTGGGCAGCGGATGGCTGGGATCGACCGCCATGGGCGTCAGAATCGGGTAGAGCACCTCTTCATAGAAATGATGCGACTTGGCCCGCTCTTGTTCATCGAGGTCGGCGGCGCCGACGATCTCGACACCCTGCACCGCCAGACCCGGCACGAGCTGCTCGCTATAGCATTTGAACTGCCGGTCGGTCATCTCGCGGACGAGCTGACTGATGCGCTGGAGCAGTTGCTTGGTTGTGAAGCCGGCCACGCTGGGGCTTTCCAGGCCGGCATCGAGCTGCTTCTTGAGCCCCGCCACGCGAATCATGAAGAATTCGTCGAGGTTGCCCGTCACGATGGCCAGGAACTTACACCGCTCCAGCAGCGGCACCTGGCCGTTTTCCGCCTCCGCCAGCACGCGCTGGTTGAAGGCCAGCCAGCTTAGCTCACGGTCGAAATACATCTGTTCAGTACCCACACTGCCATTGTCCCCGGGGGACGGGTGTTGTGCCAAGAGGCAATCTCCTGGCAAGCGGCTCGAATATAAGTTTCATGAAATCTGAATAAACCATGGCCGCTGCGCGGAAATTCCAAATCCCAAATTCCAAATCCCAAATCCCAAACAAATCCCAAGCACCAAATTCCAAAGGGGATCAAACGCCCGCGCGTTCGCTCCCAAGGCTTGGAATTTTGGATTTGGGATTTGGAATTTGCCGTTACGATAGTGGCCATGACGCGCGTTGTACGGATATCGCTGCTACTGGTCGCGTTGTTCATCTTCTCCTGGGGTGTTTATCTGCGCGCCTGGAACCTGGCTGACCGTATTTTCTGGCGCGATGAGGCGTGGGTGGCGCTGCTGACCCAGCAGCCCTGGCCCTACGTGCTGAACCAGACGGATGTGCCCTGTCCGCCGCTGTTTGCCGCTTCGGCCAAGCTGGGCGGCTCGCTCATCGGCACGCCAGAGGTGGGCATGCGGCTGCTGCCCGTGCTCTCGGGCATTCTGCTGCTGCCGCTGGCGTATGCGGCCGCCAGGTCGCTGCGGCTGCCGAAAATGATGGCGCTGACGGGTATGGCGCTGTGTGCCGGGAGCTTCATGCTGGCTAACTGGTCGCGTGAGCTTAAGCAATACCAGATCGAGGCCCTGCTGTCGGTGGCGGCTGCGCTGCTGACGTTTCGAATCTGGCTGGCCGGCGGCAAGAACCGTTGGCGCGAGCTGGCCGGCCTGGCGGCCATCGGCCTGATCGGCCCGTGGCTGGGCTACGGCCTGATTTTCAGCCTGCTGCCGCTGGCGGGCGTGCTGATCGTTTTGCCCTGCCCCACGCCCGGCGGCCGGCGGTTGTGGAAGCAGGGGGCGGCGTGCCTGGCGATCACGCTGGGCTCGCTGGCGGCCGTCATGGTGCACGTAGCCGCCAAACAGTCGTCCAATACGGCGCTGCTCGACTACACGCATCATTGGTTCATCGATGTAGGCCATGCCTACTCCTGGCTCCGCGCCGGCGCGTACGGCATGTGCACCAGCGCCATGCTGCTGCTGCCGCAGGGCATGACCAACGAAGACCTGCGCTCGCCCTCGCTGGCGGTGCTGGCCCTGGCCGGCGGCACCTGGCTGCTGGCCCTGGCCGGACTGTGGGCCTGGCCGCGGCGGACGCGCTGGGCGATGGCCTTCTGGGCGATCGGCCCGTGGCTGGCGATGTACGCGGCGGCGGCGGCGCATCGGTACCCTTTCGGCATGCCGCGGATGATGGCCCTGGTCGCCCCCGGCATGCTGGTGTGTGCGGCAGTCGGTGCGGCGGCGGCGTTTCGCTGGGTGACGCTCAGCGTGGCCGGCCGGCCGGCGGTCGGTCTGGCGCTGGCCCTGGCGGTGGCCCTGGCGCCCATGGTGCTGCTGTATGACCTGCCGGGCAACCGAAACTACTGGATCCGTCACGATTTCCCCGCCGTGCTGAAAGAACTGCAGGCCCGGCGCGCGGCCGATGAGCCGGTGATCGTCGAAGTGACGGCCACGCCCGTCGTGAAGTATTACGCGGCCGGCCACGATGGCGATTTCCTGTATGTGCCCACCTCCGGCGGCACGCTGGCGCCGCTGAATTTCGATTATGCCGGCCTGATCGAGCAGGTGCTCATCCACCATCCGCGCAAGTGCTGGCTGGTGCGCTCCTCGCACGACCCGGCGCGCTCCTTGCCAAATGCCCCACCCACACTGATCGAATGCCTCGAACAGCATGGCTGGGCACTGTACCCGGCCTGCGAAGCCGGCGGCGAGAGCCTGGGCAAGGCCCAGCTTTTCAGCGCTGTGCCGCACCGTTAGGCCAAATCGCAGGCGGCGCCGCCGCCCTGGCCGCCGCGAACGCATCGCGCCGTCCTTACCCGCCGGCGCGCCGGCGCAGCACCACCGGCAGGCCGTACAGCGACTCGAACAGGTCCGCCTTGTTGGCCAGGGACAGTTCATCAAGCACCGTATCCGCCTCGGTTTGCACATCCAGCACGAGTTGGTTCTCCTCCACCTCGCAGCGCACCTGGCGGATAGCCGCATCGTGCGAGCGGTCCAGGCTGTCGGCCATTCGCAAAATCGCCGCCAGCTTGCTGACGCGCAGCCGGTTGTCGCGCGACAGGCTGGCGTACTCCAGGTGCTGCGGCCGGGGCGTGGCGCGGCGGTGGTAGCGGCAGATGACGCTCACCAGGTGCATCTGCTCGGTCGTCAGGCCGAAGCATTCGCTGTGGGACACCAGGTACATGGAGTGCTTGTGGTGCATGCGGGCCGAGATGTACAGGCCGATGTCGTGCAGGATGCCTGAGGTGCGCAGCAGCGTGCGGTCGGCCGGCGAGAGCCCGTGCAGCGCCTGCAACTGGTCGAAAAGCTGAAGCGCCAGGTCCGTCACGTGCAGCGAGTGGGCCTCGTCGAAGTGATACTTGCGGCCGATGCCCACGGCGCAACTGGCGATCTGCTCCTGGAAATCGGCCTCCGCCGCCGCCTCGACGCGGGCGCCGCCGGCCATCTGCGCCAGCAGCAGGTCCACCAGGTTCACGTTCAAGAGCACCAGGTTCTCCGCCTGCGTGCCGGCCAGGAAGGTGTGAATCGCCACCAGGGCCGGGCTTAAAAGCTCGGCCTCCTCGGCCTGCAGGCCGTAGCGATCGATCAGGTCGAAGGTGGCCAGGCCGGTCACCTCCTCCACCGCCTGCTCGAAGGCCGCGCGCGAGATCACTTCGATGCCCGCCGGGCCGCCGCGCCCCAGGTGCAGCCGCCACAGGTCCGGGCTGATGACCAGGAAATTGCGCAGGGCCTTGAGCGGCACGCGGCGGTGAATGCTGTCGACGATGTTCTCCACGAAGGGCTCGATGAGCCTTCCGAATTTTCCGCGCGGCACCGAGCCGAGCACCTCGCGCAGCCACAGCGTGCCCATGCGCAACGTCTCGCACAGCACGATGCGGCCCTTGTGGAAGACGGTCACTTCCGTCGAGCCGCTGGACAGGTCCATCAGCAGCGATTCGGTCTGGCGGAAGTTGGCGATGGTCTGCAGGTTCTTCTGGAGGACGCCATACACCAGGCGCGTTTCCTCCGTGCCTTCCAGCACTTCCAGGCGCAGGCCCGTGGTGGACTGCACGCGATCGACGAACGTGTCGGCGTTGGCCGCCTCGCGCACGGCGCTGGTGGCGACAGCGCGGATCTCCTGCACATTGTAGTTCGCCAGCGCCTTGCGGAAATCCGCCAGCACCTGGCAGGCGGCACGAATGGACTCGGAACCGAGCTTGCCGCGCGAGAACGTATCGGCCCCCAGCCGCACCGGGGCCATCAGCGTTTCGACGGGCCGAACGCCGCCATCCGCCAGGACCTCGGCGACACACATGCGAACGCTGCTGGAGCCCACATCCACCGCGGCGATAAACCGGCCGGTGGCGGCGGCAGCCTGATCTTGACGCTTGCGCTTGGGGCCGGGACCCCCGGCGGCGGATTTCTTTACACGTTTGGCCATGTGAACACCTCGGCATCTATCTTCATCCGGCAACCAGCCATAAGTCAACCGCCGGCGGCCGGTGAGCGAGCCGACAAGATTTCTCGGTAAGAAATCTTCTTGCTCACATCGCGCGCTGCGGCCGTCGGGCCGGCAAGTTTTTTCATTTTTATGCTTAACCGTGTTGGGAAAACAACTTAAGCCATGAAAAAGGTTGTAGAAATGGGCATTTTCTATTGTAAGTGATTTCAGCGTAATTGCTTAAACATAACTCCTTTGCCAGTATGGCCGCATGCAAAAGTGCATAATNNGATGCATATTGCCTATTTTAACATTTTGAAATGCATTCTTCCGAAATGCTTGCCCGAAAGGAAGCGGCTGATGCTTGGGCTCCATAAACCTCGCGCCAGAATGGTTCACCCCGTACATGGATGTAGAGCATATCCTGATAATACAGAATGTCAAGAGATATTTTTAGCGAATCCAAAAATATTTTGCGACATTCGCAATCTTGTGGCTGAAAACATTCACCGGTGAGCGGGCATGGGCGCGCGAGGTGGGCGAGCATCTTCTCGGCCGGCCCATGCCCACCCGCCTCGGNNGCCTTCGTCGTGAGGGCATGCCATCTGATGCCACAATAGTGGCGCGGACCCGCCCGCCGTCGGCGGCCACTTTGCGTATTGTTGGGACCCGACAATGCGTTATTCTGACGGTGCTTTAGCTTGCGCTTTGGAGCGGTGGATGGCATCACGAGAGACCCGCACACCTCACAGAGCCGAGAAGTCGCGCCCGGCTGAACTGCCAGGTCCGCGATCGGCCATGACCCATCGGCAAACCCTCTTGCTGGCGCTGGCCTTGGTAGCGATGGTGCTGGCGGTGCACGGTCCATCGATACGGGGCGAATTCCTGTGGGACGACAATATCTACATCTGGAATAACCCTGTTGCCCAAGCTCACCAGGCGCCGTGGGGTTATTGGTGGACCACGCAGACGAGCGACTATCTGCCCGTAACGGCCAGCTTCTTCTATCTCCAATCGCGCCTCTGGCCAACGGCCCAGCCGCCGGCCGCCCCGCAAAAACCGGCCGCCGACGCCAAAGCCATGCCGCCGGCGGCTGCTAAACCGCTGGCCACGCCGTATCGCGCGGTCAACGTGGCCCTGCATGGTCTGGCATGCGTGCTGGTGTGGCAGGTGCTGCGAGCCTTGTCCGTGCCGGGCGCATGGCTGGGAGCGGCACTCTTCGCCGTCCACCCGGTGACGGTCGCCTCGACCGGCTGGGTGGCCGAGCAGAAAAACACGCTTTCCCTGGTTTTCTACGCCCTGGCCCTGCTGGCCTATCTCCGCTTTGACGCCACCGGCCGCTGGCGGTTCTTCGGCCTGGCCGCCCTCGTGTTCGCCCTGGCACTTTTGTCCAAGACCTCCACGGTAGTTCTGCCGGCCGTGCTGGGGGTGCTGTTGTGGTGGCGACGTCGAGCTTTTTGGCCTTTTTGGCAATGGCGGCCGTGGCCCCGGGCGGCAGCGCTGGCGTTGCTGTTCTTGCTCGCGGCGGCGGCGGGTATCGGGACGATGTGGTTCCATGCCCACGCTCTAGGTCCGATTGATGTGGGGCCGCCCCAAGACCTCTGGCAGCGTACGATTTGTGCGGCCATGGCAATCTGGTTTTACGCCGCTAAGGCCGTCGTGCCCGTTCACCTCTGCCTGATCTACCCCAAGTGGGACCTGGCGCACCCGGGCTGGATGATCCTGGCGATCCCCGCGGTGGCCGCGGCGGCCGGAGGGATGCTGGTCTCTTGTCTGCGGCCGTGGGGGCGATGCTTGGCGGCGGGGGAACCCTCACCCGGCCCTGACGGGCCACCCTTGTATGTTGAAT
>PMYD01000164.1 GCA_003171335.1 Phycisphaerales bacterium
ATATATAACTACATAATAAAACAATAGATGCAGAAGAATATTTCCTTCAGGTATGCGTACATGTTCTTTGGCTTGTCTTGTTTCCTTCCTGCCATTTTGGCAGGTTAGTGTTTCAAACCTGCCATATCCGGTCACAGCCGAAGCGGTACGGCCGGTATATTCCCACCACTTCGCTGCCGTTAGCCCGTCCGGGGCGGATTCTGCGCTGGCGCAATTGGAAAAGTGGGTTATACTTGAAGGCCGATGACCGAGCGTTCGCTCGGTAACGGAGGCCCAGCCCAGGAGGATGACTGTGCATGCTACTTCTCATACCCCGCAACGGCTTGGCCGCTGCGCGCTGGTACAAGTGCGGGAATTTCACCAGGTACTCGAGCCGCGGCTGCTGCTGACGGGCGTGACCACGCCCTTGGGCGCCCCGCTGATGATGGGGCAGGGTTTCCAATCGATGACGGCCGGCACGCCCAGCCTGGCGGCCGATGGCGCCGGCGGTTTCCTGGCCGTGTGGAACAGCACGGCGGCGCCGCAGGGCGTATTTGCCGAGTTTTTCGACTCCGCCTCTCGCGCCAAGGCTCCCGCCTTCCAGCTCATCACGCCGGCGGCGGGCACAGCGATCACCGAGTCGGCCGTGGCCATGGACAGCGCGGGCGATTTCGCCGTGGCGTATCTGGCGCACGAAGGCTCCAGCGACAACCTGTTCCTGCAGCGATTCACGGCCGCCGGCGTGGCGGCTGGCTCGCCGCTGACGGTTGAGGCGTTCGACGAGACCGGCGGGCAGAGCTTGTCCGATATCGGCGTGGGCATGGATTCATCCGCCAACGTCCTAGTCACCTGGGACATCACGGATACGGCCGCCGGCCAATCCACCGTGTATGGGCAGCGCTTCACGCCGGCGGGAAGGGGCCTGTGGGCCAGCACGCAGAGCATTGTCAGCGGCAGCATTATCACGCCGGCCGTGGCTTGCGACTCCTCGGGCAGCTTCGCCGTCGTGTGGGCGAATAGTGGCATCTGGTTCGAGCATTTTTCCGCGGGCGGCCTGTCCACCGGGGCGGCCCTGTCGTTGACGGCGGCCGCCAGCAGCGATCCGGCGATCGCGGCGGGCAAGGCCGGGTATGTGGCCACTTGGGCGCAGGGAGACCAGGGCATCCAGGGGGCGCTATTGCCCAATGAAGGGCCGATGGTTATTTCGCCGCTGGCCGCCACGACGTCGGCCGACAATGTTTCTTCGCTGGCGCTGACGCTGAACTCGAGCGGCCAGCCCATGCTGGCGTGGCTGCAAGGCGCGCCGGATCAATCGGAGCTGGTTTTGCAGCGGTACAACGCCAGCCTGATGCGCCTGGGGTCGCGGGTGCTGGTCACCGGCGAGCAGGCCATCACGCCCGGCGCCCCCGGATTGGCCGCCAACGCCAGCGGGCGAAGCGTCATCGTCTGGACGGACAGCGCCTCGACCAGCGCGGATATCCTGGCCCAGGTGGACGATGGCACCGGCATGGGAAAGCTGACCACGCTCGAACTGGTCCGGGCACCGGCGGGCTCGACCGTTTTGTCACCGGCCGTGGCCATGAACGCGGCGGGCGCGTTTATCTGCGTGTGGGTCCAGAGCGATGGCGCCACCGACAGCGTGCTGTACCAGATCTTCACTCCCGGCGGCAGTGCGTCTTCCTCGCCGATCACGATCACCACCGGTGCGGCCGGGGCGCTATCGGACCCCTCCATCGCGTACGCCCCGGATGGCAGCTTCATCTTCTCCTGGCTGGCGGCCGTGGCCCCCACGGATCATCGGATCATGGGGTTCTGGACCGATGCGATCGGGCACGCGGATATGCCGGTCAAGCAGATGATGGCGCCCGATTCGGGCATGGATTTCTCGGCCGCGCAGGTCATCGTGCAGAGCGATGGCCAGCCGCGCTGGATCTGGAGCCAGGAGGATGCGGCCGCCTCGACCGCGAGCATCCTGACCCGCGCCTTTACGACGGCCGGGAAGGTGACCGGTTTGCCGGTGATGCTGGCCTTGGGCGCGCGGGGCGCGGTGAACCTGCCCGCGCTGGCCGTGGCTGGCGATGGCACCCTGCTGGCCGCCTGGCACAGCGGGGCGAACATCGTGGGCTTGTCGCTGGATGCTGCCGGCACGCCGGTCGGCGCCGCGACCACCCTCTGGTCCCTGGCCGGCGATGATGAGGCGGCTGGCCTGGCCCTCGCGCCCGATGCGCCGGCGGGGTCGCAGACGGCGGCGTGGCGCGTGGCCTTCGAATCGACCAATGCCGGCGGGGCCACCGTGATGATGGACCGCCTATTCGGCAGCGATTTGACCGCCCTGACCAGCGTGGAGATGGTCGCCTCCGCCAGCACGACGGATGAGCCGGTCGCAAATGAACTGTCTTTGGCCAAGGCCGACAATGGCACCACCTTCGCGCTGTGGGGTTTGGACAGCGGCGCCACGACGCAGGTGTGGCTGTCGGTGCTGGATTCCAAAGGCAAGCTGGCGGGCCCCGCTCACCTGGTTACGACGATCGACAGTTCCGCCGGCTGGCAGGCCGCGGTGGCGGCCGGGGCGAGTGGGACATGCCGGGTCGTGTGGCGCGCGGCGGATGCGAGCGGCGCTGTCTCGATAACGGCCCAGGCATTCGACGCCACCGGCGCGCCGCTCGGCGCGGCCGCGGTGGTGGCCAGTGCGGCTCCGACGGATGCGGTGCAGCCGGCCATGCCGGATGTGGACCTGGATGTGGCGGGCGATGCCATCTTCGCCTGGATGGACGACATCAGCGGCGGCAACGTGATTCACATCCGCCGCATGAAGGCCGATGGGACGCTGGACCTGGATCTTCAAATCGCTTCGCCCGACGGGGCGGTCGTGTCCCAGCCCTCCGTGGCGGCCGACGATGCGGGCGATTTCGTCATCCTGTACCAGCAAACAGCCGGCGACGGGACCGTCAGCCTGCTGTTCCAGCGATACGACCACACCGGCGCGACCGTGGGCTCCCCGGTGACAGTGGCCCAGTCGACGGGCTTTCTCAGCGAAGATGCCGGCATGGACGGCGCGGGCAATGTGGCGGTCGTCTGGGCGGATGATGCCGTGGGACTGAATGACGCCACCGCGGCCTTTTACGATGCCACCAACTATCGACTCGGCCGGCCGATCTCGCTGGTCGCCGGCAGCGACGACCAGTATGTCTCCGACGTTTCCCTGGGCATGAGCGCGGATGGCAGCTTTGTCCTCGGCTGGCAGGTGATGGACTCCGTGGCGAACCAGATGACTACGTACGCCCGCCGGTTCGGCACGTACGTGCCGGGCGATGTGACGCCGCCGCACGTCGTCTCGGTGGTGGTCGACAACAATCCCAGCCTGGGTCTGTCCAGCGTCCAGACCGATTACCGCGGCATTCGCACGTTGACGATCACGTTCAGCAAGCCGGTGAGTTTCAGCCCCAACGATGTTCGGATTCAGGAGGCCGACTCGGTCGGCGGCGCGGGGCTGCAGGACCTGCCGTGGTCCTCGCTGACCGGCAGCGGCACCAACACGATGACCTTCACGTTCAGCCCGGCGATCAACCAGGACACCCTGCTGGTGACGTTGAACGGCGATGTGAACAACCTCGGCTCGGACATCATGGACCTGGCGGGCAATATTCTGGATGGCGAGGCGAAATCCGGCGGGGCGTATCTGGCCAGCGGTTCGCTTGATCTGCCCTCCGGCGATGGCGCCGAAGGCGGCTCGGCCGTCTTCTATGTGACGGCGCTGGATAACGTGCCGCCGGTGGT
Source organism: Phycisphaerales bacterium (assembly GCA_003171335.1). Taxonomy (GTDB): domain Bacteria; phylum Planctomycetota; class Phycisphaerae; order SM23-33; family FEN-1343; genus FEN-1343. The sequence goes on from PMYD01000164.1 coordinate 3,757, forward strand.
GACGTCGGTGATGGTGGACAACAATCCCAGCCTGGGGCTCTCCTCGATCGAGAGCCGTGCGGGCGGGATCAGCTCGATCACCATCCACTTCAGCGAGCCGGTCTTCATTACCAATGCCGGCGACATCATCGTGCAAAGTGCCGCCTCTATCGGCGGACCGGCACTGGGGATCATTTCGCTCCTGATGTTTACGGGCAGTGGGACCGACACCGTTGTGATTTCCTTTGTCGCCGTTTCGGATGAGGTGCTGAAGGTCACGCTGGAGAGCAACCCGGCCACCGGCGCGGCGATCGTGGATACGTTCGGCAATCTGCTGGATGGCGATGCGCCGGCTGGCGGCAGCGGCAAGGGCTACCTCGCCTCTCCCGCGGACCTGCCTTCGGGCAATGGCACGGCCGGCGGGGACGCGGTCTTTTACGTGGCCGCCGAGCGGCCGCCGCACGTGACCGGCGTGGTGGTCGATGGCCAGCCCAGCCTCGGGCTCTCCTCGGTCGAGAGCGGCAAGGATGGCATTCGCACGGTGGCCGTGAGCTTCGACGAGCCGGTGCTGTTTACCGCCGCACAAGTTGCCGTTGACGTGGTGAACGTGGTGGGATCCGCGATGTCCATCCGCCAGATCACGCCCGCAAGCGTAACCGGCAGCGGCAGCAGCACCATGCTCATTGCGTTTGCCGCGGGCGACGTTTACCAGAACACGATTGAGATTACCCTGTCCGGCGATCCGGCCGGCGGCGTGACGGATTTGGCGGGCAACGTGCTGGACGGCGAAGCGGCCGGCGGCGGGGCGTATCTGGCCGACGGCTCGCGCGACCTGCCCTCGGGCAACGGCGCGCCGGGCGGGGCGGCGAGCTTCTACGAGACCGCCTTTACCGACCTGGTGGCGCCCCGCGTGACCTCGGTAATGATCGACAACACGCCGGCGCTGAACGTGTCGGGCGTGGAGAGGAGCGCCCAGGGGATCAGCACGATCACCGTCCTGTTCAGCAAGCCGGTCACCTTCGACAGTTCCTCGGTGGTCATCCAGCCGGCCGACTCCATCGGCGGCGCACCGCTGCCGGGAGTTTCACCGCTGACGCCGCTGCGCATCACGGGCAGCGGCACCAACACCATGACCATCACGCTGGCGCCGGGGTCGGTGCTGCAAACGGTTCTGCGGCTGACGCTGGATGGCGACCTGGCCGATGTCAATTCCATCCGCGATCTGTCGCCGACGGGCAACGTGCTGGATGGCGAGCCCAAGGTCGCGGCCGACACGTACCTGGCCAATGCCTCGACCGACCTGCCCTCCGGCGATGGGACGGCGGGCGGATCGGCATCTTTCTATGTCGCCGCCGAGCGGCCGCCGCACGTGACGGCCGTGGTGGTGGATGGCCAGCCGGGCCTGGGGCTTTCCAGCACCGAGGTTGGTAAGGACGGCCTGGGCACGATCGCCGTGAGCTTTGATGAGCCGGTAGTGTTCTCCGCCGGCCAAGTTCAAGTGGACGTGGTGAATGCCGTCGGCTCCACGACGTCCCTGCGCCAAGTCACACCGACCAGCGTGACCGGCAACGGCACCGACACCATGCTCATCAGCCTTGCCGCCGGCGATGTTCGCCAGGCCACGATTCGTGTCATGTTGAGCGGCAATATATCGGGCGGCATAACCGATCTGGCCGGCAACGTGCTGGATGGCGACGGACGAGCGGGCGATTTGTACCTGGCCGGCCCCGTCGATCTGCCGTCGGGCGATGGGACGCCGGGCGGATCGGCCAGCTTCTACGTCACCGCCTTTACGGACCTGGTGGCCCCGCGGGTCGTTTCGGTCGTGCTGGACGGCAACGCCAACTGGGGCCTGTCCGCCACGGACCATCATTTGGACGGCATCAACACGATCACGATCGTCTTCAGCAAACCGGTCACCTTCTCCGACGGGGCCGTTGTCATCCAGCCCGTGGATTCGATCGGCGGTGCGCCGCTGGAAGGCAGCACGCCTGTGCCGCCGCAGAGCATCACGGGCAGCGGCACCAACACGATGACCATCACCTTCGCCGCGGGCACGGCCGCCAACGGTTTTTGGCGCGTTTCGCTGGATGGCAGCGTGGGCGAAAGCCAGGCCATCACCGACCTGTCTCCCACGGGTAATGTGCTGGACGGCGAGCCCAAGGTCGCCGCCGACGCCTATCTCGCCGGTGCGGCGGACCTGCCTTCCGGCGATGGCACGGCCGGCGGGTCGGCGGTCTTTTACGTGGCCGCAGCGCCGATGGCGGGCGATTTCAACGGCGATGGCGTGGTGAACGGCAAGGATTTCCTCATCTGGCAGGAGCACTATCCGCAATTGGGCGGCGCGGGCCAGGCCGACGGCGATGCCAACGGCGACGGCAACGTCAACGGCGCGGACTTCCTGATCTGGCAGGGACACTACGATCCGACGCCGCCGACGGTCACGGCGGTAACCGTGAACAACACGCCCGCCGAGGGCGTTTCGTCGACCGACTCGAGCGATGGCGGCATCCAGACGGTCACCGTCACGTTCAGCGAACCGGTGACCTTCACGGCCCAGGATGTCCAGGTCCAGGTCACCGATCGCGTGGGTGGAACCACCAGAACCGCCCTGGCCGCACCGCCGGCCATAAGCGGCTCGGGCACGGATACGATGACCCTCACCTTCGCCCCCGGCAGCGTGGTGAACAAGGTGCTGTGCATTACGCTGGCTGGAACGGCCGCCAGCGATGGCAGCGCCATCGCGGATCTGGCGGGCAATCTTCTGGATGGCCAGGCCAAGGGCGGCGGGGCGTATCTGGCCAGCGCAGCCGACCTGCCCAGCGGCGACGGCACGGCCGGCGGCTCGGCGGTTTTCTACGTCGTCAGCCGGACCTCCAGCGGCCTGCCCGGCGATTTTAACGGCGACGGCTTTGTCAATGGCGCCGACTTCCTGATCTGGCAGCAGAACTACGGCAAGATCGGCGGGGCCACCCTCGCCATGGGCGATGCCAACGGCGATGGCAACGTCACCGGCGCGGACTTCCTGGTCTGGCAGGAGAATTATCAGCCGATGAAATGATCAGATGATCGTTGATCCTTCTGAGACAACCCGCCCGGACAACTGTCCGCGGCGGACAGTTGGACTCTCGGTCAGGGCGCGGAAAAGCCGGACAACGGTGCGCGGCGCACAGTTGGATGCCGCATCGCCCGACAGGTCGGGGGTGCGTTAGATAACACTTCATGTAGGCAACGACTTAAGCTTCAGTCACTTACGATTAATTCCAAACTGATGGCCGATTCACTTCCAACTAAGTTGGAAGTGATAAACTGGGTAAAAAAGCGAAGTGGGGGTCCAATTCAGGCTCCGGCGGATGCGATCTCCAGCTTGTCCTGGCGGCGCAGGCGGTAATTCGTGGGCGTGCAGCGGTAGTGCTGCTTAAACAGGCGGCACAGGTGCGGCGGGCCGGCAAAGCGCCACTTCCAGGCGATCGCCTTGAGCGCCATTTCCGAGGTCAGCAGGTCGTGTGCCGCGCCGGCCAGCCGGCACTCCAGGATGTATTGCCCGAAGCTGACGATCAACTGGACCACGAACACGGCCACGCTCAGCGGCACCGTCAGCGATGACGGCCTGCCCAATCCCCCGGCGACGGTCACCATAAACTGGAGTAAGACCAGTGGCCCAGGCACTGTCACCTTTGCCAACTCCCACGCCGCCAGCACGACGGCCACCTTCTCCACGACCGGCAGCTATGTGCTGCAACTGGATGCCAACGACTCGTCACTCCATACGGACGCCACGGTGTCGATCATCGTGAACATGCCGCCGACCGTCTCGGCCGGCAGCAATCAGAGCGTGTCGATGCCCACGGCGACGTTGAGCGGCTCGGTCAGCGATGATGGGCTGCCTGCCGGCGCCACCACCTGCCTGTGGACGCAGGACAGCGGGCCCGGCACGACGACGTTCACCAATGCCAGTGCCGCCAGCACTACGGCCACGTTCACCGTGGCCGGCACGTACGTTCTGCGGCTGACCGCCAATGATACGTTGGCCTCGACCTACAGCACCGTCACCATCACTGCCGGCCGCGGTCCCTACGGCGGCACGGCCTGGCCTATTCCTGGCAAGGTCGAGGCGGAGAACTACGATTACGGCGGGCAGAACGTCAGTTACTACGACACCACTCCCGGCAACGGGAACGGGCCGATTTATCGTAACGACGACGTCGATATCCGGGCTACGACCGACGTCGGCGGCGGCTACCTCATTAACTACATCGCCGCCGGCGAGTGGCTGGAGTACACGGTCAACGTGGCCACCACCGCCAACTACAACATCAGCGTCCGCACGATGACGACCAACACCGGCCGGACCATGCACATCAACTGCGACGGCAACAACGTGACCGGGACGATCAACCTCCCCACCACCGCCGACTGGGACACGGGAGCGACCACGACGGTGAACACTATCTCCCTGACCGCCGGGCAGCATATCATCCGCGCGTGCATGGATACCGCGCTGTTCAACTTCAACTGGTTCGATATCGAGTACAGCGTGACCAACAGCCCGCCGATCGTCATGGCCGGTTCCAACCAGACAATCAACTGGTCCACGAACACGGCCACGCTGAGCGGCTCGGTGAGCGATGACGGCCGGCCCAATCCGCCGGCATCCTGCGTCATCGCCTGGAGCAAGGTCAGTGGCCCGGGCACGGTTACCTTTGCCAACGGAGGCTCCGCCAGCACCACGGCGACGTTCTCCACGACCGGCAGCTACGTGCTCCAGTTGGATGCCAATGACTCATCCCTGCATACGGATGCCACGGTGTCGATCATCGTGAACAGGCCCCCGACAGCCAATGCCGGCAGCAACCAGCAAATCACCTGGCCGACGAACACGGTGACCGTGACCGGAACGGTGAGCGATGATGGACTGCCCTCGGGCAACCTCACCACGTACTGGGAAATGCAAAGCGGTCCGGGTACGGTCCTGTTCGCCAACGCCGGGGCGCTGAGCACCACGGCCACGTTCTCGACGAGCGGCACCTACGTCCTGATCTTGACGGCCAATGATACGGCGGCCACAGGATCCGGGACGTGCTACGTCACCGTCAACCCGGCCACCGAAGGTCCCTTCGGTGGGACGGCCTGGGCCGTTCCCTGCCGCATCGAGGCGGAGAACTATGATGTCGGCGGCCAGAACGTGGCCTATTACGACACCACCTCGGGCAACCAGAACGGGTCGATTTATCGTGAGGATGACGTTGATATCCGCAGCACGACCGACACCGGCGGCGGGTATCTCGTCGATTATGTCGCCGCCGGCGAGTGGCTCCAGTACACGGTGAACATACCGTCTACCCGGGCCTACGACATCAGCGTCCGGACCATGACCACCAACTCGGGCAAGACCATGCACATCAACTGTGACGGCACCAACGTGACGGGGACGATCAACATCCCCACCACGGCCGACTGGGACACCGGCGCGACGACCACGGTTCACAATGTCACCCTGACGGCCGGCCAGCACGTCATGAGAGTGTGCATGGATTCCAACCTGTTCAACTTCAACTGGTTCCAGATCGATTACTCCAACGCGGCCCCGACCGCCAACGCGGGACTAGACCAGGGCTTCTGGCTGCCGACGAATACGTGCACCCTGAGCGGCTCCATCAGCGATGATGGTCTGCCCAATCCGCCGGCCACCACCACCTGCACCTGGAGCAAGGACAGCGGCCCCGGCACGGTGACCTTCACCAATGCCAACGCGGCCAGTACGACCGCCACCTTCTCGACCAGTGGCACGTACGTCCTGCGGCTGACAGCCAATGACTCCGTCCTGACGGGGTACGACACGTGCACCGTCTATGTCTACGCGGCGGGCGCCGAAGGCCCCTATGGCGGCGTTCCCTGGGCCGCACCGTGCCAGATCGAGGCGGAGAATTATGATGTCGGCGGCCAGAATGTCGCCTATTACGACACGACCGCCGGCGAGTACCGGCCCCGGCCCCCGCACCCGCGGGGGTCGGGGTCTTTTTGGTGTGCCAGGCATGGCA
>PMYD01000092.1 GCA_003171335.1 Phycisphaerales bacterium
TTTCATATAAGTATTTGTTAGATATATATTTATAGTTTCACGTAAATTATTCTTTAAGTTTACCATAACTTGGCACAGGATTTGCATTATTATGGAATGGAGGGCCTTTCCCCTCTCTTGGCACCCTGCCGAGTTGATATTTGACAATTGAATAGAGGTTGTAAAGAAGCCGTACATCTTGCTTTGGGCAACTGGAGAGATTCTCCAGTTGCCAGTCGCCAATCACCCCAACTGCGGAATTCCGCAGTTGCGAGTGTCGGCAAGCCGTAACAGATAAAGGAACTGGAGAATTTCTCCAGTTCCATTATCCGTAACGTTTCTTGCTCCGGCCGTTGCTCCCTGCTTCGCCCCTGAAGGGCTTCGCAGGGCAGGCCATGGCCTGCGTAGCCTCTGGCGTAGCAGGCTCATCCGGCCGTCATGGCCATCAGGAACTCCGCGTTGCTCTTGACCTTGCCCAGCTTGTTGGTGAGCAGTTCCATGGCCTCGACGGGGTTCATGTCGGAGAGCACCTTGCGCAGGCGGTAGGTGAGCTTGAGTTCCTGGGGGTCCAGCAGCAGCTCTTCCTTGCGGGTGCCGGAGCGGCTAATGTCGATGGCGGGCCAGACGCGGCGGTCCACCAGCCGGCGGTCCAGGTGCAGCTCGCTGTTGCCGGTGCCTTTGAACTCCTCGAAGATCACTTCATCCATCTTCGAGCCGGTGTCGATCAGGGCGGTGCCGATGATGGTCAGGCTGCCGCCTTCCTCGATGCACCGGGCCGCGCCGAAGAAGCGCTTGGGCTTCTGCAGGGCGTTGGCGTCCACGCCGCCGGTGAGGATCTTGCCGCTATGGGGCACTTCGGTGTTATAGGCGCGGGCCAGGCGGGTGATGCTGTCGAGCAGAATCACCACGTCGTGCCCGTATTCCACCATGCGCTTGGCCTTCTCGATGACCATCTCGGCGATCTGCACGTGCCGGCTGGCCGGCTCGTCGAAGGTGGAGGAGATGACCTCGGCGGTCGTCGCCCGCTTCATCTCGGTCACTTCCTCGGGCCGCTCATCGATGAGCAGGATGATGACGTAGGCATCCTTGTGGTTATAGGCCACCGCGTTGGCGATCTTCTGGAGCAGCACCGTTTTACCCGTGCGGGGCGGGGCCACGATCAGCATGCGCTGCCCAAAGCCGATGGGCGTGACCAGGTTGACCACGCGCATGTTAAGCTCTTCGGTGGTCGACTCCAGGAAGATCCGCTTCTCGGGGTGCAGCGGGGTGAGGTCTTCGAAGTTCACCTTCTCGCTGAGCCGCTCGGGCTCCTCGAAGTTGATGGCCTCCACGCGCAGCAGCGCGAAGTACCGCTCCGACTCTTTGGGCGGACGAATCTGGCCGGCCATGATGCTGCCGTTGCGCAGGCCGAAGCGGCGGATCTGGCTGGGGGAAACGTAGATGTCATCCGCCGACGGCAGGTAGTTGTAGTCGGGGCTGCGCAGGAAACCGAAGCCATCCGGCAGGATCTCCAGCACGCCCTCGCCATACATCAGGCCGTTGCGGTTAATGCGGTCCTTCAGGATGCGGAAGACCAGGTCCTGCTTGCTCAGGCCGGTGTACTCGATGAGCCCTTCCTTCTTGGCCACATCGTGCAGCTCGGCGACGGTCATGCGCTGCAGGTCCGTCAGGTGCAGCTCGCCGCGCTTGACCTTCTCGTAGCGGGCCTGGGTGTCATCTTCCAGGAGCAACCCGGCATCTTCGGGCGAGTCGTTGGCGACATCGACGACCGGCCCGGCGGGCGCCTGGGCCTCGGCCGCCGCGGGCTCTTGAAGTATCGATGGCACGGCGGATTCCGGGGCCGCTGCGGCCGCCTGATCCACCTCGCCCTCGGGGGCGATTGGGGGCGTTTCCGGGCTCTCGACGCCCTCATCGACCATCGGGCCGCCGGCTGGCTCCATCTCGTCCCTGCGGGGCCGCCGGCCGGGTTTGCGGCCGGGCTTTGCTGCTTTGTCGTTCTTAATTCGTGCCATGGCTGATTACAGCCTCCCTCAAATGAGTTTCTTGTCTCGTGTGTGTTGAATCTTTGATCTACAGTTTCCGGTCCGCCGCCGGCGTGCGGCCGCATTGGCCGAGGCCCGCGGGCCATCAAGCGATTAATCTCAAATCCGGGGGTCGCCCCTCAGGTCGTCAAAAACTGCCCCCCAGCGCTGCCCGCCGGCCCAGGCTCAATTTCCGTCGCCGCCGGCTGGCTTTGGGCTAGCCCGCGGGGCAAAAATCATTCACACTGGAGTCCATGCGGCTTGGCCGCTCTAACATCGTTTGGCGCGGCCCGCGGCTCTACTCCGCGGGGCGCATCAACCGTTGGTAAAGCAAGCGGACCTGCTGATGCAGGTGAGACACGCTGGAGTTGTTAACTACTATATAATCCGATTTTGCCCGCTTCATGTCCAGAGGTTTTTGCAAATTTTCTCGTCGATTTAGTTCGGCCTCCGACCAGCCCCTCTGGCCGGCTACCCGGGTAAGCCGATTGGCCAAGTCGGATTCCACGAAGACCAGAACATCGCACAACTGGTGCCAGTCGGTCTCGAGCAGCAGCGCTGCATCCAGCACCACGGGCCTGGGGCGCTTGGCCAGCAACAGCGCGATGCGGCGCTCGAGTTCTTTACGCAGGTCACTGTGGATAATGGAATTAAGTTCATCCAGCGCGGACTTGTCTTTGAACGCCTTTTCGCCCAAGGCGGCCCGATCGATATGCCCATCGGCATCCAGGATGTCCCTGCCGAAGCGCTGGGTCAGCCGCTCGATAATCTCTGGCTTTTGCAGCAGCTCGTGGCCCACCTTGTCGGCATCGACCACCGCGCAGCCCAGCTCCGCGAATATCTGGGCGACAAAGCTCTTGCCGCTGCCAATTCCGCCAATTAATCCGATAACGGGTTGGGGTGAGGGATGTCCCACGAGCCGGCCAGATTGTGAATCGGCCCCTTGGCGTTGTCAAGAGGTGGAAGCAAGCCTTTACCGTTGCTTGACTTTTCCCGGCCCGCTCGACACGCTATCATTACGAAAACAGCAGTGCATGGTGCTCTGCCCGGGCGGTCCAGCACACACGCAACAATGCAAGCCAGCCTGATGGTCCGCACGAGTCCCCGATTGGCGCGCTGGTAAATCGAAGCGAATGAACATTTACGTCGGAAATCTCCCGTATGACACCGGCGAGGCGGATCTGCAAACGGCGTTTGCCCCGTACGGGTCCATCACGCGAGCCCGGATCGTCACCGACCGCGAAAGCGGCCGGTCTCGCGGTTTTGGCTTTGTCGAGATGGCCAGTGATGACGAAGGCCGTGCCGCCATCGAAGCGATGAATGGTACAAAGATGGGCGGCAGGACACTCGTCGTCAACGAGGCCCGTCCGCGCGCGTAGCGGCCGCCCGCTGATCGGCTGTGCGCCTGCGGCTGCGGTGTAGCTGGCCGTGGACCAGTCGCCCCGTCCGCGCATCGACGGGCGATTCGGCGACCGGTTGCGTGTTGACTCGCGAGGCTGGAGGCGCTGAAGTGGAGTCGCGCTTCGTCATTCGATATTCCTTGTTCGATATTCGCTTTTTCCGGCCGTGCCTCCCCACCGCCAGCCTCCCTGCTTCGCCCTCNNGGCAGGGCCGGGCCTGCGTAGCCACCGGCGTAGCAGGCCAGCCTTCTTACGCCGCTACAATTTCCTGAGAGGCTTCATCATGAATCTCATCAGGGGCAGGAGTTCGAGGCTATGCGCGACCTTGCGTTACCGTGTGTCGTGATGCGGGGCGGGACGAGCCGGGGGCTGTTCTTTCGACAGGAGGATTTGCCGCCGGACCCTCACCTGCGCGACCGCCTGCTGGTGGCCGCCGTGGGCGGACCCGATCCGCGGCAGGTGGATGGCCTGGGCGGGGCCGACCTGCTGCTCAGCAAGATCGCCATCTTAGGGCCCAGCGAGCGGCCGGCCGTGGACCTGGAGGTGACCTTCGCCTCCGCCGCACCGGGGCGAACCCGCCCGGCGTACGGCGCCAACTGCGGCAACCTCATCGCCGCCGCCGCCCTGTATGCCGTCGAGGAGCATATGGTCTGGCCGCAACGCGGCCGCTGGATTGTGCGCATCTACGACACCGACTCCGAGATGATCGTCGAAGGCCGCCTGGGCGCCGATCCGCCCGATCGCGACGAGATCTGCCGCCTGGCCGGCATGCCCGCCAGCGGCCAGTGGGTGGACCTGGATTTCCTGGCCCCCTCCGGGGCCGTGCAGGACCGCTTCTGGCCCACGGGCAACGCCTGCGACCGCGTGAAGCTGGAGGATGGCACGCGCCTTGATATGTCCCTCATTGATTGCGGCACGCTGTACGCCTTCGTGCCGGCCGCCCAACTGGGGCTGGAGACTGAGCGCATCACCATCTCCGTGCAGAATGACGCCGCCACCATGAAGCTTTTCGAGACCATCCGCGGCCATGCGGCGGTGCTGGCCGGGCTGGTGAAGAATCCCGCCGACGCCCTGACCGATTCTCCCGCCGTGCCCAAGCTGGCGCTGGTGGGGCCAGCCGCCTCGTACCGGCTGGAGGGCGCGGGGCCCGGGCAGGCGACCACGGTCCAGGCGGGCGCGATGGACCTGACCAGCCGCATCATCTCCACGCAGAAGTACCACCAGGCGTACGCCGTCACCGGCGCCATCGCCACGGCCGCCGCGGCGGCGGTCGAAGGTTCCGTCGTCGCCCAGGCGGCCGGCGCGCGCTGCCGCGGGGAGGCCGACGGCTGGAGCACGCTCCGCATCGGCCATCCCAGCGGGGTTATCGCCGCCAGCGTGCATGTGGCCGACAACGCCACCGGAGTGATCGTCGATCGCGCCCGCATCGGCCGCACCGCGCGAACCCTCATGACCGGCACGATCCTTGTGCCGGGGGATGCTCCCATCCCTGTCGCCCAGACGCCGGCCGCAGTGGAGGCCTGATTCCTGCCCGGCCGCCGCCTTGCTTCACCCTTGCCGGGTGCCATGGCTGCATCTGTTCGCAGCCATGCGTCATCAGAACGAGCTGACGAACCCGGTTGCAGCGGCTGCATCTTTTCGCAGCCGCGCTGCGCGCGAAGAAGGGAGCGATTTGCCGGGTGCCGTGGCTGCATCTTTTCGCAGCCACGCGT
>PMYD01000166.1 GCA_003171335.1 Phycisphaerales bacterium
ATTGCCAATTGCAAATTGTGCTTCGACTTCGCTCAGCACCCTGAGCCTGTCGAAGGGCAAATTGCGAATTGAAGAAGCGGCGGGAAGGTGGCACAGGCTTTTAGCCTGTGTCTTTCCAGCAAAGTCCACAGGCTAGAAAGCCTGTGCCACCATCCTCCGGCAGTTCAATTTGCAATTTGCAATTCTGCAATTTGCAATTCCCCTGACCCCGACCGGAGTTGCGTCCGGCCGGCGACTGTACCTTGACAAGTGAATAGCGTTTTTTTCGGTGCCTTATCCCTGCGGGTTTTTCGCCAGCTCGCCGCGCATGGATTCGATGAGGTGCAGGAACTGGCGGCGGTTGTGCTCGGTCAGGGCGGCCAGGGCCTCGTGGGCGTACAGGATGCGCCGGCGCTGGTGGTTCTCGCCCACGGGCGAGCTCGAGAGCGGCTCCAGGCCGCCGGGCAACTGCTGCGGGGAGCTGGAAATGTGCTGCAGCACGCGGTCCATGCCCAGCTCCTCGAACTGGGCCCGCACCGCCGGCGAGACCCCCTGCACGCGCACCTCGACCCGCTCGCGGTCGGCGTGCTCCACCATCTCCTGTACCGTCCCTAAAAATGTGCTGTCCAGGTACGCACAGCGGGAAAAGTCGAGCACCAGCGAGTGGTGGGCGTCGAGCTGGCTGAAGCCCACATCGTGCAGCGCCGCGCAGAACGTCCAGGTGCCGCGCCCGCGCACGGTGATGGTGCAGTGGTGGCCCGCCAGGTGCACGCCCACCCCCATCGGCGGCTCGCCGGCGACATCGGGGTCGGCCGGCGAGGAGCCGGGCGGGGTCAAAGCGGCCGGCGCTGACCCGGCTTGTGCGGCCGTCCAGGCGGTCTCCTCGGCCCGTTCGCGGGCTTGTTCCTCGGCGTGTCGGCGGGCTTGCTCCTCGTCGGCGGGCGGTTCGGCCGTTTCCTGCGATTGCACGGGAATCGTTATCACGCTTGGCCGCCCCGAGTCGCCGGCGGCATCCGCGGCGGCGGCGAATTTCGCTTCGACGGAAAGCCCCCCGGCCGCTTCCGCCGGCGCGCCAATAGGCTCAGTCCCTTGCAGGGCCTCGGCTTCCTGATCGGCCAGGCCCGAGCCGTTGTCGATGGTCGATTCGCCCGGCCCGGCCGTCAGCAGCACGAGCGTCATGTCATCGGTGGACGCCTTGCCGCCGCGCAGGTCGGCGGCGCGGCTCACCAGGTCGTCGAGCACCTCGCGGCCGCCGCGGCCGGAAGCCTGGAGCAGGTCATCCACCGCATGGTCGAGCGAGGCGGCGGCATGCTCATCCTCGTACAGGCCATCGGTGAACAGCAGCAGCCGGTCGCCGCGGCCCAGGGTGTAGGTGTGCTGGCCGATCTGGGCGTGCTCGTCGAGTCCCAGGGCCGGGCCGGTGCGGCCGATCCGCTCGGAGCGGCCATCGGCGTGGTGCAGCACCAGCGAGGGATGGCCCGCCGAGGCGACGGTCAGTTCGCCGGTGGCCGTGTCGAGCAGGCCGTAGGCGGCCGTGACAAAGAGGCCCGGCCGCGAGAACTCCGACAGCAGGCAGTCGTTCACCGCGGCCAGCACCTCGGCCGGCTGCGTGGGCTCGGGCGGCTGGCCGTGCGTGACGGGCAGGCGGTGCTTGAACAGCACCGCCAGCATGGCCGCCGAGACGCCGTGGCCGGCGGCATCGGCGACATATATGGCGATGTGCCGGTCGTCGAGCCGGGCCACATCGTACAGGTCGCCGCCGACCTGGCGCGAGGGGCGATAGATCGTGTTGACGCAGTAGCCATCCAGGTCCGGTGCGGCCGCCGGCAGCATGGCCCGCTGGATGAGTTCAGCGCGGCGGAGGTCCTCGCCGATCGTCTCGGCCTGGGCCAACAGCAGCCGCACGGCCTGGCGAAGCTGGTGCACCTGCTTGCGGAGGCGGACGTTATTCTGCTGGATCTGCTCGTGCATGCGGTCGTGCTGCTGAATCAAGTGCCGCTGCCGCAGGCAGTTGCGCACGGAGACCACGAGCGCGTCGATCACCGGCAGCGGTTTGGTGATGAAGTCGAACGCGCCCAGTTGCACGGCCCGCACGGCGCCGTCGAAGGTTCCGTGGCCGGTCAGGATGATCCAACTGGCGTCGATTTTCGCCTGCTGGGCCCACTGCATCAGCCGCAGGCCGTCCAGTTGGGGCATTTGCAGGTCGGTAATGACCAGGTCGAAGCGGTCAACTTCGAGAATGCCCTGTGCCGCCGGGCCGCCGTCGGCCTCCACGATTTCGTACCCCTCGGCCTCCAGCGCCAGGCGAATAATGGAGCGGACGGCCGGCTCATCATCGACAACCAACACGCGAGACGGCGTCTCATCGGAATTAAGATTTTGCGCCATAATCATTTATCCAACCCGCCATTGCCAACGCCCCCTGCGTAGCCGCCGGCAGCGTCGGCTTGAGCCCAAGTCATCCCATCTAAGGGAATCTTAACGTCAATGGTATGACCGGACCACGCCAGCGAGGTCCGCCCAACGCTTTGTCACACATGAAATGATGGATTGGGTGCCGTGGTTTGCGAAGCGCAGCGTAGCAGCCACGCCGACGTCAATCCGCAGCCAGCGTGGTTGCTTCGGTCGCAGTAGCGACCTCCACAAACCACGGCACCCTGGATTCCCGCCTATTTGTCACACATGAAATAGTGAATTGGGTGCCGTGGCGTGCGAAGCGCAGCGAAGCAGCCACGCCGGAGGCCGCCGCCAGCCGTCACCCAGCGGTGGGCTTTGCGGTTGCGGGGTTGCGGCAAGCTCGGCTATAGTTCCCGGCTCGGGAAGTCCTGCGATTTCTTTCAAGCATCAACGAGGCGAAAACATGCAAGACGATAACTACGGCAAACTGATTTCCTCCCTGGCCAAGGTGAATGACAAGCGCATCTGCCTGCTGGTGATGGATGGCCTGGGCGACTGCGCCAACGGGTCCAAGGGCACGGCGCTCCAGATCGCCCGCAAGCCCAATATGAACCAGCTCGCCGGCCAGTCGGCCTGCGGACTGCTTTTACCGGTGGGCACGGGCATCACGCCGGGCTCGGGGCCGGGCCACCTGGGCTTGTTCGGGTACGACCCGACGGTTTACGTCGTCGGCCGCGGCGTGCTCTCTGCGCTGGGCGTCGAGTTCGATCTGCAGAACCGCGATGTGGCCGCCCGGCTGAACTTCTGCACCGTCGATGCCCAGGGCAACATCACCGACCGCCGCGCCGGGCGCATCAGCGATGATGAGAACCGCCGCGTGATCGCCAAGATCCGCGCGGATCTCAAGCCCCCCAAGGGCGTGGAGGTCTTCTTCGAGACCGAGGCGGAGCACCGGGCGCTGCTCGTGCTGCGGGGCGATACCCTCGACGACAACATCGGCGAGACCGACCCGCAAACCACCGGCGTGCCCGCCCCGCGGGCCGACCGGCCGCCTTATAACCAGAGCCGCACCGCCAAGATCGTCGCCGGCATCATCGACCAGGTGGGCAAGATTCTGGCCGATGAGAAGAAGGCCAATTTCATCCTGGCCCGCGGCTTCGCCAAGGCCCCGAACTGGCCGCTGTTCCCCGAGCGTTACCAGCTCAAGCCGGCGGCCGTGGCGGGTTATCCCATGTATCGCGGCGTGGCGCGGCTGGTCGGCATTCCGGTGGTGGGCCAGCCCACCACCGCCGCCGATGTGTGCGCCGGTGCGGCCAAGGCCCTGGCCGACCACACGTTCGTCTTCGCCCACTTCAAGTACACCGACAAGACCGGCGAGGACGGCGACCTGGACGGCAAAGTCCGCCGCATCGAGGAGATGGATGCCGCCCTGCCGGCCCTGCTGGCGGCCAAGCCCGATGTGCTCATCATCACCGGCGACCACAGCACGCCGCCCTCGTTGAAGGCCCATAGTTGGCACCCGGTGCCCGTGCTGATGGCCGCCGGGCACCTCCGCGGCGGCCAGGCGCCCGCCTTCGACGAAGTGAACTGCCGCGGCGGGGAAATTGGCACGATCCCGTCGCACCACCTGCTGCCGCTGGCCATGGCGCACGCGGAGAAGCTGGAGAAATACGGGGCGTAGATCTTGGATGCCGTGGCTGCGTCCTTTTGCAGCCACGCGTCGTCGGAAGAAAACCACGGCGGGGCGCGCCGCCCGAGAGGAAGCTCGCACTCGACGTCACCCATGCCCACCCGACCGGGGCTTTCGCCCCCGTCGTGCGGGCATGCCACCTCCTTTTTTCGTGGAACCTGGCTGGCGTTGACGCGTCTTAGAGATAGTCCGCGCCAAAAACGTTCGGAGGTAACCGTGCCGAGGTGGCTAGTCCCGCCGGTGTGTGTGCTGCTGCTGATGGCCCCTGCGCTGCGCGCGGAGGAAGCCGGCCGGCCGGATGTGGTTCGCCAGATGCTCCAGCGCAGTAAGCTGCTGGAAGACACCTATTTCCAGGTCCCCGTGCGGCTGTGGCAGCAATATGAGAAGTCGCTGCTGGCGGGCGAGCAGGTCGAGCCAGTGCCCGTGGCGATGATCGCCTCGCAGGGCCGGTATAGCCTCGAGATTTCGGCGGATCGCCAAGTCCGCCTGCACGCCCGCGTGGTGCTGGATGTGCTCGATCCGCAGCGTTGCGGTGCCGTGAGCGTTCTCTCGGCCGCGCTGGCGTGGGAAGAGGTGAAGCTGGATGACCAGGCGGCTGAGCTTCCCACGATCAAGGGCTATCTTCAGTTTCGCCCCGCGCGGGCCGGCCAAGTGGTGATCGAGGCCACGGCGCCTTTGCCGGCCATCAGCGGCCAGCGGGGCGGCCTGAATCTGCCGATCCTTGCCACGACACAAACCTTCGTCGATTTCGACTCCCCGCTCCCCTGGCAAGTCGCCGCCGCGCGCAGGCGGCCGTGGTGGGCACGAGCCAGGCGGGCACGCACGGGCGAATCGCCCTGCCGCCGCACGAGCGGCTGGCCGTCACGTTTGGCCCGCCGGCGCCGGCGCTGGAGCGAACGGCGCAGTACCAGCTTTCCGGCGCGGTGGCGTGGAATCTTTTCTTGCATACGGCCGGTGGAAATTAACGCCGAATTAACTTGCATTCCCATTTCGAGCGGTTACCCTTGTCGCCGAGAGTGAAGGAGCACTTATGACTCGGGGTAATTTTCTGGCAGTTCTGGGCGGTTTTCTCCTCCTTGCAAATGTGGCCATTCTTCGAGCAGATATCGTCACATTCGCGGACCCAGGCGTCCAGGCGTCTGTTCGGCTCATGCTGAAGATCCCCCAAGGCCAACCCGTCACGTCCGATGCAATGCTCGGGCTTAACGCCGTGTCACTGTTCGGCGTTTCAAGCTTGCAAGGCTTGCAATACGCGACGAATCTACAATCCCTAAGCCTCGAAACCAGCACGCCACTTGACCTCTCGCCCTTGAGCGGTCTTTCGCAGATCAGCGACCTTGACATGCGAAACAGCGGCAGCGCATTGCTCAACCTTCAGCCATTGTCCGGATTGACCTCCTTGCAAAATGCCAGTTTCACCGGCCCTATAAGCAATCTGGCGGGACTGGGCAGCCTGAAATGCCTAACCAACCTGAGTTTTGCGTGGAATGGGTTCAATGATAGCGACCTTCTCGCTGTGTCCATGTTGAATAGCCTTCAATACCTTCAAATCGATGGTGGATCGATTCAGGACATAAGGCCTGTAAGCAACATAACAAGGCTGTATCTTAGCAACACCACTTGGACCAATCTGGCGCAGCTCAGCGGCTTCATCAAACTGAAATCCCTCATCCTTCAGAATCCCGCAATAACGGATCTTTCTTCCCTGCCGGCACTGCCGAATCTGAATCAAATCATGTTGGATGGTCCTATCAAGGATCTTTCGCCCTTGCACCGGCTCCCACAACTCTCATCCCTTGGATTAGATTGCACAGGCATCAGTGATTTAAGTCAAATTTCATCATTTTCAAATTTGCAAGAACTTTCTCTAGGGGATAATGGCATAGTGGACATCTCGCCGCTAAGCAGCCTAAAGTGTTTGACGTTTCTATCCTTAAGTGCCAATTCCATTTCCGATCTCGACGCACTGCGCGGCCTCAACAACCTGGACGTGCTGGATCTTTGCGATAACCATGTATCAAATATAGAACCAATAAGCCAGGACCACATATCCGGACTTCTTGGCCTTTTGTCGAATCCATTAGACGCAAATGCCTATAACCTATACATTCCATTACTCATGCAGAATAATCCGACATTGAGCATCGCTTACGATCCAACGCCCGAGATTTCCACAAAATACCTTTTTGCAATACCAACACTTTTTACGGCGTTCCTGAACAGGCGCTTCTGGAAGACGACCTTGGCGTTCTGGGGACACCATATTCATCTCCACCGCCCGGAGGCGACAAGGCCGGAGATGAGCACGGTGCCACCGGAACTGTTTGAGGATTTTCACTTTGCAAATCTTATCCTGTGCGGATAAGACGGTGTGAAGAAGAGAGAAGTCTAGGCGACATTTCAGCACTACGGACCAACGGCTAAGGGAGAATTGTGATGCACGGCAAACGGAATTGCAGGCGCGTGTTGGTTTTGGCGGTTTTCAGCCTCTTGCTGGCGGCGGCGGAACTTGCTTCGGCCGATGTGTACATCCCCGATCCCGGCCTTCAGGCGGCCATCCGCTCTCAACTGGGACTGGGACCGACCGACCCGATCACACAGCAGGCGATGCTGGGTTTGACTGGGCTGAATGCGGAAACCTCCGATCTCACCGGTTTGGAAGCCGCCAGGAACTTGCAAGACCTCTATCTCGTAGATGCCCAGCAATCTGCACATGTGCTCGATCTTTCACCCCTCGCAGGACTGAGCAAAATGACGTCTCTACATTTTATTTCCTCAGGAAGGATTCAAGATACTTCCGCGTTGCTGGGGATGACCTCGCTGAACACTTTATATGTCACTGGCGGGCAGTTGCAGCAGACCGATCTAAACAACATAGCTTCTATAGCGAGTCTTTCAGAACTGAGCATCAGTGACAATACCCTCCCCAGCTTGGTGCCATTGTCAAATCTCCAGGACCTCCTATCGCTCGGGCTGACAAATGATGGGTTGACGGATCTCTCCTGCTTGCCGCAAATTCCCAGCGTTCGGACCCTCTACCTGGATGGAGACCTGAAGAATCTGCAAGGTCTTTCAAACTTGAGCCACGTAATTAACTTGAGTAGTTTGGGAGGTTCCATCACTAACTTGTCCGGCATTGAAAGCTTGACAGACCTTGAATGTCTGTCGCTAACAGATTGCAACTTACAAAGTATCACAGCCTTGAGCTCTCTTCACAACCTGCAAGGTCTGTACCTGGAACGAAATCGAATCTCAGATGTTACGGCACTGAAGGATATGCAGAATCTTTACACCGTCATATTGGCAAACAATAACATTCAAGACCTCAGCCCTATTTCGAACATACGCGTGGCCGGAAGCCTTGATTTATCTGGAAATCCGTTGTCCCAAGTTTCTCTCGAAGAAGTGCTGCCAGAAATTGTGGCTAACAACCCTGGTCGCGTGAGTTATGATGTTCCAGAACCGGCCACGCTTGTTATTCTAATGTGCGCAATAATTCTTGTTTGGACCAGAACGCGCAGGAGTTCGGTAGAAAGAAATAAGAGTCACAATCGATCATTTGCCACGCGCATCCTATGTTGTTTTATCGTGGGTTCAATTGCTTTCTCATTTGGACAAGCAACCGCGCTTTCATCCACAATTACGTGGATAGGAACCAATGAACCTAACTCCAATCTTTCGTGGAGCAACCCGAATTATTGGGATCCACGTACGGTTCCGACAAGCAGTGACGACGTGATTATAGACAGCAATGGAATGAGTTTCCCTTTTTTGTACGTGGACTGCTATGCCAAGGGAATTGCTGTATCATGTTCCTGGAAAGGTATTATTCTTGAGCCGGGAAGCAACTTGACTGTTTATGGTGACGGTTTGCACTTAGGTGGTGGCGCTTCCACTATTGAAGCCAATTCGACGCTTGATACTCGAGGGCCTACAACCCTTTCATGGGCCTCTCTCGACTGCTACGGAAACCATATGGTTACTGGAAATGTCTTTATAGCTGGCTTACCTTACAGTTCCGGGACATATTCCCTCCGTGGCAATGGGAATATGAATTATTTTAACACGGCGGTATTTTATGTGGGCTATAGTGGAACAGGCACTTTCAATCAGCTTGGTAGCGGCTCAGTTTATACGGGGGGCCTTTATGTAGGCTACGTATCTGTTTAGCGGGTTAC
>PMYD01000155.1 GCA_003171335.1 Phycisphaerales bacterium
GGCTGGAAAGCCTGTGCCACCTATCTTCCCGGCACGATTTTCCCCAGCACCACCGGCCGGCGGGCACCGGTGGCCGAGGGCACGTTGCCGGGCCGGCCGCGAATGGTTTCGGCGGCCAGGATGGCGAAGGAGACCGCCTCCTTGGCGTCGGCGTCAAGGCCCAACTCATCCATGATGCGCACGCGTGCTGGCGCAAGCGCCTGTCGCAGCATCTCGACCAGTGTGGCGTTGCGCGAGCCGCCGCCGCACAGAATCAGCTCATCCACGCGCCCGGGCAAGCGCTCGCAGGCCCGCGAAATTGCCCGGCAGGTGAAGGCCGTCGCCGTGGCGATCAGATCGTTACCGCTGATCCGCAGCGCCCGCCCGCGCCGCTCCAGGCGCTGGGTGAATGCCGCGCCGAAATCCTCGCGGCCCGTCGTCTTGGGCCAGCGGCGACGCAGGAACGGGTGTTGCAGCAGCTCGTCCAGCAGTTCTTCGTGCACGCGGCTGGCCCGGGCCCGGCGGCCGTTGCGGTCGAACTGCTCGCGCCCGTTCGTCAGCCGACGGACCAGCTCATCGATCACCATGTTGCCCGGCCCGGTATCAAAGGCCAGCACGTCGGCGATTTCCCCGCCGGCCGGCAAATACGTGATGTTGGCGATGCCGCCAATGTTGCACAGCACGCGGCTGCGGCGGTCATCGGCGAACAGCACGTAATCCGCAAACGGCACCAGGGGCGCGCCCTGGCCGCCGGCGGCCATGTCGCGCGGGCGAAAATCGGCCACGGTGGTGATGCCCGTGCGCTCGGCGATGATGCTCGGCTCGGCAATCTGGAGCGTCGAGCGGATCTGCCGCCGGCCCGCCCGCCGCCGCACCGGCAGGTGGCAGATCGTCTGCCCGTGCGAGCCGATCAGGTCGATCCGCCGCAAGGAGACACCGCTCTTGTCCGCCAGCCGAATGACCGCCTCGGCAAATAGCTCCCCGAGTAGCGCGTTGGCGTGGCATACCCGCCCAACGCTCGCCGGCCCGGCGCACAGCGCCAGCACCTCTTTCCGCACGGCGGCAGGATAGGGGTACATCGCAAACGCCCGCAGCTTGGCCCCGCGCGGCCCCACATCCACCAGCGCCGCATCAATGCCGTCGGCGGAGGTGCCTGACATCAGACCCACGACGCGAAGAGCGGACTTACTCTGCAATTCCGGCCACTGTACTTTTGGCATGCGGCTCAAAATACCTGCCGGTGACATGCAGCACGAGTGGTGAGAACATTTTTTCAGACTGGAGTGATTGACCGGTGTCAATGGATAACGTACAATTGTACGCATGAAATACGTGGCGGACACAAGCACCTTTTTGGCCGTAGCCCTCCAGGAACCGGAGCGGTCCTGGCTAATCAAAGTGACCGAAGATCAGGACCTTCTTGCTCCATCCGTACTGCCCTATGAGATTGGCAATGCCCTGTCAGCTATGCTCAAGCGTAAGGCCATACGTCCTGACGTAATTGAGGCCATTTGGCGAGCGGCCACAAGTGTGCCGGTCGAACTGGCTGAAGTCGATATTTACGCGGCTTTATTAGTAGCGGCCCGGTTCAATATCTATGCGTATGGTGCCTATTTCCTCCAATGCGCCGTGGAGGCTCGATGCCCGCTCCTGACCCTGGATGTACCGATGAAGATCGTGGCCAGACAACTCAACCTTGCACTCGTGGAGCCACAATGAAGGTCTACAGTTACTCACAGGCAAGGCAGAACCTGTCCGCGGTGCTGAATCGGGCCAAGACCGAGCAGGTCTTGATTCGACGGCGCGGCGGCGAAACTTTTTCCGTCGTGCCGCGGCGCCCTGGCGGCTCACCTTTCGATGTGCCCGGCGTGAAGACCCGGGCGACGACCTCAGATATCCTTTCGGCGCTGCGCGAAGTGAGATCCCGGCATTCGGACTGAATGGGACCTTCGCCTAGCCGCGGCCCAGCAGCCGGCCGAAGAGCGAGGCGCGCGGGATCTGGTCGGGGAAGAATTGCCGCAGGGCGCGGGACACGAGCCGGTAATCGCCGTTGCGGGCGATGGGGCCGCCTTGCTGGCGGCGGGTTTTTTGTGCGGCTAACAGCGCATCGGCCAGCCGGCCATCATCCATCAGATGGGCCACGAACCGGTGGAATTCCGCCTCGGCCACGCGCGGGCCGGCCGGCTCAGAGCCCGCCAGCACGCGCCATACATCGCGAACGTACTGGCAAATCAGGTCGAATCGCTCCTGGAGCTTGTCGAGTTGCTCCGGCGTGGCATCCGCGCTGACGGACAGGCCCAGCTCGCGCATCTGCCGCACACGGGCCGAGGCCACCGGGCGCGCGGGTGCGGCCGGCGAACTTGGCACCGTCGCAACCACCGCCGGCGCCGAGGGTCGCTGCCGCCGCTCGACTCGCCGGATCGCCTCCAGCCGGGCGGGCTTCATGGGCCGACGGCGGCGGCCCTTGTCTCGTTTACGTCCCTTGCCCATGGCCGCAAGTATACTCCCAGGGCAAAGCACGTAACAAGAAAACGGCACTCGTTGACCTTCCTTTTGCGAACCAGTATCATTGCGGTCAATCAGGGCCGGACTCCAAGGCAACCGATGCTGAAATACCGGAAGAGAACCGACAGAATTTTCGTTTTCACGCTGGACCCGATCCTCGGCGCCGACATCCGCGATCGGATCGCCGGCGATTCACGGACCGACGACTGCACGGTCATCCTTCCCCGCGATGGCCAGCCGCCCATCACCGATGAGGATTTCAAGCCGCTGTGGGAAGAGACCACCGGCGGCCGGCTGATCATCCTCGATGTCCGCCGCCAAACGTTGCCGCGCGTGCAGCAATCGTACAACCGCATCATGGGCTACAACCGCGGCGATCTGAACGAGCGAGTCTTCACGCTGGTCATTGGCGATGGGCCCACGCAGCTATTCGCCCCCGGCACGACGATGGAAGTATGCCGCGGCCTCCTGGCCAAGACCCGGGTGGACTATGGGCCGGCCGTCTTCTTTTTCGATCCGTTCATTCACTATTCGCACGAGGAGATGGTCCAGTGGGGTCTGGCGCGGCGCGATGTGCTGCCCAGGGAGATTCCCCGCCGGCTGGCCGGCTCCTTCCACGAGGAAAACGCCGATGTCGAGCAGGTTCGTCGCTACTTCCGCGCCAGCGGGGTCGACGCCGCCTCGCGCCGATCCACCCTGAAACGCCGGCAGGAAAAATTGCTTCACCTCTTCGAGAAACGCCTGCGCAAGGCCTTCGGTGAAAACGCCGCCGAGCTGCACGACATTCTCAGCCCCAAGGGTTTGGCGCTTAAGGATGAAACCCTGCGCATGATCATCTACCCGCTTCACTTTGAAGATTGGGTGGTCGAACTCATGACGCAGGCCCGCACCAAATGATGCGCTGAGCCTTGAGTTTGGCATATTCTCCAGCATCACATCTAACTGCTTGTCTCTGCATCCCTTATGCTGTATCGCCGCCGAGCCAACTGAGGAAATTCCCCAGTTCCATTATCTGTAACGGAGGGAGTCGGACGGTATCGCCAGCAAGGCAACTGAGGAAATTCCCCAGTTCCATTATCCGTAACGCGGGGTCGGATGGACCTGCCGGCAAGCAACTGAGGAAATTCCCCAGTTCAATTATCCGTTACGCTGATGCAAGAAACCTGCCCTGCCAACTGAGGAAATTCCTCAGTTGAATCAGGCTCAGGAAGTATGAGCCGCCCTGGCGGCAAGTCACACCCTATTCACTTGTCAAACGTTGACCGGCGATCCTCATCGACCGCCGCCGCCGCGGGTGAAAGTGCGGCGGATTTATTTTTAAGACATTTTATTTGCTGTAGTTATACGCTTCTAAAGCACCGAACGATTGACGCGAATCAACCATCACGTTTGCTCCGCAGCCCGCAGGGCGTATGACCATTAGCCACGGGCGCAAGCCCGTGGACACGAGGGGCCTTCGCGCAAGAGCCCGAAGGGCGATTGAAGGACTCCGCGGCTCGCCTCATCGTTGCTGAATGCACAAATACGGTGCGTCATCGAGAGTTGCGGCGTTCAATCGCCCTAAAGGGCTCCAGAGGAAATCGGGGACCTCCTTTCCACGGGCTCGCGCCCGTGGCTAATGGTCAATCGCCCTCCGGGCTCCAGATGGGGCCGACCGCCCTCCGGGCTCCAGATGGGGCCGACCGCCCTTCGGGCTCCAGATGCGGCCGCCAAGATGTATTCGTAAGACATTTAATTTGCAATACTTATGCGATTTTAAATCTCTCGCAGCCACTTCAGGCTGGTTCTGTGTGTTCCTCAAACGATTACGTTGCCAATCTACCACAAGAGACACAGCTTGTCAAGGCTAGTTAGTGCAATTCTTTTATTTTTTGGCGGCAGATGAATATGAAGAATTGCGGTACGGGCGTTCCGATTTTGGCGAAACGAGATACCTTCAACTTGCCAGAAGACCCAGGCCCCAGGTCTTACGAACAACCCCATGTGAGCAGTCGTAATTCTGTGCATGACCAGAGTCTTGCCCCCGCAGGTCAGAACGCTAAGATATGACCGTCTAATCGCGTTAGACACCGTCGGTCTGGGCACTGCCGCGGGGAGTAGTCGTCGCCCTGGAGATATTCTGCCATGATGAAGGTCTGTGACCTGCGAAAACGGTTCGGCACGATTGTCGCTGTGGACGGCATCTCCTTCGAGGTCAGCCGCGGCGACGTGCTCGGGTTCCTCGGCCCCAACGGGGCCGGCAAGTCCACCACGATGAAGATGCTTTCAGGCTTTCTCCGCCCCGACAGCGGCACGGCGACGATCACCGGCTACGACGTTGTCCGCCAGTCGCTGGCCGTGCGGCAGAACCTCGGCTACCTGGCCGAGAACGCCCCGGCGTACGAGGAGATGACGGTCGACTCGTTCCTGCGTTTCGTATGCGATGCCCGCCGCATCCGCGGCGCTGGCCGCCAGCAGGCGATCGACCGGGTCACCCAGAGCTGCGCCCTGCAGGCGGTGATGCACCAGCCGATCGGCACCCTTTCCAAAGGTTTTCGCCGCCGCACCGGGCTGGCGCAGGCCCTCATTCACAACCCGCCGGTGCTCATCATGGATGAGCCGACCGACGGCCTGGACCCTAACCAGAAGCACGAGGTGCACCGGCTCATCCGTTCGCTGGCGAAGGAAAAGTGCATCATCCTCTCCACGCATATCCTGGAAGAGGTCGATGCGGTCTGCAATCGCGTGGTCATCATCGCCCGCGGCAAGGTGCTGGAGAATTCGACGCCCGAGGCCCTTTGCAAGCGCGAGGGCGGCACGCTGGATGAGGTCTTCCGCAAGCTCACCGCGCCCAAGCGGCCGGCCGTGAAAGGAGGCGTGGCGTGAACGGCATGCTCAGCGTCCTGAAACGGGAAGTCAAAGGCTACTTCACCACGCCGGTGGCGTACGTGTTCCTGGTGATCTTCCTGTTCTTCAGCAGTTTTCTCACGTTCCAGAACGGCTTTTACGAGGCCCGGCAGGCCACGCTGGTGGCGTTCTTCACGAACCTGCCGCGGCTGTTCCTGTTCCTGGTGCCGGCGATCGCCATGCGGCTGTGGGCCGAGGAGCGACGTACCAACTCCATCGAACTGCTGCTGACACTGCCCATCACGGTCACGCAGGCGGTGCTGGGCAAGTTCCTGGCGGCCTGGGCGGTGCTGGGGATCGCGCTGGCGCTGACGTTCCCGCTGGTCATCACCGTGGCCTGGCTGGGCGCGCCCGATGCCGGGCCGATCGCCACGGGTTACCTGGCCTCGCTGCTCTTGGCCGGGGTGTACCTGGCGATCGGCAGCTTCTTCTCCGCTTTAACGCGTAACCAGGTGGTGGCGTTCATCCTGGCGGTAGTGGCCTGCGGCGTGTTCCTCTTTGCGGGTAGCCCCCGGGCGCTCAACTACGTCTCGGGCGCCTTGCCCATGCCGCTGGTGGGTGCGATGAGCGCCCTGTCGTTCCAGAGCCAGTTTGAATCGCTTTTGCGGGGCGTGCTGGGCGTGGGCAACCTGCTGTTCTTCGTGGTGCTCATCGCCGGGTCGCTGTGGGCCAATGTGGTGGTGCTTGAAGAAAGGAGGGCCGCCTGATGAAGGCCCTTCGCACGACTGTGGGCGTGGTTTGTATTGCCATTATCGCGATCTGCACTACGCTGATCGCCATGAAGCTCGTGGGCAACGCCCGCGTGGCCGACCTTACCCAGTACAAGCTGTACGAACTTTCGGGCGGCACGCGCTCCATCCTGGCCAAGCTCAACCAGCCGGTGAAGCTGCGGTTCTACTATGCCAGCACGGCCGCACTGAAAGGCCCGGAAGACATTCGCTATTTCAACAATTACGCCAACTACGTCCGCTCGCTGCTGGAGGAATATGTGCGGCTGTCGCACGGAAGGCTGAAGCTGGAAGTGATCGACCCGCGGCCCTTCAGCCGAGAAGAGGAAGAGGCACAGGAATACGGCCTCAAGCGGCTGCCCATCACCCAGGAAGAAGGCTTCATCTTCGGCCTGGTGGCCTCGACCGAGCTGGGCAAGCATAAGCAGATTGAATTCTTCCAGCCCGAGCGGCAGGAACTGGTCGAATACGACGTCTCGCGGACCATTTCGGACCTGATGCAGCGCGAGAAGAAGACCGTCGGCGTCATCGCCGGCCTGCCCGTGGCGGGCGAGGAGATGTCGCCGTATCTCATCCAGATGCTCCAGATGCAGGGCCAGAACCCGCCGCAGCCCTGGACGGTGATCACGCACCTGCGGCAGTCGTACGATGTGAAGGTCGTGCAGGCCAAGGAAGGCAAGCTCACCGAAAAGGTGGATTACCTGATGGTGATCCAGCCCAAGGAACTCGAGCCGCAAACGCTGTTCGCGATCGACCAGTTCGTGATGGGCGGCGGGCAGCTTGCGGTCTTCGAGGATCCCTTCTGCTACGCCGATGTGCCCGACCGGCGGCAGAACCCCTACGCCACCGGCGATGCCTCCAGCAGTCTGAACATGCTGACGGCCAAGTGGGGCGTGATGATGGAGGAAGGCAAGATCGCCGCCGACCGCGCGCTGGGCATGTCGCCCGGCATGCAGGGCAACCGGCCCGCCGCGCCGCTGCCGACGCTCCTGGAGCTGCGCGGCAAGGATGTGTTCAACCGCAACAACCCCATCACGCGCGACCTGGACTCGGTGCACCTGTTCGCCGCCGGCGCCTTGCGCAAGACCGGCGAGGCGGGAATGAGCGTCGAGCCCTTGCTCCAGACCACCCGCACGGGCACCACGTGGAAGCCGGACAGCCTGTATCAGCTTCGCCAGATGGATGGTGAAGCGATCCGCAGCAAGCTGCTGGATGGCAACGGCCCGGTGCTGCTGGCCTGCGCGATCACCGGCCCATTCAAGAGCAACTACCCCGACGGGCTGGATATTCCCGACCCCAACGCCAAGGACAACCCGGCCACGGCGCCGGCCGGCGACCCGGAAGAAGGGAACGTTGCCTCGCGGCCGGCCTCAAGACCGGCGGTGAAGATGCTGCACCTGGAGGCGGCCAAGACGGCCGCCGCGGGCGCCCGCGTCATCGTCGTGGCGGATGTGGACATGGTCAGCGACATGCTGGCGTACACGCGGTCGCCCTTTGGCATCGCGCAGTTCGGCGGCAACGCGCCCTTCGTGATGAACACGCTGGACTTCCTGGCCGGCTCCTCCGAACTGATCGCCATCCGCACGCGCGGGCAGTTCGCCCGGCCGTTCGACCGGGTGGACCGCATCGAGGAGAAGGCCGCGCGGGATACGGAGGCGGAGGTCGAGGCCATCCGCGCCCGCCTGACCGAGTACCAGACCAAGCTGACCCAACTGGAGAAGGGCACCACCGCGGAGAATGAGGCGCTGATCGAAAACCAGGCGCTGCAGGCCCGCAAGACCATCGAGGCCGAGGTGACCAAGGCCAACGGCGAGATGCGGCGGCTCCAGGCCCGCCGCCACCGTAGCGTCGAGCAACTGGGCCAGCAGCTCCAGACGCTCGACATGGTGGCCGCCCCCGGCGTGCTGCTGCTGGTGGCGATTGTGCTGGCCATCATCCGCTACGGCCGCGCCCGCCGATACGCCGCCCGGAGAGCCGAACTATGATTTTGACCGACCGCAAACTGTACGTGCTGGTGATGGTGGCGGCCGTGCTGGCCGCCCTGACGATTATCCTCTACGCCCGCCGGCCCGCCGGCGAAAGCGACTTCGCCACCGGCACGCCGCTGGTGCAGGGCCTGGATGTGGAGAAGGTGGCCCGGATTGTCGTCTCCAAGGGCGACAAGAAGCTCTCGCTGGCGCGGCAGGGCAAGCAGTTCGTCCTGGCCGACCACAGCAACTACCCGGCGACCACCGAGAGCGTCAACAAGCTGCTGATCGCGCTATTAGACATCCGCGCGGGCGGCCGCGTGACCGCCGACCCGGCCAACCACGCCGAACTGGGCGTGGCGGCCGCCAGCCCCGATGCGCTGGTGGTGCGCGTGTACGGCAGTGCAGGCTCTGGTGGCACAGGCTTTCAGCCTGTGAGCGGCGAAGGCTCTGGTGGCACAGGCTTTCAGCCTGTGAGCGGCCAAGGCTCTGGTGGCACAGGCTTTCAGCCTGTGAGCGGCCAAGGCGACAGTCCCGCCAGCCAGCCGGCCCAGGCCTCAGCAGCCGCCGCCAACCCAGCCGCCACCGCCCCGGCCGCCGGCAGCGCGGGGGAAAAACCGCTGGTGACGGTGATCGTGGGCAAGGATGGCCCCACCGGCGGCACCCAGTACGTGCGGCTCGAGGGCCAGGATGCCGTCTACACCACGCAGGACCGGCCGAACATCTCGGCGGATTTCATTCAATATGTCAATTCCAACCTGGTGAGCGTGCCCAAGGCGGATGTGGAGACGGTGACCATCCAGACCAAGGATGGCGCGTACACGCTGGCGCCCGGCAAGGGCAATGCGCCGGTGGATGTGACGCCCCTGCCCTCGGGCAAGCAGACCCGGGCCGGCGTGGGCGAGACCACGATGGATGGGCTGGCCTCGCTGCCATTCGAGGATGTGATGGCCGGCGATTCGCTGGAATCTACGAATATCGCCTTTGACGTTTCCTACACCTGCCAGACGAAAAACTACCTCACCTATACCGTGCGCTCGGGCGTCAAGGGCGACAACAATTACGTGCGGATCACGTGCCTGGGGCCCTCGCAGGCGCAGATCACCCAGAGCCAGCATATCGGCGAGCAGGAAGCCAAGGAGCAGCTCGAGAAGAAGTCGGCCGTTCTCTCGGCCGCCGACAAGGCCAACGAATTCAACGAGCAGCACGGCAAGTGGATTTACAAGGTTTCGCACTGGACCGCCGAGCGGCTGCGCCGCTCCCTCGCCGACGTGCTGGAAGACATCCCCACCAGCCAGCCTGCCGCCGCCAGCCAGCCGGCACCCGCGCCGCAGCCGGATGCGGCGGTGCCGCCAGCGGCGATGAAGCAGTCGACAGGGACGGACGAATAGGCGGCACGTTCAACGGGTCCTGAGGGGCGGCATCATGGATGGGTGCCGTGGCTGCATCTTTTTGCAGCCACGCGTCATCGGAGGGTCCCCTCGCAAACACGTGGCTGCAAAAAGATGCAGCCACGGCACCCAGCACCCAGCGAGCGACTGGTTGGGGTTCCGCTTTGACTTGCCCGAAGCCTGGAGCCGCTTTAAGCTGCTCATCGAGGGTTGGCCCGTTGACGTGCGTCTGAACATTCGTCCTGATTGCGTGCGCATTGAATTTGTCCCTGAAAAGCGGATCCCCTTTGGTAAATGGCAAGAACAATCTGACCCGCCTGCGCCCCTGGCTGCTGAGCGCTAGCCTGCTGCTGGTGGGCCTAACGCTGGCCGGCTGCGGACCAACCGATGAAGAGATCCTGGGCTACCACCTTGTCCTGGTATTGGTCGGGCTCGTGCTGGGATTGCTGATGGTTTTCCTTGGTCGGCGCATCGCTCGGCGCTGGGATCAATGGTTTGTGTGCAGCCACTGCCTCAACGCCCAACGCCCTGCGGTGCCTGATGGGCAGATACAAGCCTGCGCGGTCTGCGGGCAGACTACGTTGGTGACGTATCTCTCTAAAGAAAACGCGAGGGCGGTCCTGCCGAACGATGAAACAGGATCAATCTCGATTGGCCGGAGACGCACCGCGGTCTTTGCCCTGGTGCTGGGGCTGACAACCTTAGGGCTTATGGCCGGTATAAGCGCTATAGCTCGCACGGCTTTTGTCCTGAAGGAACCCTCTTATACGCCGCGCAATAAGT
>PMYD01000083.1 GCA_003171335.1 Phycisphaerales bacterium
GATGCGCTGGAGGGGAAAAGGCCCTTTCGCGAGGTCTTCCGACTTAATGACTGCCATTCCCGGTCCAAAGGCTCTCGAGCATGCCAAATATTGTCCAATGAGCGATGCTCGAGCGAGAGTCCATGGCCAGTCAACAGCTGCCTTGATTCTCAACTATTACACGATATAATGTATTAATGGCACTCCAGGAGAATGGCTATGAATAAGCAGACCTCCCCGATACCCGGTTGCCCGCCCGAGCCTTGCTCAACCAAGCCTCTTCTTAAGGATCGCCCTCTGATCGGGCTGCCCCAGGCGGGCGAACTGGCGGGTGTTTTCAAGATGTTGGCCAATGACACACGCCTGCGCATTCTGCACGCGCTGGCGCGCGATGGCGAGGTGGGCGTGTCGGAACTTGCCGAGCGGATTGGCATGAAGCCCCAAGGCGTTTCCAATCAACTCCAGCGGCTGGTGGACCGCGGCATCCTGTGCCATCGGCGCGATGGAAACAGTATCCGGTACTGCATCAAAGACCCCTGCGTGATCGACCTGCTCGATCGCGGTTTGTGCCTCATGGAGGATTCCCGGGAGCGGCATGAATGAGCGATCGCGGCCAAACCCCGTGCGGCGGCCTGGCCCCTTGCGCGCCCGCAAGAGAGTAAGCTCGTCCTGACGACGCGTGGCTGCCAAAGGATGCAGCCACGGCACCCGCTACCTCATCCACAATATTGATGCGCCCCCCCACAGCGGGCTGTCGCCGCAGCGATCATTGAATCACCCCCGCCCCCTCGTCATAATGGCCCGCTTTGTGTGAAGAGTGCGACATGACGGATGTTCCATCCGGCTCGATGCTCCCGCCGGCGGGTGCGGCGGCTGAGGCGGCGGCGGCCAAACCGCTCGATACGAAAGCCGATCCGCGCCTGGCCCGCCTGGCCTGGGTGACGCGCGGCAGCCTGTGGGGGGCCACCTGGCGGCTGTCGCTGCCGATGATCGCCCAGGTACTGCTGGGCAACCTGTACGTGCTGGTGGATACCTTCTTCGTGGGCCGGCTGGGCGCTTCGGCGCTGTCGGCGGTGGGCGTCAGCGGCAACATCGTCGGCCTGCTGTGGACGATGGCCACCGGCGTGGTGACCGGCTCATCCGCCATGATCAGCCAGGCCGTGGGCGCCGGCGATCGCCCGCGGGCGCAGGTGGCGGCCGGCCAGAGCATGTTCCTGGCGCTGATCCTCTCCATTCTAAGCATGGTGCTGATCCCGCTGGCCTCGCAGTCGATGATTCTCCTGGGCGCCCAGGGCGATTCGGTGGAGCAGGGCGCCGCCTTCCTGCGAATCACCGTGGCCATGTCCTTCGCCATGTACCTGTCGATCGTGCTGTCGTGGGCCCTGCGCGGCGCGGGCGACGCCATGACGCCGCTGTGGGTGCTGGGTGCCACCAACGTGCTCAACGCGCTTCTGGACTGGCCGCTGATTTTCGGGCTTGGACCGATTCCCGCCATGGGCGTGTCCGGGGCCGCGCTGGCCACGGGGCTGTCGCAGTGCGTGTCGGCGGCCGTGTTGGCCTGGGTGTTCTTCTTCGGCCGGCGCGGCGTTTTTGCGCTGCACCTGAGCGACCTGCGGCCGCGCTGGAAAACGCTCTGGCAGATGTTCACCATCGGCATCTTCGGCTCCGCGCGCATGTTCATGCTGAACGTGTCGGGCCTGGCCCTGACGCGAATCGTCACCGCCTTCGGCACGGCCACCTACGCCGCGTACACGATCGGCTGGCGGCTGCGCATGCTGGTGCTGGCGCTGGGGCTGGGGGCCTTCGGCGGGGCCGCCATGATCCTGGTGGGCCAGAACGTGGGGGCCGGCAAGATTCGCCGCGCCGAGCAGGCCGGGTGGATGACGACGGGGATTTTCGCGGCTATCGCCGCGGTCGGCGCCTGTTTCATGTTCTTTCTGGGCGGGCCGCTCATGCGGTGCTTCACCAAGGATCCCGAGGTCATCGCCGCCGGCGTGGGCTTCCTGAAATGGACGGCGTTTTCCATCGTCTTTCTGTCCCCCTCCACCGTGCTGGGCCGGGCGATGAACGGCGCCGGCGACACGTTCTGGCCCATGCTGGTCACGTTCCTGACGATGCTGCTGTTGCGCGTTCCGCTGGCGTACGGGCTGGCGCACGTGTGGCATTCGGTGGGCGTGTGGGTGGCCCTGGCGGCCTCCGAAGTGCTCCAAGGGGGGATCATCGCCATCGCCTATCACTGGGGACGGTGGAAGATCATCGGCCGCCGGCAGGTGGCGGCGGTTCTGGAAACCGAAACGTAAGCCCGCGGATCTTCCGGGATTCGCCGGAGGCGCATTCTTCTCGCGTGGCGAATAAGCATTCCCCTGCCCTCTTTCTGCCGGACGGCCAACCAAGCCCCAGTGAGAATGCTTATTATTACGGAACTTATGTCCCCATAAGCAACTACGGATGACGCAGCGGCAAGATTTCCGATATAATGACACTTCCATGTGCGCTCGACAATCGAAGGTGGCGGATACGAAGCTTGGCGGCGACTCCCTCCCGCCGGTGCGGCAGATATTTGCCGGGCCGCCCACCGACAAGTACGACTTTGGCCTTTCCGGCCAAGTCCACGTCAGTCTTCGGCAATACCCCCCGCGGGCCGAGGCCATCCTGGACATGCATTACCCGATGGGCATGGGCATCATCCGCGAAGGAACCATCCGCCGCGAGTTTCCCGGCTATTTCACCGACTGCGGCCCCGGCCAGGTGTACCTGACGGGCGCGTGGGAGCCGCACGGCTGGACGGTGCTGCATAAGACCTGCACGCTTATTCACGTGGGCTTCTTCCCGGAATTCATCTTCGATACGCGTTTCCCCGAAGCGCCGGAATTTGTGCCCATGGACCTGTTCACCGCGCCGCCGGACCGCCGGCCGCAGTTGCCGCGCGATGGGCGCGGGCCGATGGTCCGCCTGGCCGAGCAGATGCTGGAGGTCCAGCAAAGCGAGCGGCCGCGAAAGACCCTTTGGCTGCGCAGCCTGCTGCTGCAGGGCCTGTTGCTGCTGTACGAGCGCTGGGACCCGCCCGCCTCCAACAGCGCCGCGGCCGCTGCCGCCAAGGCAGCCGACCCCGCCCCGGCCAGCCCGCTCAACCCGGCCATCCAGTTGGTGCTGCGCAGCCGGCGGTTCCTCTCGGTCACGGAGGCGGCCAGCGCCTGCGGCCTGTCGCCCAAGACCTTTGCCGGCTCCTTCGCCCGGCTGATGGGCGTCAGTTTCCCCCGCTTCGCGCTACGCTACCGGTTCCAGGCGGCGGCCCGGCAGCTGCTCAATAGCGACGGCGCCATCAAGACAGTCGCCGCCCAGTGGGGCTTCACCGATGCCAGCCACCTGCACCGCTGCTTCATGGAGCACTTCGGTTGCACGCCCAGCGACTACCGCCGCCGCTCGACCTTCGCCCTGCCCAGCCCTCCGGCCAAGTCCCAGCACCCAGGATGTGCGTGAAATGAAGCGGGTGCCACGACCGCCTGGTAACGTTCGCATCCACAGCCGCGCACTTCCCTGCGCACCCGCAGACACGCGTTCATGACGATCGCAGCACCCAGGTTTTGCCTCTAGCGTGGGTCACGCGCGCCACATCGCGCGCCAAAAAACTCCCAACGCCTACCGGGTGTGCGCGTACTGGTCCGGGTTGGCGGCGAATTCCTCCTTGCAGCTTTCGCCGCAGAAATAGTAGACCTCGCCTTCGTATTCCATCGTGGCCGCGGCTTCATCCTTATCGAAGCTCATTCCGCACACCGGGTCCTGCGCTTCTTTCTCTTCCGCACTCATGATGTATCTCCCTTGAGTCCGCGGCCGACACGGGCAATGCCCCGCCGCTACGTCGCGGCGACCCCTGAGGTCAGCCCCGCCCGGCCTCCCGCGGCCGCAACCGGTCTAACGATCATTATAGAACCGTGGGGGCCGCGGCCCGGCCGCCGCGCACAAGGAATGCGTATCGTGGAGCTTAAGCAAGCGCACGAGTGGCGGCGATGTGTGGGGGCGCTTCAAGGGAGATGTTGCTATCAGCTCGGCCAGGTCAGCTTGCCGCCCCAGAAGGCGGTAACCGTCACCATCGCCGCCGAACCGGCGATCAGCGCGATGTACAGGGCCAGCCACGCGCCGCGCGGCCGGTTCTCGCGCACGGTGCGTGTCAGCGCCGCCGCCAGGACCACCCCCAGCGTGATAAAGCCGAGCCTGGCGTGGATGATGGCAGTAGCGGGCTCCGCCCCAGGGGTGAAGTGCTGGTCATCGAAATGCTGGTCGCCGGCGATGACGGTAGGAATGGCGCTCAGGGCCGCCAGCAGCAGGCAGTAGAAGCCCGCGTGGCGGAAGAAGTCCTTCCGCCGCCAGGCCCACAGGAGGTCCGTCAGCGCCGCCGCCAGGGCCAGCGCGATGGGGAAATGCAGCAGTAGCACGTGCAGATGGCCGATGCTCATTTTTGACTCCCTTTCGTGATGGCTAGCGCCCAGGCAACCTCAGCGTACCGCCGCGGGATGCCGCTGAAAACGCCTTGGGCGGAGTCTTTGGATTCTGTATACTGCAGAACTTATTGTTAACCGTCGTCCGACTACCCGCAAGAGCGAATATGTTCAAGATCCTTAGCGAGCAGGAAATCGCCCCCGCGGTCCACCGGCTGGTGGTGGCGGCGCCGCGGATTGCCGCCGCGCGCCAGCCGGGGCAATTCGTCATCGTGCGTGCGGCCGAGGGCGCCGAACGCATCCCCTTGACCATTGCCGACGCCGATTCGGCCGCCGGCACGATCACGCTGATCGTTCAGGCCGTGGGCGATGGCACCCGCCGCATCATCGAGCAGGCCCGCGCGGGCTCGCTGCGCGATGTGGCCGGGCCCCTGGGCAGACCGACGGAAATCGAGCGGTTCGGCAACGTCGCCTGCGTGGGCGGTGGCGTGGGCACGGCGGTGCTTTTCCCGCTGGCCAAGGCGCTGGCCGCCGCGGGCAACGCGGTGACGGCCATTATCGGCGGCCGTTCCAAGGGGTTGGTCATCCTGCACCAGGAGATGGCCGAGTTCTGCCGGCAGGTGCTGGTGACCACCGAGGATGGCTCGATGGGCATCAAGGGTTTTGTCACGGCGGCCCTGGCGGAGCTTTTAGCAGCCCCCGCCGACAGCGCCCAGCGCCCCGCCGCCGTGTATGCCGTTGGGCCGGTGCCCATGATGCGCGCGGTCGCGGAGCAGACGCGGCCGGCGGGCATCCGAACCATCGTCAGCCTGAACCCGATCATGGTGGATGGCACGGGCATGTGCGGCGGCTGCCGGGTGACCGTGGGCGGGCAGATCCGCTTCGCCTGCGTGGATGGGCCGGAATTCGACGGCCACGCGGTGGATTACGCCGAACTTTCCAGCCGCCAGAACGCCTACCTCGACCCGCGCTGCAAACTGGATGAACAACTGGCCGCCTCCCAGAAGAAAGGGAGCCGCGCGTGAGTGCCCCGATGGCCGATCCCACCGAGAATCGTTCGCTGACGCCGAAGGAGCGCCTGGCCATCGGCCGCGTGGCCATGCCGCAGCAGGACCCCGCCGCCCGGGTGACCAACTTCTCCGAGGTGAACCTCGGGCTGGAAGAGTCCGCCGCCGTCATGGAGGCCAGGCGCTGCCTGATGTGCAAGAACCGCCCGTGCGTGGCCGGCTGCCCCGTCGGCGTGCGGATCCCCGAATTTCTCGAGCAGGTGGCCCAGGGCAATTTCGCCACCGCCGCAGAGATCCTGTACGGCGACAACGCCCTGCCGGCCATCGCCGGCCGCGTCTGCCCGCAGGAACGCCAGTGCGAGGAAGTGTGCGTGCGCGGCAAGAAGGGCCAGAGCGTCGCCATCGGCTGGCTGGAGCGATTTATCGCCGACTGGTCGGCTGCGCACGGCTTCACCGCCGCGGCGGCCAAACCGGCGGCGACGGGCTATCGCGTGGCTGTCGTCGGCTCGGGGCCCGGTGGCCTGACCGCCGCCGGCGAGCTGGCCAAGCGGGGCCACGACGTGACCATCTTCGAGGCCCTGCACGATTCGGGCGGCGTGCTGCGGTACGGCATTCCGGAGTTTCGCCTGCCCAAGCGGATCGTCGATGCCGAGGTCGCCGGCCTGGTCTCACTCGGCGTGAAGATCGAGTTTAACGTCGTGGTGGGCAAGACCATCACCGTGCCCGATATGCTCAAGGATTTCGACGCCTGCTTTATCGCCAACGGCGCCGGGTTGCCGGTCTTCCTGAACGTGCCGGGCGAAAATCTCAAGGGCGTCTACTCCGCCAACGAGTACCTTACGCGCGTGAACCTGATGGGCGCGTGGAAGGGCAGCCAGTCCAGCACGCCCATCGCCCGCGGCGCCACGGCCGTGGTCTTCGGCGGCGGCAACACCGCCATGGACAGCGTTCGCACCGCCCGGCGGCTGGGCTCCCAGCGCGCCGTGCTGGCGTACCGCCGCGGCAGGGCCGAAATGCCCGCCCGCGCCGAGGAAGTGGCCCACGCCGAAGAAGAGGGCATCGAGTTCATGTTCCTGGTGGCGCCGGTGGAAATTCTCGGCGATGCCCAGGGCTGGGTCCGGGCCGTCAAGCTCCAGCGCATGGAGCTGGGCGAGCCGGATGCCTCGGGCCGCCGCCGGCCGGTGGTCGTGCCCGGCAGCGACTTCGAGTTGCCGGCCGAGCTGGTGATCGTGGCCGTGGGCACCAAGGCCAACCCGCTGCTGACGCGGACGTGCCCGCAGCTTGCGCTGAACCCATGGGGCAACATCATCGCGGATGAGAACCACATGACCTCCATCCCCGGCGTCTTTGCCGGCGGCGACATCGTGCGCGGCGGCGCCACGGTCATCCTGGCCATGGGCGATGGCAAAGAGGCGGCCGGCCGGATCGACCAGTATCTCCGGCAGAACAAGACGCCGCGCCGGTAAGATGCGGCAATGGGGCGAGCACCGGGCCATCCCATGCCTAGGACCACGGAAAATGGAATGAACGCGAGGTCCCGCTACATCCTGCTGGCGCTGCTGATCGGCGCGGCGGCCATCCTGGTCTGCCACGCCAGTTCCAGTTCGGGCCAGACCCCGCCGCCGGCAGCGGATGTTCGCTTCTATTTCGTGCAGATCACCGACACCCACCTGGGCGCCGACCGCAACTGGGAACGCACTGTCGCCGCGGTGGAGGCGGTCAACGCGCTGCCCAAGCCGATTGAATTCGTCGCCCACACGGGCGACATCTTCGACCGCTTCGTCCACAACGCCTCGCTGGTGGAGGCGGGCATGGGGCTCTTCAAGCGCCTCCACGCGCCGGTCCACTTCGTGCCCGGCAACCACGACATTCCGCGCGGCGGCGAGGACCTCACCGCCGAGGTGAAATTCTTCCGCCAGCGCGTCGGGCCCTTAAGCCACACGCTGGAATGCCACGGCGTGCTGATGATCTTCTTCTACGTCGAACCCCTGGCCGGCAATTTCCAGGTGGCCGGCTACGACCCGCTCGCCTGGCTGGAAAGCACGCTGAAAGCCGCCCAGGGCAGGCCCGCGATCATCTTCATCCACAGCCCGCCGGTGCGCGATTTCTTCGGCGGCCGCTCGCACGCCGGCTGGCCGCATGAGTACGTTATGAGGTGGAACGACCTGCTGAGCCGCTACAACGTGAAGGCCGTCATCGCCGGCCACTTCCACCGCAATGAAACGCACCACATCGCGGGCGTGCCGCTGTTCATCTCCGCCGCCATCGCCGATACGATCGGCCTGCCCGGCAGCTTCCGGCTCTACAAATACGACAACGGCCGAGTGACCTACACCACGCACTACCTGAACGGGCCGCGGCGCCCGGCCGCCCCCGCCCCCGCCAGCGCTTCGGCGCCGGCAGTCATTCGGGCGAGCGCGTCCGGAACAGCCACGCAACCGTAAGTCCCCCTTCACCTCGCAGCCGCGGGTCTTCCGGCAAAAAGGCTTGACTGCCTCTGGAGTCAGTAATACCATTCTGCTTTCTGGTAATAAATACTTCAGGAGCAGATATGCCTGACCTGGTCCGCGTCAGCCTGGCGATCGACAAGCCCCTGCTGGCCCGCCTGGAGCGGATCATGGCGGCCAGCGGGTACACCAACCGCTCGGAATTCATCCGCGATGTGGTCCGCGAGCAGATGGTCCAGCGCGACTGGCAGGAGGACCGCGAGGCGCTGGCGACGATCACCGTGCTCTTCAAGCACGACCAGCGCGGGCTGTGCGACAAGCTGACCGATCTCCAGCATCACCACCACAAGGAAATCCTCTTCACCAGCCACGTGCACCTGGATGAGGAACGCTGCGCCGAGGTGCTGGTGCTGCGCGGCCGGCCCAGCCGGCTCAGCCATATCGCCGATGAATTGAAGAAGCAGAAGGGCGTGCTGCACGCCGCCCTGTCGGTCAGCTCCACCGGCCGGCGGATTCCCTGACCGGCCGGCCCGGATCTCCGATTTCACTACGAGAGTTGATTTTTCGCGTTCGGGGTATTACGATTTTTTGCGGAGTAATAAGAGCATCCAGGCGGAGTTTTTTCAGCGTGCATATACCCGATGGCTTTCTGATGCATGGCGGCGCCGTCAGTGCGGCCGGCGCGGCGGTTTCCGCCGCCGCCTGCGGCGTGGCGCTGGCGCGGGCGCGGCGCACGCTGGGCGAGCGGCAGGTGCCGCTCTTAGGGGTGACGGCGGCCTTTGTC
Source organism: Phycisphaerales bacterium (assembly GCA_003171335.1). Classification (GTDB taxonomy): domain Bacteria; phylum Planctomycetota; class Phycisphaerae; order SM23-33; family FEN-1343; genus FEN-1343. The sequence continues at coordinate 8,654 of PMYD01000083.1, forward strand.
TTCGCCGCACAGATGCTCAACTTCCCCATCGCCGCTTGTACCAGCGGGCATTTCCTGGGGGCGGCCCTGGCGGCCATCCTGCTGGGACCGCTCAACGCCGTATTGGTCATGGCGGTGGTGCTGGTCATTCAGTGCCTGCTCTTCGGCGATGGCGGCGTGATGGCCCTGGGCTGCAATATCTTCAACATGGGCGTGGTCGGCCCCATCGCGGGCTACGGCGTTTTTCGCACGCTGCTGGCGGTTGTGGGTAACAATCGGCGATTCCTGCCGGCCGCCGCGGCGGTGGCGGCGTGGTTTTCCGTAGTGCTGGCGGCCGCCGCGTGCGCGGGGGAATTGGCCCTGGCCGGCACATTGCCGCTCGGCCTGGGACTGCCGGCCATGGCGGGCGTTCACGCGTTAATTGGGGGCGGCGAGGCCATCATCACGGCGGCCGCCGTTTCGCTGATCCTGGCGGTTCGCCCGGACCTGCTGGCCTGCCCGGTGCCTGCGCCCCAGCCGGCCGCAAAGGCCGCGCCGTGAAGTCGCGCACCTGGACAATCTGCCTGGCCGCCCTGGCCGCAGCCTTGATTCTCGCGGCCCTTTCACCCATGGCCTCTTCGCGGCCGGATGGACTCGAAAGGGTCGTGGCTGATCACGGCCGGACACAAACAATCTCACCATCGCCCGCCGCCGCACCCATGGCGGACGATCAACGGCCGGGCGTGAGAATCTCTCCGCTGCAAACTATCCTGGCCGGCCTGGCGGGCACGCTGGCCGTGTTCAGCGCAGCGCTTGTCCTGGGCAAGCTGGTCGTGTCGCGCAGGGCTCCTGCGCCGCCGGAGGGCACCGCCGGTGCAACACCCCCTCCACGCTAGCGGCTACCATCCTCCCTTTGACAGCCCGCTGCACCGCCTGGATGGCCGCACCAAGTTGCTGGCGGCCGTGGCGATGGTGCTGGCGGTCGTCACCACGCCGCCCAATGCACTTGCCGCCTGGGCGGCCTTCGCCGCCATGCTGATCGGGGCCGCGGGCGTGGCCCGCGTGCCGCCGGGCTACCTCGTGCGGCGGTGGCTCATCATCCTGCCTCTTCTGGCGGGGGCGGCGGTCTTGCCGCTGATCGGCCCTCGCGATGTTCTGTTCCTGGGAATGCCGCTTTCGCGGGCCGGCCTCATCGCCCTGCGGAGCATCGCCGTCAAGGCCACGCTGGCCGTAACGGCCATGACGTTGCTGGCCGCCAGCACGCACGTGGCGGATCTGCTGGCCGCCCTGCGCCTGCTCAAGGTGCCTGCCGTGCTGGTCATGCTGGTGGGCGTGACGCATCGTTATCTCTTCATCCTGGCCGATGAAGCCGGGCGGCTGAAACGCGCGGCCGATGTCCGCGGCTACGGCGGCCGGTGGCTCTGGCACGCCGGGACGATCGGCCGGATGGTCGGCGTGCTCTTTCTGGGCAGCTACGAGCGCGGCGAGCGCGTGCACGCCGCCATGCTGGCCCGCGGCTTCGACGGCCTGATGCTGGCCGGCGGCCATGCGCCGCGGCTGGGCCGCTGGGACTGGGCGACCCTGGCGGTGTGGCTTACGGCCCTGGCGGCCATAAGGATCGCGGCATGAACAGCGCGCTCATCCGTGTCGACGACCTGAGCTTCACCTACCCCGATGGGACCGCGGCCCTCCAAAACCTCTCCTTCACCATCGCCCCGGGCGAGAAAGTGGCCCTGATGGGTGCCAACGGGGCGGGCAAGTCCACGCTGCTCATGGTGATGTGCGGCGTGCTGCACGGCCACGTGCACGGCCGCGTGGAGCTGTTCGGCCTGGAGCTTGGACCTGGCAACCTGCGGCAGATCCGCCAGAAGCTCGGCGTGGTTTTCCAGAATCCCGATGACCAGCTCTTTTGCCCCACGGTGATGGACGATGTGGCCTTCGGCCCGCGGAACATGAAGCTTGGTAAAGACGAGGTGGACCAGCGCAGTCGCCTGGCCCTGGCGGCCGTGGGGCTGGCGGGCTTCGAACAGCGCAGCCCGTTCCACCTGAGCCTGGGCGAAAAACGCCGGGCGGCCATCGCCACGGTCATTTCCATGCGGCCGGAGCTATTGGTGCTGGATGAGCCCACCAGCCTGCTGGATGGCCGCGGCCGCCGCGAGGTGATGACCCTGCTGGAAACGCTCGGCGGCACGCAACTCATCATCTCGCACGACCTGGCGCTGATCGGCCGGCTGTGCAACCGGGCCATCGTCCTGTCGCGCGGCCAACTCGTGGCCGACCGGCCGGCAGCGGCGGTGCTGGCGGATACGGCGCTGCTCGAAACGCAGGGGCTGGCGTAGCCGCGCGTGGAGGAGGAAAGCACGCCGGGTGCCGTGGTTGCGCCGTCTGCAACCACGCGTCCGAAAGGACGGCTCGCCTTGCGGGAGATGCGTGCGGGAGACGCGTGGCTGCAAAGCAGCCACGGCACCCGTCGCAAGGGCACCCCCGCCACGGCACCCCC
>PMYD01000118.1 GCA_003171335.1 Phycisphaerales bacterium
TTTCATGAATAGGGTGTGCAGCTCTGCTGTACACCGCCGCGCTGAATGAACCTTGATTTTGCCGCTTGGTGTGCAGCAAAGCTGCACACCCTACGAGGGACAAAATGCACGTCTTGATCACGGCCGGACCGACGCGGGCCTACATTGACCCCGTGCGGTTCATCACCAACGCCTCCAGCGGCACGATGGGCTGCGCCGTTGCCGAGTCGGCCTTGGCCGCCGGCCACACGGTGACAATGTTGGCGGGGTCGATGACGGCCGCACCGCCGGCGGGCGCCCAGGTCGTGCCCTTTGTCACGGTGCAGGACCTCCGCAAGGCCCTCAATGCCCACTTCGACGCCTGCGATGTCCTGATTATGGCCGCCGCCGTGGGCGATTTTGAGGTGGCCCACCGCCGCACGACCAAGCTGCGGCGCTCGGCTGGGCCCATCACGCTGGATTTGATGCCCACGCCGGACCTGCTGGAGGAGGTTACCCGCCGCCGCCGGCCGGGGCAGATCATCATCGCCTTTGCCGTGGTGGATGTGGAACCCGAAGCCGCCGCCCGCCAGAAGTTGCTAGCCAAGCGGGCCGACTACATCGTCGTCAACTCCCCCGCCGCCATGGGCACGGCCGAAAGCCGGGCGGCGATCCTCTCGGCCGAGGGCAAAGTGCTGGACTGGGCCCAGCGGTCCAAGACAGATCTGGCGCGCGAGATTGTTGCCCTTTTGGGCACAAGGAAATAGGATTCGTGCTGCGCCATCCGCGCGGCAGGAGTACGGCCATGCCAATCATCGATCCGAATCATGCGGCCAAGCGGTCCGGTCTCCGTGCGGCGGGTTTCATCCTCGTCGCAATCGGCGGCCTGATGACCCTCATCGGATTCGTCAGTTTTTTCGGCGCCTTCGCGGCCGTTCATCACCGCGCGCAGGGTTTCGTCGATCTGCCCGGCGCCGGGCCGGTGGGATTTCACGGCCGGTGGAGCCAGCCCGACGAGGGACCGCGCTACTTCTGGTGCGCGTTTGTGGGCCTGCCGACGCTTTTCGTGGGCATGATGCTGCTTCGTGCCGGCTATATCGGCGCCGTCGCCCGCTACGTGGCCGAAGAAGGCGAGCCCGTGGCGAAGGATACGTTCAACTATATGGCCGACGGCACGAAGGATGAAGTTCGGTCGGTCGCCGAGGCGATTGGCGAGGGATTGGGCCTCCGACCCGGCGGGCCAGAAGCCGATACGGCCTCTCGCTGCCCCAAGTGCGGCCACGCCAATCAACCCGCCGCAAAGTTCTGCGATTCCTGCGGCGCAGCGCTGGCCAAGGTCTGTCCCGCGTGCAACGCGCAGAACGAGCCGGCGGCCCATTTCTGCGAGGGGTGCGGGAAGAAGTTCGAATTGTGATTCCACTCCCGGCCGGCACTACCCGCGAAAATCCACGGTCCGCGTACCGACGGGGGCTTTGAGTAGCTCGCTACCCAGCGCGACGACCTGTTCGAGCTGAAGCCCGCGCCTCTCGTCAAAGCGTGCCAGCACGAATTCCGCCTCCTGCCCCGGCGCCAGCGCGGGCAGCGGCAGGTGGAACAGCCGCGCGGGAATCTCGCTCTGCTGGCGCCACGCCTCGGCCAGCGGCCAGCCCATCTCGCACAGCCGCTCCACGCAGCGGTCGGCCTGGAACCAGTTGCCGGCCAGCACATCTTCATCCTTCTGGTGGCAGCGGCCGTTGGGCTCGATGACGAAGCTGCCATAATCGCCCGGCGGCGAGCCCGAGGCGGCGGCGGCGTCGGAGACGGTGAAAACCTTCTCGCGCGGCTTGACCTTGAAGACCACGCGGATCACCTCTTCGGGCAGGTGGTAGCCGTCGGCGATGATGCCCAGCGCCAGCCGGTCATCGGCCAGCCAGGCCCACAGCGGGTTGTGGTGGCGATGGATGATGGGCGCGATGCCATTGCCGAAATGGGTGACGATATCTGCGCCGGCGTTCGCGGCGAGGCGGATGGCCTCCGCCGTGGGCCCGCAGTGCCCCATGGCCACGCGCACGCCGGCGGCGACCGCCTGGCGGATCGTTTCGATGGCCCCGGGCAGCATGGGGTCGACGTTGAACAGCCGGATTCGCCCCCCCGCCGCCTGCTGGAGTTTCTGCCATTCGGGCCAGTTGGGGTCGCGCATGAACTGCGCCGGGTGGATGCCGCGCCAGCCCGGCTCGCGCGACATGTAGTTGCCCTCGTAAAACACGCCCACGAAAAGGCGCGCCAGGTCCGCATCCGCCGAGAGCCGCCCATCCAGTTCGCGCAGGCTGCGGCGCTGGCTCTCGAAGTCGGCGGTCGTGAAAGTGGCCATCATGCGGCCGACGCCGTGCCGCCGCACGAACGCGGCGATTGGGCCGAGGGTCTCGCCGCGGCCGCACAGGTCGTTGAAGGCCATGCCCAACGCGCCGTTTTGCTGGAGGTCCACCAGCGGCGGGGCAATCAGCGGCCAGTCGCCGGGGGAAATCTCCGCGACCCTGGCGATCCGCGCACCCTCGACGGCGACCTCGACCGCTCGACCATCCAGTGTCCTGCCGCGATACATCCTGGTCATCGCACGGCTCCTGCCACAGGCGCTGCGCCGCCCGCGCGGCGGGGGCGCGCCTGAGGCACAAGGCTACAGACGCGGCCAGGGACAGTCAATGCGCGCGGAAAGGCGAACCTGGATTGCCCGACCCGTGAGAAGGCAAAAAAACGGCGGCCCTCCGCCCTCAGGCAGCCGGCCGCCTCCCAACAACCTCCGTTCTTCCCAGCCCGGGCCTCCCGTGGAGCCATGCCTTTCCCGGGCGCTGGGTGCCCGAGCTGACCGGCCCGCCGGCCCTGACTGCCGACGGGCCACGTCCATCGGGGGCCACCCCCAATCTGGCCGCCGGCTTGCGGCATCCTGCCGCCCACAGCACAGGCGCCCACCCCGACGCGTTGTCCGCTCCCCCATCGTGCACGGCAGATCCCGACGTCTCGTCTCCCCCGCCTCTCACTTCAGACTCACTGTCCGGCCGCTGGCCACCCCGATTGCGCGGCTGTGCCGCGCACGACTCGGACAGGTCGTATATTGCGCTCCTGAGAAGTCCCAAACGCCGAACGGCGGATACGAGCCTCACGCAAAAGCGAACGACGTCATCTGGACTATTATAGACCTGAGAAAACCGGTAAGACTAATTAGGGACGTAACACTCGGCGCCCTCCGCGGCGCCCGCGACAAAAGGGGTCGCGACGCAAGTGCCGACGCCGCATGAAACATCACGCGGCGGAGAAGACACTCGAGAGGAACGGCATCCAATCGTTGGTGCTGGGTTCCCGCACCTGGTAAACGATGATGTGGACAATGACCCAGATGACCAGCGTCACCGCCAGGCCCACGATCAGGCCCGTAAACAGCGGCCGCAACTGGTCGAAGAGCCGGTAGCCGCCGATCTTCAGCACCGCCTTCTTGACCGCCCAGCCGATCAGGAATGACCACCAGTACCGGCTCATCGTCCAGGTGCCCAGCAGCACCAGGGGCAGCGGGTGGAAGGGGAATCTCGGCAGCCGGATCTGGAGATACCCGATGACCAGCACCAGGGCCAGCCCGACGCCGCACATCACGGGCAGCTCTTTGGGCATTTCATTGTGGATGTAATTCCACGAATTTCCCCATCGCTCCTGGGTGCTCAGCCGCCTGGTCACGGCGGCCCGCATCTTGTCCGGACTGTCCATGGCCTTGCGGATGTAACCCTGGAGCATCGGCGCGTGATCCCACACTCCCGGGGCGATGCGGTCATCCGTCTTGCCCTCGAAGCTGTAGCCCATCCACAGCACGATGCCCGCCGACACGGCCATCATCAGCAGCAGAAACGGCGCGATCACCTTCAGCGAGGGATTGCGGCCGGTGACTCTGGATTCCACGTGGGCCGCGTTGGCCACCATGGGCGTCATCGGCAGGATGGTCAGGCCCTGCTTGGCCACGAGGAACGTCTCGTACGTGCACAACTGCGAGAAGACCCGCGCGCCCACGCCGCCGATGCCTACCACGTTGAGCAGCATGCTCAGGGGTCCCAAGCCCGAAAGCGGCGTCCAGGGAATGCCCATCGCCGCCACCAGCCGGCAGAGCACCAGGAACATGATCACCAGTCCCAGCACCCACAGCACGGAGATGTCCAGCGGCAGGTCGTACAACTGGTTCAGGATCGCCATCAACCCCAGTGCCGACAGCAGGAATACCCGCGCCACCCACACGCTCTGGGTGTCGATGCCGGCCCGCCGGGGTCTACCCATCGCGGCGCTGAACAGGTTCCAGAAGTACCACCGCCCGGCGAAGATGATCAAAATCGCCATGCCCCACCAGCAGCCCAGCAGGAACATCCCGTTGTGGCCATCGTTGAAGCGGTTGCCCGTCTGGTTGTAGTACAGGAAGGTGGCGACGACCATCAGCGGCCAGGAGACCCAGGCCGTCAGGCTGATCTCCGAGGGTAGCAGGTACGCCACGGCCACGATGGCGAAATAGATCGTCCCGCGCAGCAGCGAGTAGCCCTCGCGGCTGTCGTTGAGGAAGGAGATCCGGGTCGACAGCACGCCGTAATCGAACTTGGTCCGCACGTAAATCATGTTGTCGACGAAGTTGGAGATGCCGCGGGTGGAGAAGATCACCACCATGGCAACGACGCCCACCCAGAACAACGGGCTGTAGAAGACATCCGGCAGCGCCTTGTTCTGCTTGCGGACCACCAGCGAGGCGGCGAACTCCGCCAGGGGGAAGGGCAGCAACTCCCTATGCGCCCACTGCCGGTACAACATGTAGCCCAGCGAGATGCTGAAGACCAGGAAGGTCAGCATCAGCGGGCCCCAGAACAGAGCCGGGGGCCCCCAGGCTTTAAGGACGTACACGAACGCCTGCCACGGATGATTCACGTTCCACGGCCTGATCAGCTGCCCCGACGTGTGGCCGGGCATCGTGCCGTCGAACGTCCGCGAATCTTCGAGCGTCAGGAATGCATGCCTGGGGTCCAGGGGACTGCGGAAGTCGCCGCCGGGGCCGAGGAAGGCGTACGGATTGGCCTTGTTCATGTCGGCCACATACGCCCGATTCTCCGCCATGCTGATGGGGGTGTAGCCGATCATCCCCATCTGGGATTGAATGAGGTAGCGAGGCACCGGGGCGGCCAGCATCGACAGCGCCACAACCAGCGCCAACTCACCGGCCCCCAACGCCAGCCGGCGGTGAATGCGAAACAGCACCGCATTGACCAGCAGCAGGAAGAAGAACATCAGCCCTATCACCAGCGGTGCAAAAAAGTTATGCAGCGTGGTGGAATCGCGGATCAGCTCGCCGGAGGAGTTGATCAGAACGTGCCCATCGTGCCAATGGCACAGGATGGCGGCCAGCGTGGAGACGAGAAACGCGCACAACAGGGCGCGGACCGTAATGATTCGGGGCCCGCCAGTCTGCGGGCTGCCGACAGCACCAGATAAGCGGCCGGCCTCCTTGTCCACCGCCTGCACGACCTCTTCCATCGCTCACCTCGGCAAGCTGGCCAGTGTGCGGCCAGGACCGCCAGCGCCGCTTTACGCCCCGGCGGCCGCGCTAACAGCCACATCCATCGCCGCATGGGCGCCTTGCCAGTGGGCAACCGGCGCCGAAAAGCCTCGGGATTCTATCCCGTTCGCTACCAAGCGTCCAAACAAATCGACATACAGTCAAGCGGAGTCAGCGACATGACTTCCTGCCGCAAAGTCATGTCGCTCATATTGCGGAAGGCTATCGTCGCCTCACCGGACCGCGCATCTACGCTTAGACTCTTTGCCAAAAGCACTTAACTAATGCCAGAAGGTTGTAAAAAGGCCATTTTACAGCTTTAAGTTCATTTAGTACAAATGCTTAAACGTAAGTCCTTTGCCAGTATGGCCGCATGCAAAAGTGCATAATGCTTAAAGTGCATATTACCCATTTTCACATTTTGAAAGGAAGGCATCTCTTTCGAAAGGAAATCCAAAGAGAGATGGAGGCTCAGCGGTTTTTTGTTTCGCTTCAAAAAGATGTCGCCTGAAACGGTTCAGATATCGTCTGGATGTAGATCATATCCTACTTATCCACGATGTCAAGCATTATTTTCTAGAAATCCAACAAATGTTTTGCAGGAGGACAAACCTCGTGGATGAAACGGTGCCACGGCTGCGTCGTTTGCAGCCGTGCGCCGCAAGCTGCCCATGAGCGGGAGGCCCGCTGGAAACCAGCGCGACCTTCGGCTATTCGGCTGGCATGGCCGTTTTGCTGACAAACTGCTAGAAACAAATCGCCGGGTAGGGTGCAGGAGCGTTTACTGCATCTCGGTGACGACTTCGTCAAGGCCGACCTTCTCGAGAAGTCGTATAAAACTGATCTTCACTTTTCTCTGGGCGCTGAGGTCCATGGGGCCTACACCAACAAGGCCACCTTCTATGGCCCGGTAGAACTCATGCCCAAAGTCAAATAGTATTTCCATGGTGCCACAGGACGGAAGAAACGTAAGGGTCCGATGAACCGGCAAGTTTGGGTTGAATTCACTATGAGCAAAACGTTTATCTCTCACATCCTTGAATCGCTTCAAATCCGCTTCATGACACGAACGGAATCTTCGGACAGTATCTTCAAGGAGCCGTATTGTATCATCATTCTGGGAGGTTCTGACTTCGATATTCTCGTCCCCATATTTTCTCAAAAACCTTTGTAGTCGATCGACATTCTGAACGCTTAGGCCATCTCCTGCTACAGCGTGGAGAACCCCGTCGATAGAACTGAGCGAGTAGACCACATTGCCATTCTTGTCATGTTTCTCCCGCTCAAACATCTTGCAAATGTCAATCGTGATTAATCGAACAGCGCACCTCTGCAGAAACGCAAAGAATTGACCGCTGACATCTTTGTCTTTTATGGTTATAGCATTTGCGCATATAAGACAGTAAACGTCGAGAATTGCGCGGAGCTCGTAAAGCATCCTAAGAAAATCAATGATCTTTCGACCAGTCACACTGTCCAAAGGATCTTCCATATTGCCTCCTATTGTCGCCGTGGCAATTAGACGACCGCGCTGATGGCCGGCACAAGCACCACGCCTTTTCCCGTCGCATCGGGGCCGAGGGAGATCTCGACGCTCTCGATGCCCACGTTGGGCCGCGGGTTGACCCATTCCTGGACGTAGAACTTCTTGCCGCCCTTGCCGATCGACGCGGGGACCGAAAGGAACGCCGTGGCGTAGACCCAGTTGACGAATGGATACGGCCAGTATTCGTTCAACTCGCCGATGTGCTGGCCGTAGTTGGCGGTGAAGCTGGCCGTCTTTCCATCGCGGTAGCGCACGCGGTAGTTGATGAGCTTGCCCACGCCGCGGTGCCAGGAACTGAAGGTCAGCGCCAGGAAGACATTCTCCATGTTCGTGCCGTGCAGCATCAGCAGCCGGCTGCATTTTTTGCCTACGGGCACTTTGGCGTAGGAAGCCAGCGCGTCGCCCCCTGCCCCTTCCTGCGGCGCCTTGGCCAGGACGATGGCCTTGGCCAGCTTGCCGGCCCCATCGGCGATGAGCGAGAAGGAGCCGGTGCCCAGGACGGTGGTCATCTTGCTCCCGGTGGCCAGCTTGCCCGCCAGCCCCTTGGGCAGCGGCGCGGCGGCGCTGGAAAGATCCAGCGGCACGACCTTGCTGGCATCGGGCGAGACAATCCACCGCGGGTCATCGCGCAGGAAATCGATGGCCCACGGGTGCCACTTCGCCTGGAGCTGGCAGACCGCAGGCTTGGGCATCGACTTGCCGTTCCACAGCGTGCCGGCGGCCGGGAACAGGTCGGCGACGATCCGGTTGTGACCCATGGCGTAAGCGGAAACCTCGCACCAGCTTGAGACCTCGGCGCCGAGATACCACTTGGGATCGCTGCGGCCGGCCCAGTCTTTAAACTCCAGGTCCACCCAGTTGCCGTAGATCTTGCGGAAGCCGTGCTTCTCGAAATAGGTCGACGGCAGCGGCGACGTCATGCCGTAGCCCGAGTCGATATCCTTCTGCTCGGCCGGCTGGCCGTAGCACCAGAACCAGTCGAAGATGATCACATCCTTGGGAATCATGTCGATGGCCTTGTACGTGGCCGGCACGCTCCAGATGCGGCCGGTGGCCTTCTCCACCTCCTGGCGGGCGTGGCCGCCCCACTTCATGGGCATGAGCTTGTCGCCCCACATGATGGTCTCGACGCCGCGGTCAGCCAGGAAATCGTGAATGCGGGTGACATCGCCGGCCAGCAGGTCATGCCCGCTCTGGCCGCGGCAGCGCGGGCAGTGGCCCAGGTGCATCAGCTCGTCGTGGCCGATGTGCAGCATGGAGGGTTTGAACACCTCCAGCACCTCGTCCATGGCGTCAAAGAGCAGCTCGTACGTGCGGGGATGGTTGGGGCAGTACGTGTCGGGCCACGGATCATCGGCCCGCTCGGCGATCTCGGGGTACGCACAGCACAGCCAGTAGCAGTGCGAGAGCGACTGCAATTCGGGGACAATCTGGATCTTCCGGGCGTGGCACTCGGCGATGATGCGCTCGATCTGCCGCCGCGTCAGCCACGAGCCGCCGGCCAGCTCGGTGTGCGTGGAGTCCTTGGGGAAGAAGCGCGAGCCTTGCAGGGCCTCGGGGCCATCCGTGATGGCCCGCAGCGGGTTGCGCTGGCTGGCGCGGTGCTTATCCTTCGTGGCGTCGTAATGGTCGGCCTCGCGGCAGAATTTCTGCCAGGCCTTGTTGATGACCGGCTGGCGCAGGTATTCGAAGCCGCCGCCGACCTCGAGAAAGACCGTGTTCAGCCGCAGGCTGGCCATGACGTCCAGCCAGTGCCAGAAGAAATCCATCTCCTTGATGCCCGGCAGGTACATATGCACGCCGCGAATGCCCGCAAAGGGCCAATCGCGGATGGTTTGGCAGGGCAGCGCGCCGGCGTGCTTGTCCAGAAGCTGCCCCAGCGCCTTGACGCCGTAATACACGCCCGAGGCATCGCGGCCGGCAAGCTGGATCTCGCGCGGGCCGATTGTCAGCACGTAGCCCTCGGGGCGGCGAGCCACGCGGTCGGCGGCGGGAAGATCATCCATGTCCGTAATGGTCAGCGTGACCTTGCGGCCGGCGCTGTTGCCCGTGTGCGGCCGCAATTCCTGCTCGGCTTGCCAGGTGGCGGCGGCCACCCAGAATGCCCGACTGCCGGCCTTCACCGCGATTGGACCCACCTTCAACGTGCCGCGTGCGGCCTTCTGCTGCTGCGGCCGCGGCCAGGGATACACCGACTCGACGTTCGCGCTTTCGCTCACCGCTGACTCCTCTGTCACCAGCCTCTGGTATTTGGATGCCCTGCCTCTTACGGCACAGCCGAGGGCGGCTGTGCCACACCGACACCACTTGATCGCTAAATTCCCTTCACATATACCGGTCCGGCGGCAAGCTGGTCCAGCGTGATCTTCAGCTCTTCGCCTTCGACGGCCGTCCAGGTCTTGCCATCGGCGGACCAGGCCAGGCCTTCGGCCTTGGCGGGCTTGAGCGTGCAGGCGGTATTGCCGCGCATCTCGTACACGCCCTTGTCCACGCGCTTCAGCGTGATGGAGGATGGCGCCCGCCAGATATCGCCCACGCCGAACTCGTACAGCCAGATGCGGTCGCCGGCCTTGAGCTGGCCGGGGGCGACGGGCTTGTCGTAGATGGTCACGGTGCCGTTGAGGGCGTGCTCGCCTTCGTAATTCGGCTTGGTCTGCCCATCGCAGCGCCACTTCAGCGAGCCGTCATCGTTGGTCAGCGTGAGTTGCGTGTTCTCGCCCTCGGCGAGGTTGGGCGCGAACTTCAGCTTGACGACGGTAGTGGGCGGATTCTTGTCATCCGCTTTCAGCTCGGTGATCTGGCCGGCGAACACATCGGCGCCCTTGCGCCACGTGATGAGGGTCGAACTGCCTCCATCGGCGGCCGGCCTGACGGCGGCGGCCTCGAAGCTGGTCCAGTGCGCCGCGTGCGGCCCGTGGGCGGGCGTGCCCACCTCGAAGAACGAACCGGCCAGCAGCTTGCCGGGCAGCGCCGCATCCAGCACAACCGTCTTCTCGGCGTAGTCCACCTTGGCGACGTGGCCGCCCCACTGCCGCACGGCCGGCGTCAGGGAAAGCTCATCGGTCGCCAGCGACTTGCCGCCGACCAGGGACACCTGCCGCAGGCCCTGGCCATCGCGCGAGATGTAGGCGAAATCGGCCTGCACGGAGGTGCCGTCGGCAAGCTGCCGCACCGGACCTCCGCGAACATCGGCGAAGGTCATGTCGCGGATGCCATCAACCGTCTCCACGTGGGCGACGGCAAAGCTCTTGGCATCGCCCGGGTCCCCTTCCATCGCCACCAGTTTGATGACCGGCTGAGCCAGGTACGGCTCCCAGACTGCCAGGAACAGGCTGGAGGCCTCACCATTGGCATCCGCCGGATGAATCAGGTGCACCTGACGGGCGTACTCGCCATCATCCCGATTTCCGCCGTATGGGGCGATGATCTCCTCGCCGGTGACCACGCGATTGCCCTTCTGGTTGGGCACGTGCACGCGCAGATACCGCCGCGGGAAGCTGGCATCGTACTTTTGGCCGAGCATGGTCTGCTCGGCGCCGGTGAAGAGCGTGGTGCCCTGCTCCTTGTAGGCGTAATAGGTGATCTCGGGGTACTTGGGGCAGATGAACGTCTTGCCCGTACGGTCCAGCCGCCAGGTGGCGGTCAGGCAGCCCTCGTTCAACTCGCCCGCCCAGTGGAGGTGCTCGCCCGGCTCGGTATACTTGGCCAGCAGGGCCTTTTCGCTCTCGGTGGGCGCGGCGGCCTCCACGTTGATTGAGAATTCATCGTGCGGGAAGCCGTGGAAGTTGTACATGTGCTCCTTGCCGCCGATCGTGCGGCAGACATCGACCACGTACGCCCGCGGCAGGGCGGCCTTTTCGGCCGCGTTGCCGTGATCCAGCTCGAGCAGGGCCACCTGGCGGGAGTAGAGCTTCTGGTAGCGGCTGTCCGCCCGCAGATACTGGCAGTTGGGCAGGTCGGCAAGCTGGCCGACCCACGCGGCGCCTTGCCAGTTGGCGCCATCCACGGTCACCAGGTTGTGGGTCAGCGAGGCGGTCGTTTCGGGGTAGCCGTAGCCGCCGCGCCCGCCGCCACACACGCTGACCGGCACGCCCAGCGACCATACGGCCAGGTCCAGCGTATCGGCGTGGTGATGCCCCCAGCCGCGGCCCACGCGGATGCGGGCCGCGTGGCGGAAGAACAGCTCATCGCTGTCGGTGCCACCTTCCAGCACGCCGCCCCAGTCGCTCATGATGCGCGAGCGGCCGGCGAAGTAGGGATTGCGCTGGTGCCTGGCGACCTCGAGAATCTCCGCCCATTCGGGGTCGGTAAAGGTGCCGCGCTCATTGCGATTGGCCAGCACCCAGGCGAATCGCGGATCGTGCATCCAGCGCCAGCCCTCGGCGGAACCTTCGGTCTTGATCTCCCAGTCGTAGCGGCGGTAAAAACCGGCCACATCGCCGACATCCATGGCGTACAGCCCCGCGACGCGGCTGTCGAAGCCGTAAAACAGGCCGGCCGTCACGCGCGGGTAGCGCTTGGCGTCGGTCAAGTCGTACGCGGCGTTGCCGCCGTTGCGGATGTACGTCTCCAGCGAGCGGGCCAGTTCCACGGCCGCCGCACTGGTGTACGACGTCGAACCGATCGCCGTGGTGCCATCACGCTGCACGGCGGTGTACAGGTAGTCCAGGTAGCTGGCGGGCGGGAAGGGGTACTCCCACGTGCGGCTGAAAACGATATCGACCCAGGGGCCGGCGATCTTGGGGTCCATCTGCAGCGCGGCCAGCTCCGCCATGACGCCGGCGTTGCCGTGGTCGTACCAGCCCTGCCGCCAGTAGGCAAGCTGATGGGCGGAGTATTGCAGGATGTACGTATCCAGCAGGGTCACCACATCCTGCGGCGTTTTCACCCAGGGCACGAAGCGGCCGACGGCGTCGGCCAGTTCCTGGTTGTTCTGAATCACCGGGAACAACCGGTCGTACGCCTGGGCCGCCGGCAGCAGGTCCAGGTACTGATAGAAGCGGTGCCAGCGCTGGTGCGCATACACGGTCGCCGGCAGCAGCCGGCTGAAATAGCGGTTGGGCTGCACCGCCGGGCTATCGTACGCCCAGCGCACCAGGCGAATCGCCTCATCGCGGGCGGCCATCACGTCACCGCTCTTGACGTAGCTCTGGGGGGCTGTCGGCCGCAGCAGGGCGGAGCCGAGAAACGGCGTGATCGGCGAGAAGAAGTACGCCTTGCCGTCGGCGCCCTCAAACCGCTTGCCCCACGGGCACACATCAAACGGCAGGCCCGGCAGGGGCTTGTTGGCCATCAGGTCATCCAGCGTGTACACCACCTTCTCGCCGGCATCGGTCTTCTGCACCAGCCGCCAGGGACCCTCATCTTTGGGCAGGGACAGCTTCAGCGGCAAGATGCCCTTGGCCTTGAGCTCCTCGGCGGTGGCCGGGTCGGGCATGGGATAGTTGGCATGTACATCAATAGGCAGGCCGCCCCACTCATCGCCCATGAGGTTCACGTTCATCGGGAACGTCGAGTTCCACAGCCGGTCATCGCGCTGCTGCCGCCACTTCTTGAGAAGTTCGTCATCGCTGGCCTTGGGGAATTGCTTGCGCAGGTCGGCGATTTTGGCGGCGGCCTGCTCGGCCGTCAGGATGTTCTTCCACTCGCCCTGGCGCAGCGGCGCCAGGCGTGTCTCGGGGTCGACGCCCCAGTTGGCCTTGAGCACATCGGCCGGCAGGGCCAGCGAGGCGGTCTTGCCCGCTTGTTTGGCGCACTCGCCCAGCACATCGTGCACGTCCAGGCAATGGGCCAGCAGGTCCACCTGGCTGTCGCCGTGCAGGCCTACCTCGATGTGCAGCGGCCGCGGGTCGTTCACGTGGAAGAAGAACTCCCCCACCGGGTAGAAATTGTCCGTGCCGCGGTGGCGCAGAACGTAATGGCTGAGCCCGCCGTCGGGCCCATCGTTGATCGTGGCCTCGACGAGCAGGTTCCTGGGATTCTCCAGCACATCGGCCGTCTGAAGCGCGCCAATCAGCCGCACGACGTACAAACCCGTCGGCAGCGGCGGCAGGTCCATTTTCAGCCGCGCGCCGGCCGGCTTGAGGCGGACGACCTGCACGGGCGCGGCCTTCTCCCCGGTGTGCGTCACATCGGACCACTGCCCGTTGCCGGGCCGCAGGAACTGCACCGGCTCGGCGAACGACTCGATCAGGCCGCGGTCGATGCCGGGCGAGTCCACCGCCGGCTGAAATTTCACCAGGGTCCGCACGTTATACGGGCTGATCCGCGGCACGAAGCTCAGCTCCGGCGTGTAATGCTCCACCGAGCCGGCGTAGGGCAGAACCTCCGGCGTGCCGCGCGGCAGCCGGCCTTTGGCGGGGTCGGGGTCCTTGCCGGGGTAGCCCGGCAGCGGCCGCGAGGGATAGGGCGCCATGCCGTCGGCAGTGCCCATCTGGTTGAGCTTCTCCGGCGGCGTGGGAACCATCTTCACGGGCGCGGGCCGACTGGCGCACCCGGCCAGAAGAACAAAACCCGCCATCGCCGCCAGCCGGATCGAAGTGAGACTCATGGTTTGCTCCTGTCAAATCAGAGGGCGCCGGATACGCGAAGAGCCAGACTACACAGCGTAAGTCCCGATGTCCACAAGTCCGTTATTGAAGTGGCATGGGCGTCTCGCCCATGAGTCCCACGGGCGTCCCGCCCGTGGCGAAAGGGGAAGAAACTGCCGGAAACACGGCCAAGATGGCCGTGCTACTCACGGGCGAGACGCCCGTGCCACGGGTTGAACTTCCCGCCCGGCCGGGCCCTAGTGGTGGTCCGTTCCATCCAGCGTGAAGCACTTGCGCAGGCCGGCGAAGTCGGTGCCGGGCGTGTAGGCGGCCACATGACCATCCCAATGCGCGGCGGCCGGCCTGTCCTGGTAGTAGTCCCATTGGCCATAGGGCGAAACGCCCCAGCGGTTAGACCAGGTGCAGACCGCCCCGAAACAGGGGCAGTTCCCGGCGACGTCGCCGTAGCCGTAGTTCTTGCTGAAACTGGCATCGACCGGCATGATGGGATCGCGACTGCTCGTGTCCGAAGGGCTGATGTTGTGCGACACCGCCGTGCCGGCATCGGTGTAGGCGACGCCGTCGCCCATCCAGATCGTCTTGGAGGCATCCGCGACTTCCTCGGGCTTATAAGGCCCGTAACTGTTCGTGCGGTACGGGGCGACGCCGTTGTTGGCGGTTTCCGGCTCGCTGGTCATCAGGGGGGAAGAGAAGTACGTGATGCGCACTCGGCCAAAGGCGTTGTCCATATACACGCCATCCAGCAGCGGGAAACTCGCCGCCGCCAGCGGGCAGACGGCCAAGGGCGGTTCCGTCAGATACTGCTTGGCGCTGTTCTGGAAGTACCGCCGCTTGGTGTGGTCGATCTGGATGGACAGCATCTTCATCACCACCCAGGAGTCCGCCACGCCGGGATAATAGAACTGCACCGTGTTGTACCGGTACGGGTCGAATGAATTGGGGTCGGTCGGTTCGGTGAAGTTGAAGTACGGGGCCGGGATGGGCGCATCGAACTTCGTGCCCGTCCAGCCCCAGTAGCCGCAGCCGGTCCCTTTGTACGTGAAGCTTTGCATCGGATGGGTCATCCACCCGCCGCTCTGGGAGGCGTAGTACGTGGAGGAGATGAACAGCCCGTGGAGGTTCGCCTCGCACAGCGCCGCCATGGTCAGTTTTCTGGCCGCCTGGAGGCTGGGCAGCAGGATGCTCACCAACAGCGCGATGATGGCAATCACCACCAGCAGTTCGATGAGGGTAAAGGCCTTTCGGGTCGGCATGCTTCGTGCGGCAGACGGTGTGAATGCCCGTGCAGCGTTCATCCCGATACCTCCTCAACAAACGAAACGGATTGTCAACGACATGCGCTTCGAGCCGTCCCCGTTTTTGCCCGCCGGCCGCGGCAACCGAAGGCTGCCGAAGAGCGGCTGCATCCGTTACGGCGACGACTCCGCACTGACTTGCGCACATTCTATATAAACCGATTGAAGGCGGCAGCGATTCTTGTGAGAAAATTGTGCGCAATGGGTTCATGCCACGAATCTTGCGCTACGCCCGGGGCCTCCCGCGCATGCGTCTTGGGCGTAAGTCGGTGCCCCGCAACGCCCTGCCCGCGCCTCAAAATGCACCTGCCTCGCGAACGGCACAAGGCGCCATCCGCGAGGCAGGATCCGGCCCCGCTTGCCTTGGCGGCGGTCAGTTAAAGCGGCTTATTCGTGCCATCGCGCGTCAGGTGCTTGAGAATGGCCTGCACATCATCATCCCCGGGCGGGCTGTAGCTGCCGACGTGCCCATCCCAGTGAACGGCGGCCGGCTGCTGATGGTAATAATCCCATTGGTTGTAGACGGTCTGGGAGGTGGAGCCGGCGTAATAGTCCACCGAGTTGGTAATGGCGCCGAAGAGCCGGTAGGGGCAGGTGCCGCCGGTCAGGGCCACCTGGTAGTACCGGAAGTTCCGCACATAGCCCACATCCACCGACACCGGGCTGCCAACCGGGTTGCCGTTGGGGTCGACGGCGATGGTCTGCCAGCGGGCGGCTCCGACATCGGTCATCGCCAGACCATCGCACATCCACATGGTATTGGACGAGTCGGAAAGTTCCTCAGACTTGTACGGGCCGTAGGCGTTGTCCCTCGTGCGCGCGCCCGAGGGCCCCGGCGTGCCGTAGGGCCATTCGAGCATGAGCTGAGAGTACGAATACGACCCGCGCAGCCAGCCGTACGCGCCCCAATACAGGCCGGCCGGATTGGGAAACATCGTGCGGGCCAGCGGGCACATCGCCAGGTCCACGTCGACAAGGTAATGCTTCAGGCCGCCGTCGAGGGCCCGCTTGTGCGTGCGGTCCACCGTGCCGGTAACCAACTGCATGGCGTAAAAATGGTCCAGCGGCGTGAACGAGGGGATGTTGATCGGATAGCTGGCCCACGGTTCCAGCGTGCGCGAGGCGATAACCGGCGGAATGGGACCGGCCCAAGGCTCCGCATCGGCCGGGGCGCCCCAGGGTATGGCCGAGACGCCCAACGCCTTGCTGTAAAACAGCTCATTTTGCGGCCCGGACCAGCCGTTGTTGCCCGCGCTGTACATCGTGCCGGCGTTGTACATGCCGTGCAGGTTGGCCATGCACAGCGACTTCATGGCCATTTCCCTGGCCGCCCGCAGGCTGGGCAGCAGGATGCTCACGAGGAGCGCGATAATGGCGATCACCACCAACAGCTCGATGAGCGTGAACGCCGGGCGAGCCGGGGTCGCCGCCCAATGCCTGGGCCGATTGATTGCACGTGCGCTGTTCATTGCCGAACTCCTTGGCTGCCCCCAAAAACCGGATTGTCCCTGTTTTTCTTGATTGCCCGCGCCCCTTTAGCGGCGGCGGCGAGGTTTGCTAAGCACGCAACGGGTGGCACCTCCTCGGCGGACTCCTCTTTTCGGTGGACTTCTCTTGTATCCTATCCCGGCGGCGTGAGAACGGCAAGGCTAATTCCACCGTAAGTTCTGGCGGGGTGCAGGCCTGAATTCATCAGCCCAAGGCAGAGGGTGCGCGCCAAAATCGTGGCGTGAGGCGGCATGCCCTCGCGATGAAGGCCGCGGGCTGCGCCGAACGGCCGGGGTCCGCGATGGATGTCCGTTACCGATAACGTGGGGGCTTGATGCCGGCATTTTCATCCTCTTTACGGTGGGCGACACTCGGGACTACGCATTTTCAGCCAGGAGCAGATTCTTTTACTGAGATTCCGCTCTGGTATTTTCGCGGTTGCAGGTTCCTCGGTTGCTTATCCTCGCTGAGCAGGTTAGCTCGGGATCGCCGGCAGCTTGTGGCCGGGGCTTCTTCTGGCCTGGCAAACGCCGTCGAACCGCTTTATTAAGGTACTGTTAGGCCTTCGCAACGTCAACAGAATTCGCGCCCGTCTGGACGCAAAAGGGTTGGGTTTGCAGGACGTACCACGGGCAATCACAAAATCCGGCCACGACGCCGGGCGTTTGGCGCTAGCGGGCTAACCGTGTCGCCTGTGCAAGGTTCAGGAGAGCGGGTTCGGCGGCTAGAGCACCGAACGATTGAGATGTCATATTCAGGCGTCGGCGAGACAAGGATGGCAAGGAAGAAAACCGAAGGCATATTCCTGATATGCTGAGGCTTTTCTGACGCCGCCAGCCGCAGTCGCAGCCAGCCTGAATGTGACAGATCAAGAGTGAGTTGCTCTAAATCTAGCGAATGACTACGATCTTGAAAGGCCACTTGAGCTTCGTCCAGGCTTGTTCTGCCGTCAAAATGATTGGGGTTGTCTTGGATTGAGCGGCCTGCTCGGCAAGGGCCAGGCAGGCCCGGTCGCCCAAGGAGGTTCCGAGGGAGCGGGTTGAGACACGCAGAACGGCGGCCCGTAGGGCCAACGCCGCGTCAAAGTCCACGATGATCAGTCCCAAGTCATCGATGGCTGCTTGAGCTTCTTGCGGCGGCATGTCCCTCTCCTGGAGTTTGCCCAGGACCTCGCACATGTTGACGGTGCTCAGCCAACAGGGTTCTGCATCCAGGGCGGCTTCCACGCGGTCCTGGCCTTTCTCTTGCTGGAGGTAGGCTAAGACCGCCGATGCGTCCAGGACGTTGACCTTACTCACGCTGGGACTCCTGCTTCCGTTCAGCCATCAATTCCTCGCTAAGTTTCGCGCCCGGCGCGACATATTGCCGAACTCGCTGTCGGGCCCGATGGCGTGCGGCCTTGGCGTTCATAAGGGTGGCGTGATCGTCCTGGACGGTCAAGACCAGATCGGCACCGACATCCAATCCCAGGCGATGTCGAACCTCGGCCGGGATCACGATGCGACCGCCATTGGCGACTCGAAGGGTCGTGCGCAACTCTTGCGTCATGGCAAACTCCCATTGTTGACATTCGTGCCATAGCCTGCCATTTATATTATAATATGGCCGGCGGTTAATGCAACGGCAGAATCACGGTTATTGGCCTTCGAAAAAGGACGGCGAGTGGAGAGAATTCTCGGGTAAAAAAAGCGGGGGGCCCTGTTCTTCACAGGCCCCCGCCGCATCGTGGATCCAGGATGCAAAAGCTCCATCAGCCGCCGGTCATATCCGCGCCCATGGTGGCATCGCGGGTCAGGGAAAGAGGCGGTCTAACCATGCCAGACTCCCTGGTTACTCTGCCAAATCAAGAAGTCATCGCCGTCAACTTTGCCATCATGGTTGAAATCTCCCATGTCCCAGGTGGCGCCAGAGGGGGTGGGATAGTGGGATTGCCAGATAAGAAAATCCACACCGTCCACGTAGCCATCACCGTTTGCATCTCCAGGGTGCAGCGGTACGGCTTTGATCGTCAGTTGCTGACAACTAGTGTTTGGATCATAGTCACGGATAGCATCAAACCGCTTAAGACCCTGTTGATGCATTTGCGTGCTAGTCAAGTTCGACAAGATGGCCACCCCTTGCAGCCGGGTGCAGTTGGGATCGTATCCTTTGGAATCGGTGCTGGTCCAGGTTCCCCAAATTAGCTCGCCACCATTCTGCACGACGAAACTGTTAGGGTCGGGTTGAATGATGGTCCAAGTTTGGTTGGGTTCCGGCATGAGTCCCCCGAGGAATTTCAGGTTGATCGTGCCCTGGTAGAGCAATGCTTCGCTTCCCAGGGACAGAATTCCGTGCCCGTTCGGATCGACGTCAATCATCAGGTGGGCGTTGCTGTTCAGGTTCAAGTCAAATACAGGTGCGACACACCCCGAGCCCACTTCAAAAATCCCGCCCGCGCCACCGGGATCGCCCACCGAAAGGCGGTTGCCGACGGTTAGAGCCCCTCCGGTGAGATGCATCTCGCCGTAATTGCCGGCCCCAACGCGGAGGTTCTCGCCGACTTTCAGGCTTCCGGAAACCAGGTTGAGGTATCCGACGGAGGAGGGACCAATGTACACATTCAAGGCCACCGCGTTGGCTTCATTGATCGTACAATTCGACTCCAGATACGCATTCGTGTTCGTTCCAGGCACGTTGTTGGTCCATGAGTTGGAGTCCGACCAGATATGCAGCGTGCTTTGGGTGGTGAGAATTGACGGCATGTGAAGCTTGAAAATTGCCGTGTCGATAGCCGCCTGTGAGTCGTTGGGATCAAACGTCCCTTGTGTGGTTTGGAAACTAGGCTCCGGGTTATTCATTGTTGTGGCACCGTAGGCGTTTCCGTTTGAGTCGGTTACCACATAAGCGTTTTCAAAGAATGGCGGAACATTTACAACTCCAACATAGGTGCTGTAATATAAGGAACTTCCATCCTCGGATAGGGCGCACAAGTACATGCTCGCAAGGTTGTTATTCGGGTCGTTCGAATCCCAGGCTGAAGGAGTTACCAGAAAATGTTTGCCGGTTCGGCCGGCGACAAACGCTCTTCCAGCATACGCAGCTATTCCGGTCGAGGAACAAACGCTTGGGCCGTCAATGTAGGTCGCGTAGAGCAGGTCTGAAGATCCGCCACCTGCCGGGTTGATCTTCGCGACAAAGCCGGCCTGAGTGGTAGCAGTTGTGTCATAGGCGCTGTCAGAGACTGGGAAACCTTCCTCTGTGAGAGAAGAGGTCTGACCAGCCAAATAGACGTAGCCATCTGAATCAACATCCATTGCTAGAAAAAGATCATCGTTTATTCCACCGAAGTAGGTGGAATAGACCAACTGCTTGCCCGTGCTGTTGCCTTCTAGAATAACCGCCTCGTCGAAAATACTCAGAAAGCCGTCAATTCCCCCCGCATTCGATGAGTTGAAAGGCCCGGTTGGTGAGCCTGCGGTAGGGAAGTCGTTGGAGGCGGTGTAACCGGCGACATAGACTTGCCCGTTTCGTAGGGCTATAGCGGTTGGCTGATCGTTTCCGGAGCCACCAAGGAAGGTTGAATATCTCAGACCGGCGCTCCCACGGGCCTTGTCCAAGACCATCAAGAACGCATCCTTTCCGGAGATGTGGTTGGCGTCGTAGGCATTGCTTGTAGTCGCAAGTGGATTCTGGTTAGTTCCCGGGGTGGCCCAACCAGTGACAAAGATGAGTCCGCTATTCGGGTCATGAGCGATACCGGTGGGTTGCTGCGGCTCTGTCCCGCCGAGGTACGTTGAATAAAACAATTCTGTTCCGTCGGTGCTAAGTTCGAAAACAACTCCTTCCGAAGTCGTCATGTTCGGATCGGGCCCCTTATAGGGGTAACATAATGGGAAGTTCCTTCCTCCGGTGGTCGCCGCCACATATGCGTTTCCATTTGCGTCGATGCAGATAGCCGTTGGGGCCGTGTTACTATCCGTGCCTACCCATGTCCAATAAGTGATGGATGATGCATCCGAGGACAGCCTAGCAACCCCTAAGCGTAGACCAGTTCCCGAGAGCTGACTGTAACCCGGAGCTGCAACGTATGGCTCCGGGAAAGCATAAGCGTTCTCGTTCCAGGAGGCATAGACAATATAAGGGCTCCCATCAGGCCCAACAGCCAGGGCCTGGGCAAGGTCATCCGCACGCCCCCCAAAGTATGTCGCCCAAATGATATCCGGGTCGATAGTCAAGGCGCGGGTTTGGTCAAACTTTCCTACGATGTAGCCGGCGGTGCAAGGCCCCAGGAGGCGGAAGGAGGACTCCACCTTCACCCGCTGTCCGTCGATCTCCTGGTAGGTGAACGGGGCCTTATCGACCAGGACACCGCCGGCGGTTTGAACGACCAGGTCGCCCTCGGCGTTGATGCTCAGGCCCTCGATGCCGCTGAAGCACATGCGGATCAGGTCCGGCTGTGCCCCGGGGGCCAGCCGAAACTCGGTCTTGAGGAGTTCCTGGCAGCCGTGAAGAACCATGTCGATGCCTGGGTAAACCTGGGGGTACGTGACCTGGGAAAAAGAAGGCACGCCAACGAACGACCGGCCCTTGCCCAGGAAGTTCTGGTTGCCCGGCAGCCGGTCGCAGGCTTGGGGCCGGACTTCCCTTGAGCCGGCCAGCACCATTCGGAATGTGGCCTCGGTGGTGCTTCCATCCTCCTGTCTGGACAGCATGCCAAAACTCAGGCCATCCGAACAGACGTCCAGATAGCGATCTTTCCCGGCGAGGGAGTAAAGGACGCAGGGATCCGTGATCTGACCCGCATTTTCAGCGAACGAAAAAGGCAGGGCCATGATCTTCTTCATGGCCTCTGCTTTCTGCGCCGCGACATTTGCGGGCGGGGCTGCGTACGCATAGACCCCCAGCAAGGTCGCGGCAGCCAGTGCCAGGGCAAAGCCTCTCGACGCGCGCGGACTCTCTCTGTTGACCATTTTCAGGCCTCCTGCAAGAACGACCCCATGACAATGCGACGAACCTAGACGAGGTGAAAGCGACAACGCTCAAAGAAAGAAAGTTGGTTTATCCTGCCACGCCAATCTCCTAGACGTTACTGGCAGCCGCAGCCCCTCGGACAATTTGCCGAAGTCCCAAGCCAACGGCCGCCCAAAAAAGTGGAATTGCCCCAGACAATTAAGCTTCCTACCGCGCCCAGTGGCTATTGTCAACAAGAAACTGGTGAATTCTCGAAAAAAAAGCGGAGGCCTGTGCTTCAGGCCCCCGCCGCATCGTGATTCCGGAAGTCGAAAACCGATCAGCCGCCGGTCATATCCCGGCCCATGGTGGCATCGCGGGTCAGATGCTTGCGGATGGCCGAGTAATTGTCATCGCCGGGCGGCGAGTACGTGGCCACATGCCCATCCCAGTGCACCGCCTCGGGATTCTCGTGGTAGTACTCCCAGGGCGTAAAAACACTCGGAGGATTATTCTCGTCGTTATACGACGAAATACAACCAAAGAGACGCCAGGTGCAGGAGCTGCCGGGGCCGGCAATGTGGTGGTAGCGGATATAGCGTGTCATGCCGGCGTCGACCTGATGGTGGCTCAAACAGGTAGTCGGATTAGCGGGATCGATGTTGGCAATCTCTTCGCCGGTCGCCCCGACATCGCCCATGTCCATGCCATCGCACATCCAGATGGTTACGGCGGCATCCGACAGCTCCTCGGGTTTGTAGGGCCCGTAGTAGTTGTCGCGATAGTGCCCGTACGGGCTGGCAGTATCCGCCGCCAGGGTCATGTCGGCGTTGTACGGGTAGCACATGATCAGGCCAGAGGCGCTATACGTGGTCCGCACGTGGCCATAGCCGCCGGCGCTGGTGGAGGCGATTGTCGGAAACATGTTTCGAGCCAGCGGGCAATTGGCGATTTCCGATTCAAGGACCAGGTGTTTCATGGACCCAACGGTCATTCGCCGCTGGTCGTGGAAAAGACTGCCCGGGATCATGCCCATGGCGACGTAAAAATCCTGGATGGTCCACGCGGGGCTCAAGCCGTCATAATCAGCGAAAGGCTTGAACGGGTCCCCGTAGGCGTCGAACAGCATGGGCATCTTGGCGAACTGCCAGGAGACATTGTTCGTGGGGTTAACGAAGTACAGGTTGACCGCGTAGTTGTTGTACGGCAGGGTGTAGACCTCGCAGGTCGGGCCCGTCTGGCCGTTGTTGTCCGCGGCGTACATGCTGCCGGCCAGGAACATGGCATGCTGGTTGGAGCCGCACATGGCCGCCATGGCCAACTGCCGGGCCGTGCGCAGGCTGGGCAGCAGAATGCTCACCAGCAGGGCGATGATGGCGATCACCACCAACAGCTCAATGAGCGTGAATCCGCGTGCGGCGTTACGTCCTCTGCAATCTCGATCTTCTAAGCGGCTCATACAGGCCTCCTTCAGGGCGGTCAGACAGTTTTACACCACCTCTTCAACACACAACGCCGCCAGCAGCATACTCCCGATCCGGCTTTTCCCAATGCAATTCGAAGGATTGCTCGTGCAGTCGCTCGCGAGTCCAAACCACGTTGCGGGCTTACAGAAGTATTCTACTCACATCAAATCGACTACGCCATAGGTATTTATTCAAAAAATACTGTGCCTGCCAAGATGGCGGGCGAGGCTCTCTTGTTGCGTGCCTCTCTTTTGGGCAGCGTATCTCAACGCTTGAGGCGGCAGCCTCCACCGGGTGGGCATGCCCCGGGAAGTCCATGCCGGGCATGCCGGATCCTTCCAAAGGTCTGCGGCCTTATCGCCAGCCTCTCCCACGACTGCCAAAATTAGCCACGGGATCGTGATTTGGCAGTTTTTGGCAGCCACTCGCGGCTTACTATAGCGCAGCCAGGTCTAATTATATGCGTCAAATGCATATATTTTAATCAGTTATAAATATCTCCCAAAATATATGGTTCTTGGCACGCCTTTTGCTCACTCTTATACGGAGGCAAGCTATTCCGCCTTCTGCGCGGGCCGATGAGGGCAAGCCAATCGTTTCTTGAAATCCGAATAAAGGTGCGAACTCCTTGTGCCAGGTACAAAAGAAGGCAGTCGGAATCAACTGCGGAAATTCCGCAGTTGGATTATTCGGGTTTTCGCAGCCGCGACCGCCAGACCCGCCAACTGCGGAAATTCCGCAGTCGGATTATTCAGGTTTTGCCGCTTGAACTGCCAAGCCGTCAACTGCGGAAATTCCTCAGTCGGATTATTCAGGGTTTGTAGCCCCGACTTCCAAGTTGTCAACTGCGGAAATTCCGCAGTCGGATTATTCGGGTTTTCAGCCCGAGTGCCGCGGTTCAGCTTGACTGCCGCACGACCAGCGTGGGGGCGATCATTACGCCGCGCTGGCTGGGGGGAATGGAGCCCTCCTCCACCAGGCGAATGACCAGGTTCATCATGGCCTCAGCGCAGATGAGGTGCCGGTGGTCAATGGCGGTCAGCTCCGGGTCAAGGAGCGAGGCGAATTCCCGGTTGTCGAAGCCCACCACCGCCACATCCTGCGGCACGCGATAGCCGCGGCGCTTCAGGGCCTTGATGCCCAGCGCCGCCCACCAGTCGCGCGTGAAGAGAATGGCATCGCAGCCCTTCTTCACGACCAGTTCGTCGATCACCTCGTCGGCGCGGCGGTCCTGGTCGGGTCCGTGCTCATCCTCGCCGATGAGGGCGATGCGCTCGGCGCCATCGGTCAAACCGTGCGCCGCCATGGCCGCCAGATAGCCGGTGCGCTTGTCCTCCTCCACCACCAGGCGGCCGGTGACGCGCTGGGCCTCGGCAAAGCCGATTCGCTGGCGGCCGCGCTGAACCAGGTGATCCACCGCCAGGCGGCTGGCGGCAGCGCGATCCATCTGGACGTAGCAGATGTCGTGGCCCGGCAGACGCACGCACGAGACCAGATTGGGCAGGTGGCTAAGCCGGCCGACGGCGGCCTCGCTGGTATCCAGGTAAACGATGGCCTCCACGCCGCGCGTGGCGAAGTCTTCCAGGTAGGCGTCCAGATCGCTCTGAGCCAGATCTGATTGGGCCACAACCACGCGATAGCCGTGCCGGCGGGCCACGGCCTCAAAGGACAGCAGTCGGTCCGCCCGGCTCGTGCTGACGGCATGGGAGATAATGGTCCCGATGAGCCGGCTGCTCTTTCCGGTGAGCTGTTGGGCCACCTGGTTGGGTTGGTAGTTCAGGCGCGCCGCCACCTCGCGGATGCGGCTGGCGGTCTCCTCGCTGACGCCGATGTTGGAGCCCGAACCTAAAAGCACGCGGCCGACAGCCCCGCGCGAAACCCCTACTTCGCGCGCTATGTCCACCAGCCGCACGCGCTTACGACCTGTTGTATCAATGCCTGACATGTAACCTCACAGATTGACTAAGACCCATTCTACCGCGCTATTGCCCGCGCGATAGGGGGAAAAATGGCCCGATTGTGAACTGTTTTTGGACCTCAGATCATGCGTACGGCCCTAGCCCATTGCCCGAAGGTAATCCGCCAGCTTCTGAATAATGAAATCCCGCGTCATGGCCTGCGATTCAACGGTCACCCCGCCGATATGGGGCGTGATGACCAGGTTTTCGTGCTCGCGGGCGTAACGGATCAGCGGGTGCTCGGCCAGGTTGCTGGACCACTCACCTTCGATCACATCCACGCCGGCTGCGCCAACCTGTCCCGAGTTCAAAGCCTCGACGAAGGCCTGCTCGTCGATAACGCCGCCCCGGCTGGTGTTGACCAGGACCGTGCCCTTCTTGAACTTGGCGAACGCCTCACGGCCGATGAACTTCTCGTTGCCCTGAAGGTGAATATGAATCGACAGTACATCCGCCTGGCGGTACAGGGTGTCGTGGTCCACCTGGGTGATGCCCGGCGCCGCCCGCACCGGCCGGGTATCGCACGCCAGGACCTTCATGCGGAAGGCCAGGCCGTAATCGGCCACGATCGTGCCCAGCCGGCCGTAGCCCAGCACGCCGAGCGTCTTGCCCGAAAGCTGATGGCCGCGGCGCGGGCCGTCAAAGCCACGCCACTTGCCCGACTTGGCGGCGTCGAAGGCCCAGGGAATCTTCCGCACCGAGGCCAGAAGCAGGCCCCAGGCCAGCTCGGCCGTGGCGGTCACGTTGCGAAGGAATTCCGTCTCTTCCTTGAGGCACAGGATCTTTATGCCGCGCCTCTCGGCGGCGGCCAGATCGACGTGGTCGCGGCCGGTGGCGGCGAAGGAGATGACACGCAGGTTGGGCGCTGTCGCCATGAGCGCATCATCAAAGATCACCGTCAGCCCCGTCAGCACGGCGTCGGCCTGGCCGATCTTCGCCAGTACGGCTGGGCGCTGCGCGGGCGCCTCGTCGAGGTCGGCCACCTCCCACAGCGGTTTATAGTGCGCCTCACGGGCTTCCTGGTTTCCGATCAGCAACACACGCCAACGACGGGCCATGGCAAACGCTCCTCTCAGTTCATCGGGCCACAAGCCTGGATAGCGGCCTGGCGCCCCTGCGGCGGCTTAAGCGACCGCGCGAATACACCGGATGAAATCAATAATGCTCAGCCCCGTATGGTAGCCGGGATCGGCGTCGGGGGTAGCGGGAATCACATCCACGGGTTTGCCCTCGGCGCTGACGGTCTGGTAGGCCATCAAATGCACCTTGCGATTGACGAAATTGCGGACAAACGCGTTGGAACAGTCGGCAATCGCCTGGAGCAACCGCTGCCGGCTCTCGCCATCGCTCATCAGCAGCAGTTCGGCCCCGGCCCGCATCGTCTCGGGCAGCGACCACCAGGGCATGTCGCTGTTGATTGGGGTGCGCCCGACCAGGTCAAACGCCTTGATGATGCCGCCGACCTTGCAGGCAAAGCCGTTTTCAAAGTTACGGCCAAAGACCTTGGGCAGCACGTCGGCACAGTGCTGGAGCAGCGCACGCTGATTGCTGGACCGGTGCGGCCAGGCCCGCAGCAGCAGCAGAACCTTGGCCGCCAGGCCCACGAATTCCAGGCAGTGCCCCGGGTCGGAAAGGACCCGCCCGTCGCTTTCTCGCCACGGCTTTCGCTCGGCGGTGATGCATTCGACGAAATCGTACGGCTGGAGGCCTTTGGACTGTCCCGCATTGACGTGACGGTCCAGGATGTAGCGGATGAACTGCTCGGACAGCCGGAACCACGCCTCGGCCGGCGCCACCTCGGCCGCCAGGGCCAGAGCCCCCAGCGAGATCATAAAGCCGCCGTGGCCGAGCTTGCCGGGCACGGATTCCACCTTGTTCTTCGGGTCGAACGAGAACCGGTCTCGCCCCCCCCGCCGCTCGACCGTATCGGCCAGGACGACCTGGAGATAATCCATCGCCTCGCGAACCTTGGCCGGCCGGCCCAGGAGCGCCGCCGCCGCCAGCATGCCCTTGGAATAAAAGCGATCGCCGCTGCTGGTGGCCGGGGCGGTCGAGCCGAAGTAGCGCCGCCGGCCCGAGTCATCCAGATCGAACAGCCGCCCGGTCCTGTCGAACACGAACCACACGCGGCCGCCATTGGCCGCACGAACCTGCTCCATCTGGTCGAAGACCTCCGCCATCATCGCCGTGAGGCCTTCGATGCGCTGGCGCTTGCCCGCCTCATCGAGCACGGAGCATTCCGGCAGCCAACGGATATGACCGGCCAGGGCCTCCAGGCCGCGGCCCTGGATCCACCCGTAGATGGCGGTCTTGCCTTTGTAGTCGTGCGAGTCATCGGCCGGCGTGGGAAAATCCTCGCCGGTGAGCATGCTCAGCTTGGTGTCGATGAAGTGATAGCCCGGATCGCGCCGGTAACGTTCCAGCATGGCGTCCAGGATGCTGACCAGCATGATCTCGTAGTCGGGAATGACGGCGCGAACCTCGTCTATCGTTGCGGATTCGATCAGCCGGCCTTCATAGCGGTCCTCGATCATCAATCAGTCCTCTGGTAAGCGGAACTCAAAATTCCAAATTCCAAATCCCAAATTCCAAACAAGCACCAAATTCCAAATCCCAAATGAAGATTCACCTACGGCTGTCGTCTCGGTTCAAACAAAATCCTTCGCACTGGGGTTTGGAATTTGGTGCTTGGGATTTGTTTGGGATTTGGGATTTGGAATTTGGGATTTCTTCACTCCACCGTCCTTGGTGTCACTGGCTCTACCAACAACTCCTTGCCTCGATCCACCACCTGCTCGAGCTTGAGCTGCTTGCCGTCATAGCGGGCCAGGACGAATTCGGCCTCCTGGCCGGCGGCCAGGCGCGGCAGCTCCAGTCCGATGATAGAGGCGGGGATGATGCTCTGCTGCCGCCAGGCATCCGCCAGCGACCAGCCCAGCTCGCACATCCGCTCGACGTTGCGGTCGGCCTGGTACCACGCGCCGGCCAGCATCTCCTCGTTCTTGAGGCGGCACTTGCCGCCCGGCTCGATGACAAACGTGCCGTAGTCCCCCACCGGCCTGCCGGAATGGCCGCTGGCGTCCGAGACGAGGTAAACCTTCTCGCGGCCCTTGGCGGCGATGGCGGCCAGGATGACATCGCCGGGCAGGTGGTGGCCATCGGCAATGAGCCCCAGGGCCAGCCGGCTTTCCGCCAGCCAGGTCCAGAATGGGTTGCGGTGGCGATGCACCTGCGGCGGCGCGCCGTTGCCGAAATGAGTGACAAGGGTCGCGCCTGCATCGGCGGCGGCGCGGATAGCCTCGGCGGCCGGCCCGCAGTGGCCCATGGCGATGCGCAGGTGCTCCTTCACCGCCCGGCGGATCGTCTCGATCGCCCCGGGCAGCTCGGGGTCCACGTTGAACACCCAGAACCGGCCGCCGGCCGCCTCCTGCAGGCGGGCCCACTCGTCCCACGCGGGATTGCGCATGAATTGCGGATTATGGCCGCCGCGCCAGCCGTACTCGCGCGAGATATAGATGCCTTCGGAAAACGCCCCGAACCACAGGCGCTCCAGGTCCTGGTCGGCTTCGAGCTGCCGGTTGAACTCGGCCAGGCTTTTCAGCAGCAAATCGTAGTCGTACGTGGAGGTCGTGAACAGCACCCGCCCCACGCCGTGCTTGCGCAGAAACGCGGCCACCTGGTACAGGGCCTGCGGGTTCTCGTGCAGGCGGTTATTGCCAAAGCCCAGCGCGCCGTTCTGCTGGAGGTCCACCAGGGGCGGGGCGATCAGCGGCAGCGTGTCGCCGCCGCCGGCGGCCGGCTTGACCGATTCGATGCGCTCGCCCGTGACCGTCACCGCCACGGCCTGGCCGGTCAACGTTCTGCCGCGATAGGTTTTAGTAGTCGTCGTACTCGCCATGACCGTTCCCTCGTTTTTCTGCTCACGCCGCCTCCGACGCGTGATGACCGCCCTCGCGGCCGGCGCTCGTCACACGCTGTACGTCACGGGCCAGTTGCAGCAGGGCTGCCCGCGCACCACGTGCAGCAGGCCGCGGGTGGGCTCGGCGATCACGGCGGCGGTGGTGATATCGCCGTTGTCGCTACGGTGCTTGCACGTGCCCAGCGGGTAGCCGGCGTGTTCAGCCAGGAGCGCCAGCACCTTGGCCGGCGCCAGCCGGCCGCGCTCGCGTTCGAAGCGCCGGCAAAGCTGCTCGTGCCGGAAGACCGAGTCGCTCTCGGAGTCGCCGGGCGCATACTCCGCGAAGGCCAGCGTGTTTTCGCGCAGCGCGTGATTCGTATGCACGTTGATGCCGTCCACATCGCGGATATACGCCTGGCCGCCGGCGTTGGTTTCGACGGAGATGCTCTTTCCCGCCGCATCGGCCATCAGCGTGTTGCCCGTGCCGTTGCGGCCATGCGCTTGCACCAGTTCGGCCGCCTCATCGACCGACCGGCACGAGAGCATCACGATGGTCACCACGCCGTAATTCAGCCCCGAGGCACAGGGCCCCGCGGCGTACAGCGTATTGCGAAAGAGGCTCATGCCCGTGGACCAGAAGCCGTAGCCCATGACCTCGCCGGGATAGGCCAGCACCAGAATCGTGGGCGCGGCGGTGATCCGCATGCGCAGCACGATGTACCGCCCCACGCGGTCCAGCGGCGTGTCCTTGGTCTGGCCGGAGATAGGCGCCCCATCCAGCGTGACCGCCGGGGAAAGGCTGAACGACGAGCACCCGCCCGAGCGGCCGGGCGAGGGTTTTGGCGCGGGCGGCGGTGCGGCGGCGGCGTCCTTGCGGGGTGGGCCGGCCACATCGGTGATCCCGCGGAAGAGATCGATCAGATGCGGGGCGTGCTTCTCCACCAGCTTCTTCTCGCCTGTGCCCAGCTCGCGCCACGACCACGCCTCATCCAGGTACAGCCGAAAGCCGGGATACCGGCTCAGGACAATGTCGGCATACTGACTGCCACACTCGTAGGCCGAGCCTTCCACGGCGACCAGCGGAATGACGCCTTCGGGAATCTGCCGGGCAATGACAGGGACCTGGGTTGGGCTCATGGGTATCTCTCACATCCCGAGGCAGTCGGCCCCGTCAAGGCTGTACGTGAAGGGCCAGTTGCAGCAGGGCTGGCCGCGTACGGCGTGCAGCAGGCCGCGGGTGGGCTCCACCACCACGGCCACCGAGGTGATGGCTCCATCGGCCCCCTCGTGCTTGCACGTGCCGTAGGGGTAGCCGGCATGGTCGGCCAGCATGTGGAACACTTTCTGCACCGTCAGGCGGCCGTGCTCGGCCTTCAGGGCTTCGTGCATCCGCTGGCGGCGGAAGAGGGAGTTTGGCTTCAGGTCGTCGAACACGTAGTGCTCGGCGGCCCGCGTGGTCTCGGCCAGCGGATGGTTCGTGTGCACGTTCAAACCGTCCACATCGCGCACGTAGCCCTGACCGCCGCAGTTGGTCTCGAAGGACACGCTCCGGCCGGCCACATCGGTGTAGGTGGTCGTGCCCATCGACATGCGCCCGTGCTTTTCCATCAGCTCGACGGCCGCCTCGACCGTCCGGCACGACATCAACACGCTGGTCATCACCGTATACTGGATGCCCGTGGTCGACTTGCCCCGCGAGTACAGCGTGTTGCGGAACAGGCACAGGCCCGGCGACCAGAACCCGTAGCCCATCACTTCGCCAGGATAGCAAAGCACCATAATGGCCGGCGCGCCGGTCATCTTCAGCCGCAGGATGATGTACAGCGGGATGCGGTCGGCGGTGATGTCCTTGGTCTGGCCGGCCATCGGGTGGCCATCGAGCGTCAGGGCGCCCGAGAGGGCGAAGGACACCGACCGTCCCGGGCGGCCGGGGGCGGCGTTGGGGTTAGCCGGCTGCACCGGCGCGCGGCCCGGCCCGGCCACCTCGTACAGCCCGCGGTACAGGTCCAGAAGCTGGGGGGCTTGCTGCTCCACCAGTTTCTTCTCGGCCGCCGGCAGGTTCTGCCAATTCGCCACCAAGTCCAGGTTCGTGCGGTAGCCGGGATAGCGGCTGAGCACCAGGTCGGCGTACTGGCGGCCGCAGTCGTAGGGCGCCCCTTCAATCGAAATCAGCGGTATCCTGCCCTCGGGCACGGAACGCGGATGCACGGGGCAAGTCGCGGCGGTCGCTGTCATGGTTTGCTCTTTCATTTGCATCGTGACCCACGGGTAAAAAAACCGACCTCACTCGCGGCCTCGCCGCTCCAGGTCCATGGCCAGGAAATACGGGATGCGGAACTCCCAGTACCGCCGGCTTTCCTCGGCCGTGCCGGAGAACAGCGAGTACAGCCTGGCATTGCGTGCTTCCACCTGCAGGCGAATCTGGCGGTTGGCCAGCACGGAGGCATCGCCCTGCCCGCGCCATACGACGGCGTGCTGTATGGAATCGCCCGTTACGGGCAGGCAATCGGCAATGCCAAACCCCTGGATGGCTTTGCCATCGCTGTCCAGCACGCCCATGCGCACCTGCCCGCCTTTGGCCACGTCGGCATTGATGAAAAACAGCGGCGTTTGGGTCCAGAACGGGCGGGTGAGCAGCTTGCCTCGCCGAGCGGCCGTCAGGCTGACGAACCGGTCGGGTTTGCAGGAGGCCAGGCCGATGCCGCAGCGGGGCTCCTTGCCCTTCCAATCCTTGCTCTCGCTGTGCAGCGGCCGCTGGCCGGCATAGTAGAAGCGAATCTCATCCTCCAGCAGCAGCGGCGAGCTGGCCGCCTGGAGGCAGCCGCCGTCCCAGCTACCCGCCCGGCCGTGCGGAATGAATGGCTCGCCCAGCGCGGCCCGGTGCCAAGCGTAGCCGCTGCGGCAATACGCCAGCTCGGCGTGCTGCTGGCCGCCGCGCATCTTGTAGAAATCCATGTTCGCCGGGTCCGTGCGGTAGATCCAGAGCGTGCCCAACTCGTAGGGTCCGTAGGGAATCGAGCCCATGCCGTAAAACTGGGTCTGCGGCCCATCGCCAGCCTCCTGGTCAATGACGATGTGCGGCTGGCTCCAGTGGGCAAAGTCCCACGATTCGCTCCGGGCCACCCGCCGATCGCCAAAGCCGGGCCGATGATACGCCACGTAATGGCCATCGGCCGCACGGTGCAGGCTCATGGGGCAGTCGGGGTTGGAGCCGGTGACCGGGTTCTCGGCGGCGTCGACCCAGTGAATGCCATCGGCGCTGCGAAAGGCGCAGATGCGGTGCGAGGGCGCGGCCCCGGTGAGCATCTTGTACTTCCAGCCGGAGCGGCTTTCGGCCCGGTCGTACAGAATGGTCGTCCCGTGCGGGCTTTTCGCGAAGACCAGGTGCGTGCGGCGGCCCTTGTATTTCACCACATCCAGCGCCGGCCGCTGCCAGTGCAGCCCATCCTCGCTCTGGGCGTACGCCATCGCCCCATAGAGCGTGGGGTGATTGACGGTGTACCACATCTGGAACAGCCCATCTTCGCGCTGCACCACCGAGCCGTACATCGACATGCTGTTGCCTTCGGCCGGATCGTCCGACTGCAAGAGCGGGTTCTCACGGCGCTTGCGCGGAGCTTCCAGCCGCCGCTCAAAACCGTCCACAGTTTCCACGGCCCGAAAGTCCAGGAACAGAAATTTGATCACGCCGCACCTCCGCCAGCGCGGGCCTGGGCCTAAGCGCTGTCGCCTGCGAAAACCACAGCCTGCGCTAACTCACAGCATAACGGAACTGGGCTGTCGTGCAACACTTTCGGCCCGATTCGGCGTGATCAGTTGTCTTAGAACGTGTGTGAAAACGTAGCATGGGCGTCTCGCCCATGGCGACCTGGAGAGAACTGCCGGAAACACGGCCAAGATGGCCGTGCCACTCACGGGCGAGACGCCCGTGCTACGATCGGAAACGGCCGGAAGGTGGCACAGGCTTTTAGCCTGTGTCTTTCCAGCACAGGCCACAGGCTAAAAGCCTGTGCCACCATCCCTCCGGCCGTTAAATTTGAAATTTGCAATTTGAAATTCCTACTGGGCCAGCTCCTTCCACAGCGACTGCTCGGCGGCGGTGAAGCGTTCGAAGGTGTCGTCCAGGTGCTGGCGGATCAGCAAAAGTTGTGGGTCATCGGCCGCGACCGGCTTAGTAGTAGTAGTGGCACTGGCCGCCCCATCCGTGCCGGGCGAGAGCGTCTTGAGGCTCTCCAGGGCGGCGTCGAGCTGCTTGGCGCCGTCGGAGAAGGCCAGGGCGGCCGACTCGATGTTGCGGCTGCGAACATCCTGGCCGTCCGACTTGGCCAGGAGCAGCCAGGGCCGGCGGCGAACATCGCGACTGGTGGCCTTGAGGTTGTCGCTGACCTGCGACAGATCGGCGATGATCGACTCGATGCTCGGCCGCTGCTTATGGACCACATCCTTGGCCGTGCCGGCCACATCGCGCAAGTCGGTGGTGGCCGCCAGCACGCGGCTGGAGGCCTGGCGGAGATTCTGGAGCAGCACGGCCAGGTCGCCCTTGGTGTACTGGCCGACGGCGGCAGCGCTGTCCGCCACGTTGGCCACGGCCTCTTCCACGCGCGGCCGCACGGCGCAAATCATCTCGGCGGTTTGCCCAGTGGCGGTCTCGGCGTTCTGGGCGGCGTGGCGGACGGCCACGACGGCGGCCTTGGCTTCGCCCAGCAGGCTGGCCGAGTCGGAGGGGCTGAGCTGGCCTTGCAGCGCATCGGTCATGCCGCGGACGCCCTCCAAAGCCAGGTGAATGTTCGTAATGGCCTGCTGGAACGCCTCGCGCTGCTCGGATCCGTAGCCGATCTCGCTGAGCATGTTGCCCACCAGCGGGTTAGGACCCACATCCAGGCGGGCCGGGTGCAGGCTATCGGCGGCGGGTGCGGCGGGTGAGCCCAGGTCCAGCACGGTTAGCGAGCCCACGCCCCCCAGCGTCGGGGCGGTGGCCAGCACGCGGGCATCCTGGCGGAGAACCACGTTGCGGGTGAGGCGAATGCGGTACGTGCAGCTTTTCCAGTCAGCGCTGGGGCTGACGCGATCGACCTTGCCCACCTCGACGGTACCCACGCGCACAGCGCTGTCGGGCCGGATGCTGGTGTCGCCGACGTTCATCGTGGCGGTGACGTACGCGTGGTGGCCGCCCAGGTGCAGGCCGGACAGCCAGATGGCCACGGCCAGGATTCCCGCCACGGCGGCCAGGACAAAGCCGCCCGCGGCCAGTTCGTTTTTCATACGGCCAGCCATGAGATTACCTCCATCCCGTCCAAAGCGGCCGGCCAGCGCGGCCGGCAGCCATGAGAATGTCATCCGCGTAGCCGCCGGAGAGCCTCCGGTCGGTGATCGGGCCGTGGGAACTGCCGGTGAGGAACTGGCGGATCAGGTCGCTGGCGCGGTCGCCCGTGGGCGGGCCATCGCGCAGAAGCTGGAATTCCTGCCGGGCGCCGGTTCGCAGCACCTTGCCTTCATCGAGCATCACCATGGTGTCGGCGACGCGGAAGGCGGAGTCCATTTCGTGCGTCACCACCACGCTGGTGACGCCGAGCTTGTCCGTCAGGTCGATGATGAGCTGGTCGATCTCGGCGCTGGTCACCGGATCGAGGCCGGCCGAGGGCTCATCGTAGAAGAGCACCTCCGGATCCAGGGCGATCGCCCGCGCCAAACCGGCCCGCTTCTTCATGCCGCCGGAGATCTCCGCCGGCATGCGGTTGGCGGCAGCGCGCAGGTTCACCAGCTCGAGCTTCATCTTGACGATCACATCGATGGTGGCCGCATCCAGCCGGGTGTGCTCGCGCAGCGGCAGGGCGACGTTTTCCGCCACGGTCATCGAGTTGAAGAGCGCCCCGCTCTGGAAGAGGATGCCAAACCGGCGGCGCACGGCCTCCAGATCGCGCTCGGCCAGCTCGCCGAGGTTGTGGCCCAGCAGCTCCACGCGGCCGCGCGTGGGCCGCATCGAGCCGATCAAGTGGCGAAGCAGTGTGGTCTTGCCGCAGCCGGAAGGCCCCATGATGACCAGGGTTTTGCCGCGCGGCACGTCGAAGCTGACGCCATCGAGCACGGGCCGGCCATCCAGGACGCTCACCAGGTCCACCACGGCAATGGCGGGCGGCGGCGCTTCGGCGGCCGCGGCCGGTGCGACAGGTGCATCCAGAAGGCTGTCGGCTTTGTCGATCACAGTTTGCACACGAAAAAGAGGACCGTAAACAGGCAGTCCACCAGCACCAGCGAGATGATGGTGTAGACGACCGTCATGGTCGTGGCCCTTCCGACGCCTTCGGCGCCGCCGCGGACGCGCAGGCCCTCGAAGCACGCCAGCAGGCCCAGGATCAGCCCGAACACGCCGGCCTTGATCAGGCCGGTGAGAAAATCCCCCACGGTGAGCTGCTCGGCGATGCGCGCCCAGTAGCCCAGGTGCGCCGCCGGCCCGATCACCAGCAGCGAGCTGAGGTAGCCGCCCAGGCAGCCGGCCAGATCGGCCACGACGCACAGGCAGATCATGGCGATGACCGTGCCGGCCAGCCGCGGCAGAATCAGGAACCGCACCGGCGAAATGGCGTGAGCCTCCAGGGCCTCGACCTCCTCGCCGACGACCATGGCGCCCAGCTCGGCGGCAATCGATGCGCCGGCAAAGCCGCATAGCACGATGGCCGAGATGAGCGGCCCCAGCTCGCGGAAGACGGCCACGCCGATAATGTTGGCCACCATGCTGACGTACCCGAACGGCTCCAGCGGCGGGGCCATTTGGAGGGCCAGGATGACGCCCACGAAGAACTGCACCAGCGCCACGATGCCCACGCTGCGAATGCCCAGCCGCACGACCTGTCGCGCCAGATGGGCCGCCGCGCTGGCGCGGTGCGGGCGGCTGGCCAGCACGCCCGCCGCCGCGCGGGCCGTCTCCTGGAGCAGCAGCGCCATGCCGCCGATGTAGCGGATCACATCCAGCCCGCGCGTGCCCAGGTGGGTCAGCCGGCGAGATTGTGTCGATGCGGCATCCA
Source organism: Phycisphaerales bacterium (assembly GCA_003171335.1). GTDB lineage: Bacteria > Planctomycetota > Phycisphaerae > SM23-33 > FEN-1343 > FEN-1343. The sequence goes on from PMYD01000118.1 coordinate 35,660, forward strand.
TCAGGCCAGCGCATCCTTGAGAGCCGGGCAGATGTCGAACACGGTGTCCAGGCGGGTGATCTCAAAGATGCTCTTCACCCGCGGCGCCATGCCGCACAGTTTCAGTTCGATGTTCTGGCGGCGCGTGCTGGAGAGCAGCTTCACCAGGCTGGCCACGCCGGAGGAATCCATGTACTGCACGGCGGTCAGGTCCAGCACGATCCGCCGGGGCCGGCGTTCCACCACGCGCACCAGCTCCTGCTGGAGCTCGGGCGTGCGGTGCAGGTCCACATCGCCGGCCAGCGTGACCACCAGGGCCTGGGGCTCCTGGCGCACCTGGCGCACGGGGCTGTTGAGTTTGGCTTCAACCACGAGTGCCTCCTGTCAGTTGAGGTTGGCGAGCGCCGGGTTTATCCGCCGCCCGCAGGAACTTGGTCATCGTTAAACGGGTGCCGCCGCCCTCGCGCGGCGTGTAGTCCACGCGGTCCATGCAGCAGCCCATGATGTGCACGCCCAGGCCGCCGGGGCGGACATCGTCCAGGTCGCGGCTGCGGACGGCGGCCGGGTCGACAGGCTTGCCGCGGTCTTCCAGCACGATGGTCAGGCCGGCTGGGCCGCCGTCGGCCGCCTCGGACAAGGCGGTGAAGGCCGCCTCGATGGGCTGATCGTTGCGGCCGTCGTAGGCGTGCTTGATGATGTTGGTCATGGCTTCATCGACGGCCAGCACCACGGCGTCGACGGCCTTTTCGTCAAAGCCCACCAGGCGGGCGATCTCGCCCACCCCCGCCCGCACGATGGGCAGGTGCGCCGGCGTCGAAGCCAGCGACAGGCGGATGGGTTGTGGAGGAATGGCAGACATTTTCGATCACTCTCCCGCCGACAGGGCCGTGGCCGGCCCGACGCCCCACCACTGCCGCCAGCGCTGGATGGCCGCCTGGCGCTCCTCCGGCGAGGCCCACGGGCGATAGCCCAGGTCCTGGCCGGTGATCCGCCTTAGCGAGGTGATGGCGAACAGCCGCACATCGGCCGCCTCGTGCTCCAGGGCCTCGATGAGGTACGGCACCGCCTGGCGGTCGTTGGCCGCGCCGGCATCCACCGCCGCCTGGGCCAGTTCCGACTCCTGATGGCTTTGCAGCCGCTGGTACAGCCCGCCGGGCCGCTGGCCGCAGCCGGCGGTGATCGCCGCCAGCATCACGGCCGCCAGGATGTTGCCTCGTCCGCGCATGAGGTCCCCGTCGCGTTGGCCTCTCACACGGGGATATATCGGTTTTTTTTGAGGCGACCTGAGGTAGTCAAAGCCCGCGCAAGAAGGCATGAAAACCCCTCTCCCTTCTACGGGAGAGGGTGGCCCGCAGGGCCGGGTGAGGGTTCCGCGCAAATAGGTGACATGCTCCTGCGAGACACCCTCGCCGGGCCTGAAGGCCCACCTCTCCCGTCAAGGGAGAGGGGTTACTGCCGGCCCCCCCTCACTGCCGCACCCCCTACGCCGGCCGAATGATCTTTTCCGGGTTGACCTGCATCCACTGGATGGCCACATCGGCCAGCGCGGGGTCGAACTGCTTGCCGCGGCCGTTCCGCAGCTCGCCGATGACGCGCTCGACGGGGAAGGGTTCCTTGTACACGCGGCGCATCAGCATGGCGTCCACGCAGTCGGCAAGCTGGATGATGCGGGCCCCCAGCGGAATCTGCTCGCCGGCCAGGCGGTCGGGGTAGCCCGAGCCGTCCCACTGCTCGTGGTGGTGACGGATGAGCCGGCCTTCGGCGGTCAGCATGGAGATCTTCAGCACGATGTTGGCGCCCATCCGCGGGTGGTCGCGGATGAGGGCGAATTCCTCCTCCGTGAGCTTTCCCGGCTTGGTGAGCACCGTGTCGGGGATGCCGATCTTGCCCACATCGTGCATCATGGCCGCCACGCGGATCGTCTCGATCACATCGCCCGGCAGGCCGAGCTGGCGGGCGAACTGCTCGGCGTAATACGCCACCTGCTCGCTGTGCCGGCGGGTGTAGGGGTCCTTGGCCTCCACGGCGCTGACCAACGCGCCCACGCCTTCCAGGCAGGCCAGGCGGAGCTGGCGGTTCAGGTTGGTGGCGTCTTCCCAGGCCTTGTGGAGCTGGTCGTTCACCAGCGCCCACTGGCCCTCGCCGCTGGCCACCAACTCGCCATGGGCGACGACGCGGTTTCGACCGGCCCGCTTGGCCTCCTTGAGCGCCTGGAGCGCCCGGCCGCGCAGCTCGGCCTCCGAGACGGCAAAACCCGGCCCCGCCTCGGCGATGCCCATCGAGAGCGTCAGCGACACGGGATGGTCCTGCCAGGTCAGCCGGCAGCGACTGAACTGCTCGCGCAGCTTCTCCGCCGCCGCGCGTGCGGCCGCCTCATCGACATCCTTCAGCGCCACGGCGAAATGGTCCTCGCCCATCCGGCACAGAAGCGCGGCAGCGCCGAAGGCCTCCTGGAGGCAGGTCCCCACGCGACGCAGCACCTCATCCCCAAAGCCGTAGCCGAACATCTGGTTCGCATCGGAAAACTCATCGACATCGACGATGAGCATGGAGCAGGTCCGCCGGTCGGCCAGGCTGTCCAGGCGGATGGCGCTGAGCTGCTCGAAGAACGCCCGCGGCGAGAGCAGACCGGTCAGCGCATCGCGCGGGCCACCGGCGACATCCTCCGCGGCGACGTTTGAACTGCCTGCGCTGTTGACGGTGGGCGCGATGGTCGCATCGCCGCCCGCAATGGCGCTGGATGCCACGGCGGCCGAGGCACGATGGCGGGCGAACCCCAGGCTGGCGGCATCATCCACCACCTGGCACAGCGTGTCGGTGTGGAAGGGTTTTTCGAGGTAGTCGTAGGCCCCGTTGCGGATGGCCTCTTTGGCATCGGTGATGGAGGCGTTGCCGCTGATGAGGATGACCGGCGTCTGCGGCCGGCGCTGCCGGCAGAGGGCCAGCAGCTCCAGCCCGGTGGGCGGCGGCATCTTCACATCGCATACGACGGCGTCGTAGCTCTCGCGTTCGATGAGCCGCTGCGCCGAGCGCGAATCCGTGGCCGTCGTGATGCGCAGCTTGCGCTCCGCCAGCAGCACGCGAATCAAATCGCAGATCGCCGGCTCATCATCGACCACCAAAACGTTTCTGTCATTACCCTGGTCCATGTACCCCATCCCATGCCCCCGACCCGGCGTAGTGGAATGTGCGACTGGACAGCTCCACTGCGGGAGATATCGACCGGGCGCGGCGGCGGGTTTAGCACGACAGAGGCGGGTGTGCAGCATTACCTGCACGCGCATTCAGGAAAGAGACCTATTTGCAAATCGACATGCGCAAGAACCCGACCTCGCTCGAACTTCCCGTGTGCAGCGAAGCTGCACACCCTACGGGGCCGGCGGCGGGTTGTACTTGCGCAGATCGGCCGCGTTGATCTCGACGGCCTTGTCGCCGGGGCTGGCGATGTTGCGGCGCAGCAGCAGCGAGCCGTTGAGCCGGTAGAGTTCTACCAGCGAATTGGTGTAGGCGACCACGGCCTGCACCTCGGCGATCTGGGCCGAGAGCAGGTCGCGCTGGGCCAGGCTTACCAAGAGCGAGGTGGACTTGCCCACCTGGAACCGCTCCATCTCGGCGCGCACGGTTTCCTGCTGGAGCCTGCTCGTGGCGGCGGTGGCGGTCACCTGCTCCTGCGTGCGGCGGGCCTCGATGAAGGCCGTGCGAACGTCCGACTCGACGAGCTGCGCCATGTTGCTCACGGCCATCATCGCCTGGTCGCGGGCCAGCACGGAATTGGTGTACTCGGCGCGGGCCAGGCGGTTTAAGGGCGGCAGCGAGAAGGTCGCCCCGGCCAGGAATGTGTAGTTGGGCGACTTGAGATTCGTGACCGACGCGCCGAACGAGTCGGCGTAGCCCGTGCGGCTGAGATTGGCGAACAGGTCCAACTGCGGCAGCAGGCCGTTCTTGGTCTTGACGATCTGCAAATCGCCGCGGTTGACCTGAAGCTTGGCCTCGTTCAGGTCCGGCCGCAGCTTCAGGCCCACCTGCACGTACGGGTCGGGGTCGTTCAGCTCGACGGCCGGCACGGCGGGGGTGTCCAGCAGCGTGATCTCGCGGTCGAAGGTCGTGCCCCCCGGGCTGAGCAGCCGCAGCAGCGTGATGCGCGCCTTGTCGGCGGCGCTGCGGGCGTCGATCAGGGCCTCGTGGCGGCTGGCCACCTCGGCCTCGGCGGCGGCCTGCTCGGTCTGGGCCACGGTGCCCACGCGAATCCGCTCCAGGGTGTCATCAAGCTGCTTTTGGGCCAGGCCCAGCGACTGGATGACGATCTCGATCTGCCGCTGGGCCAGTGCGTAGTTCCAATACGCCTCCTCCGTCGAGGCCACCAGCGACTCGGCAAAGCCGCGAAGCTGGTACTGCGAGTTCAGTACATCCAGCCGGGCCTGGCGCAGCGAGACATAGTTCACATCCGGCCCAAAGCCGCGCAGCAGCGATTGCGTGGCCGAAAACCCGGCCGTGGTGGCGAACTTGTCCTGCGGGATGCCGGGAAATTCGTTGATCGTCGTCTGGCCCATCAGGGCCAGCGTCGTGCCGGTAGGCAGAAATTCCGACAGGGCCAGTTGCGGGGTGTAGCTCTGGCTGAACGTCTTGCCCAGCGTGAGATTCTGGGCTGTCGTGCTGAGCCGCTCGAAGGTGAAGCTGCCGCCGAAATTCGGGTCAAACGCCGCCAGTTGCTGCTCGACCAGCGTGCGTTCCAGCGGCGGGTTGTAACGCTGAACCACAAAGGCGCGGTTGTTCTCCAGGGCCATCAGCACCGCCTGGCTGAGCGTCACCTGGATCGGCCCGGAGGGCTGCGTGGCCGGCTCGGTGGCGGCGTTCACCTGGCGCAGCGCCTCGGCGCGCGTGGTTTCCTGGACGAGCGCACGCTGCGGCGCCGGGCCGATGAAGTCCTCATTCGAGCCGGTCTCGACGGGGCTGCACGAGGCCAGCAGCAAACAGGCGGACCCCAGAAGCAGCCAGGAAAACACATGACTCCTTTGCACGATCCACATCTCCTATTCCTCTCTCTTGGTGGCACAGGCTTTTAGCCNNGGCTAAAAGCCTGTGCCACCTTAGTGCCACCTTATAGCCGCTGCTTGATCGCCGCACCTTCGGACGCTTGAGGCGCCAGGCCCAGTTGCACGTAAATCGGATGCACCATCCGCCCCAGGTGCGGCAGTTTCCTAGCGAACAGGAACGCCGCCACTATACAGCCCGCCCCGCCAATCGCCAGCGCGAAGGGGGCGCCCAGCCAACTGGCCACCGCGCCCGCCAGCAGGCTGCCGAAGGGCACGGTGCCCATGAAGCACAGGGTGTACAGGCTCATCACGCGGCCGCGCATCTTGTCATCCACGAGGGTCTGAATCAGCGAATTGCTGGAGGCCATGGAGATCATGGCGCCAAAGCCGGCCAGGCCCAGCAGGACCATGGACAGCGGCAGGATCCGCGAAAACGAAAAGCCGATCAGGGCGCTGCCGAACAGGAACGCGGCGATCGCCATGAGGCGACCCAGGCCGCGGACGCTGCGCCGCGAGGCGAGGTAGATGGCCCCCACCAGGGCCCCGCAGCCTGCCGAGGACAGCAGAAAGCCCTGCGTGCGCGCGCCGCCGTGCAGAATATCCTTGGCCCAGGTGGGCATGAGAACCGCGTACGACATGCCCACCAGGCTCATCGTCGCCACCTGCTGGAGGATGGCCTTGAGCGGGGCAAATCCCATCGCGTAGTCCAGCCCGGCCTTGACGTTCGCCAGCAGAGAGATCTGCGGGGCGGCCCGGTTGGAGCGATTGAGCTTCATTGCCCGCAGCGAAAAAATGACCGCAATGTAGCTCAGCCCGTTGAGCGCGAAGCACACCCCCGCCCCGATCAGCTTTTCGCCAAAGGTCGCGATGATGGCGCCCGCGACCGCCGGGCCGACCAGACGGGCGCTGTTAAAGAGCGAAGAGTTCAAGGCAATGGCATTGGAAATGTCCGACTTATCCGGCACCATCTCCACGACGAAGGATTGGCGGATAGGGACATCAAACGCGTTGACCACACCCAGCACCAGGCTCATCGCCACGATGTACCAGATGGTTATCGTTCCCGTGAGCGCCAGCGCGGCCAGCACAAGGGCCTGCACCATTGCCAGCGCCTGGGTGGCAATCACCAGGCGGCGGCGGTCCATGTGATCGGCAAGCACGCCCGCCAGGGGCGAAAACATGAAGGCCGGAATCTGGGCGCAAAAACCTACCAGACCCTGGTAGAACGGCGAGACCACGAGAAACCGCACCAGCCAGCCGCTGGCCATGGCCTGCATCCAGGTTCCCATCAGCGAGATGCCCTGGCCCACAAAGAAGAGCTGGTAGTTGCGGTGCCGCAGGGCCCGAACCACATGCCTGCCGGCGCCAGCACGGGCGGCCAAGGCGCCAAAAGCCCCAACGATGCCCCCGGTTCGACGGCCGGCAGCTTCCACGGACGGGCTCTGAAGCGATGGACCTTCCAGTTCGCTCACGGGGCCGATTCCGAAATCGCCGGCGCGGCGGCCGCACTGCGGCGGCTAAACAGGCCGGCCGCCGGGCCGCTGTGGGCAGCGCCGAAGAAGAACAGGTTCACCAGCATGTCGGGCGAGCGCCGGTCTTCCGGCACATCGGTCAGGTCGCGCGCCCGCGCCCGCAGCATGCCCAACAAATAGCCCGCCAGCACCTCCGGCTCGATGTCGCGGCGGACCTGGCCCTCGGCCACGCCCTTGGCGATCACCTCGGCCACCGACGTGACCAGCGTGCGGCGGGTTTCCATCCAGCGATGCTGGATTTTCCCGGTGCTGAAGGACATGCGGCTGTCTTCGCTCTGCATGATGCCGAACAGCCGCCGGCGGTCCTGGAAGAAGGCGATGATCTGCTGGCAGGCGGACATGAGCTGCTCGGCGAAGAGCGCCTCGCCGGGGGCGCTGCCGCGAATCAGCTCGCACAACTGCTCGAAGCCCAGCGTGGCGGTCTGGAAGAAAAGGTCTTCCTTATCGCGAAAATACTTATAGATCGTGCCTTTGCCCACGCGCGCGGCCTTGGCGATCTCGTCGGTGGTGACGGTGCCCGGCGGCCGGCTGGTGAACAGCCGCTCGGCGGCGTGCATGATCTGCTGTTTTCGGTCGCCTCGGGGCATCGTTTTTACGGTCCTGATCTACCGGGTCCAGAACTGACTGGTCAGTATTATAGCGCATAGGCCCTGGCAGCGTCAACGCAAGGATTGCAAGAGTTTTTGCAAAATAAATGGGCCGATGGAAGCTTGAAAATCCGCTGGAAATTTGGATACTGACTAGTCAGTATCATGGGTCTGAAGTTTCCCCGCCGTCGCCGGCCGCACCGGCCGGCCAGGAGATCAATGGCCCGAGGGACTTGATGAGGATTTTAAAAGTGAGCGATGTCATTCAATCCGAAAACGGCCGCGCCCGGCGAGGTAGCCGCATCGCCGCCCTGGCGGCGGCCGTGCTGGCGGCGGGCCTGGCGGCCTCGTGCAGCAAGACTGAGGCGGCCGGCAAGGCCGCGGATCGCCGCGTGCCCGTCACGGTCGCCCAGGCGCAGAAGAAGACCGTGCCGTTGGAGGTTCGCACGTTCGGCGCGGTGCGCGCCTCGGCCACCGTGACCATCAAGCCGGAAATCACGGGCATTGTCCAGACCGTGCACGTGCTCAAGGGCCAGGCGGTGCACAAGGGCGACCTGCTGTTCTCCATCGACCCGCGGCCCTTCGACGCGGCGCTCAAGCAGGCCCAGGGCAACCTGGCGCGCGATGTGGCCCAGGCCCACGAGGCCCAGCTCGAGGCCCAGCGCGATGAGGAGCTGTTCAAGAAAGGCATCTCCTCCGCCTCCGACCACGACAAGCTCATCGCCGCCGCCGACGCCTTGAACGCCGCCGTCCAGGCCGACCAGGCCGCCGTGGAGAACGCCCAGCTTCAACTGGAGCATTGCTCCATCCGCTCGCCCCTGGATGGGCGGGCCGGCAGCCTGTGCATCGACCAGGGCAACCTGGCCAAGGTCAACGACGAGATGATGGCCATCATCAACCAGATCAGCCCCGTGGATGTCTTTTTCTCGATCACCCAGTCGGACCTGCCCGCCCTGCGCCAGTACATGGCCAACGGCAAGCTGAAGGTGCTGGCCACCATTCCCGAGCAGGCGCAGGTCGAGGAAGGCGAGCTGACGTTCATCGACAACACCGTCGACAGGACCACCGGCACGATCATGGTGGGCGCCAGCTTCCCCAACACGCAGGAGCGGCTGTGGCCCGGCCAGTACGTGGATGTGGCGCTGACGCTGGCGCAGCAGGACGACCAGGTGGTCGTGCCCGCGCGGGCCGTGCAGACGGGCCAGAACGGCAAGTATGTGCTCGTGGTCTCGGCCGACCGGTCGGCCCAGGTCCGGCTGGTGAAGGTGGGCCAGCTGCTGGGGCTTGACGTGGTGGTCACCGACGGCCTGAAGGGCGACGAGACGGTGGTCACCGACGGCCACCTGCGGCTGACGGATGGGGTCAAGGTCGAGATCAAGGCCCCCACTGACGGCCAGGCGGCTTCCCAGCCGGCGCAGGAGACGGCGGCATGAATATCGCCTCAGTTTTTATCCGCCGGCCCGTCATGACGACGCTGGTGATGTCCAGCATCATGTTGTTCGGCATCATGGCGTACAAGATGCTGCCGGTGAGCGACCTGCCGAACGTGGACTTCCCCACGATCAGCGTGTACTGCTCCTACCCGGGGGCCAGCCCCGCCACGATGGCCTCATCCGTGGCCATGCCGCTGGAGAAGGAGCTGTCCACGATTGCCGGCGTGGATTCCATGAGCTCCACCAGCTCGATAGGCTCCACCAGCATCACCATCCAGTTCGCGCTGGCGCGCAACATTGACGCGGCGGCGCAGGATGTGCAGGCGGCCATCGCGCGGGCCATGCGCAAGCTGCCCGCGGACCTGCCGGCCCCGCCCTCCTACCGCAAGACCAACCCGGCCGACCAGCCCATCCTGTACCTGGCGATGACCTCCAACACGCTGGCCATGTCCGACGTGGATGAGTACGCCGAGACCATGCTCGCCCAGCAAATGAGCATGATCAACGGCGTGTCCGAGGTGCGGGTGTTCGGCTCGCAAAAGTACGCCGTGCGGATTCAACTGGACCCGAAGGCCCTGGCCTCGCGCGGCATCGGCTTGGACGAGATGAACGCGGCCGTCACCTCCCAGAACGTCAACGTGCCGCTGGGCGGCATGGCCGGCCCCTACCAGTCCGTCACGCTGCAGGCCAACGGGCAGCTCGTCCGTGCCAAGGATTACCTGCGGCTGGTCTTGGCCTACCGCAACGGTCAGCCCGTCCGCCTGAATGAAGTCGGTACGGCCATCGACAGCGTGGAGAACGACAAGTCCCTGGCGTGGTACATGAGCGATCGTGCCCGGTCGCGGTCCATCGTGCTGGCGGTGCTGCGCCAGCCCGGCACCAACACGCTGCAGGTGGCGGATTCCGTCAAGTCCCTGCTCAACAAGTTCCGCACCCAATTGCCGGCCTCGGTGTCGCTCAGCGTGCTGCGCGACGGCAGCGTGCCCATCCGCGAGTCGGCTCACGACGTGCAGTTCACGCTGCTCATCACGCTGGCGCTGGTGGTGCTGGTGATCTTCCTGTTCCTGCGGAACCTTTCGGCCACGGTCATCCCCAGCCTGACGCTGCCCATGGCCATTGTGGGCACGTTCATGGTGATGTACCTGCTGAGCTACAGCCTCGACAACCTGTCGCTGATGGCGCTGACGCTGTCGGTGGGCTTCATCGTCGACGACGCGGTGGTGATGCTGGAGAACATCGTCCGCCACATGGAGATGGGCAAGACGCGCATGCAGGCGGCCCTGGAGGGGGCCCAGGAAATCGGCTTTACCATCGTCTCGATGACCATCTCGCTGGCGGCGGTGTTCATCCCGGTGCTGTTCATGGGCGGGCTGGTGGGACGGCTGTTCCGCGAGTTCGCCGTGACCATCGGCGCCGCGGTGCTGGTCTCCGGCGTGGTGTCGCTGACGCTGACGCCCATGCTGGCCAGCCGGTTCCTCCGCGAGCACGGCCCGGCGCACCACAACGCGGCCTACCGGGCGACCGAGGCGGCCTTCAACTGGATGGTGAAGATCTACTCCTCGACACTCTGGGTCGTGCTCCGCCACCGCCGGACAACCATGATCTTCTCGGCGGCCATCCTGGTGGCCACAGGGCTGCTCTTCAAGCTCATCCCCATGGACTTTATCCCCGCGGAGGACCGCGACCAGTTCGTGGTCCAGGTCGAAGCGCCGCAGCAGACCTCGTTTGACGCCATGGCGGCCTATCAGCGGAAGGTCATGGACTGCCTGCAGGCGGACGAGAACGTCGACCGCTTCATGTCCAGCGTCGGCGGCAGCTCGTTCGGGCAGGCCAACACCGGCATGTGCTTCGTGGTCCTCAAGCCCCGCCGACAGCGCCAGCTCAAGATTGACCAGGTGATCGCCGAGCTGCGCGCCAAGCTGACGCCGATTCCCGGCATCCGCGTGTACCTGACCAATCCGCTGCCCATCAACGTGGGCGGGCGCATGACGCGTGCCTTGTACCAGGTTACGTTCCTGGGCTCCAACACGCAGGAGCTGTACGCCTACGGCGAGAAGATGGAAGAGCAGATCCGGCAGCTGCCCGGCCTGATGGACGTCTCCAGCGACCTGCAGATGAAGAACCCGCAGGTGAACGTGCTGATGGACCGCGACAAGGCCAAGGCGTACGACGTGACGCCCTTCCAGATCACCGACGCGATCGACACGGCCTTCGGCACCCGGCAGATCTCCACCATCCTGACGCCCACCAACGATTACCAGGTGATCATGGAGGTCATGCCCGAGTACCAATTGGACAAGACGTCCCTGTCCATGCTGTACATCCGCTCGGCCCAGGGCCAGCTGGTGCCGCTCAAGGCGGTCACCTCGCTGACGGAGAACCTGGGCCCCCTGTCGATCGCCCACTCCGGGCAGATGCCCTCGGTGACGGTTTCCTTCAACCTCAAGCCGGGCGTGGCGCTGAGCGATGCCACCAAGGCCGTTGACGCCATTGCCGCCACCTCCCTGCCGGCCGGCATGAGCTACGCCTTCCAGGGCACCGCCCAGGCGTTCAAGGATTCCATGAACGGCATGGTGGTGCTGCTGATCCTGGCGGTGGTGGTGATCTACGTGGTGCTGGGCGTGCTCTATGAGAGTTTCTACCACCCCATCACGATCCTCTCTGCCCTGCCGTTTGCCGGCTTTGGCGCGCTGCTGACGCTGATGATCTTCAAGGCGACGCTGTCGCTGTATGCCTTCGTGGGCATCATCATGCTCATCGGCCTGGTGAAGAAGAACGGCATCATGATGGTCGACTTCGCCATCGAGTGCCAGCACCGCGATGGGCTGGGGCCGGTGGAGGCCATCCACAAGGCGTGCATGGTGCGGTTCCGCCCGATCATGATGACCACGATGGCGGCGCTGATGGCCGGCATTCCCATCGCCATGGGCTACGGCGCCGGCGGCGAGGCCCGCCGCCCGCTGGGCCTGTCCGTCACCGGCGGCCTGATGTTCTCGCAGTCGCTGACGTTGTATGTGACGCCGGTGTTCTTCGTGTACATGGAGAAAATCCGCCACCTGCTCAGCCGGCACGGCCGCAAGGGGCATGTGGAATCCGCCGCCCAGCGGCTCGCCCAGCCGGCAGTGGAGACGGTGGAACCCTAGATGGAACCTGAGGCGCATCATCGCGTTATGCGCCCAAGACCACCTTTAAACCGTTTAAAGGTGAGCGACCAGGTGTCCATAATGGACACCTGCCCTCAGGGGCGAAAGTTTCGCCCCTGTCGGCCCTTTGCGGCCAGGGACCACAATATGTAGTGGTTATCGGGCGGGTGCTGCACAACGACTCCGACAAAGTCGGAGTCGGCAAGTGTAAACCGTTTACACTTGAAGTGCCGGCAACTGTGCGTAACGCACAGTTGATTGGATGAGATGTGTCGGCAACTGTCCATAATGGACAGTTGATGAAATGTCGGCAACTGTCCGCGGCGGACAGTTGATTGGCGAGGAGGCCAACTGAGGGAATTCCTCACTTCCGCCCCCCGACGTCACGAGCGTTACGAGAGGCCCCGGGTAGATGAACGCATTTAAGATCTTGTCGCTGCTGGCGTTAGGTATGCTGCTGGCGGCCGGGTGCAACGTCGGGCCCAATTACCGGCCGCCGACGACCACGATGCCGGCGAGCTTTGGCCCGCTGCCGCCGACCTCGCAGCCCAGCCCGCTGGCGGCGGCCGTCACGCCTGCCGCCCAGTGGTGGATGCTGCTGAACGACCCGGCACTGGATGACCTTATCGCCCGGGCCGTTCAGGCCAACTACGACGTGCGCACTGCCGTCGCCCGCGTTCGCGAGGCCCGCGCCCGCCGCACGATCGTCAGCTCGCAGGAGTATCCCTCCCTCGACGCTGTCGGCGACTATTCGCACAACCGGCTCAGCCAGAACGCCGCCCCCTATAACGCGTTCAAGCTGCCGCACTTCCCCTGGGAGTTCAACCAGTACCAGGCCGGCTTTGACGCCTCGTGGGAGCTGGATGTCTTCGGCGGCACGCGCCGCGCCGTGCAGGCGGCCACGGCCGACCTGGAGGCCACGATCGAAGGCCAGCGCGGCGTGGTGCTCTCCGTGCTGGCGGAAGTGGCCCGCAATTACGTGGAACTCCGCGGCTACCAGCAGGAACTCATCATCGCGCGCCAAAACCTCCAGACACAGCGCCAGACGTTGCAATTGACGCTCGATCGGCGCAAGGTCGGCGAAGCGACGCAACTGGATGTCTCGCGGGCCAGCGCCCAGGTCTCCAGCACCGAGGCCACGCTGCCGCAACTGGCCCGTCAGGAATGGCAGGCCATGTACCGCCTGTCGGTGCTGCTGGGCCAGCAGCCGGGGGACCTGGTCGACAGCCTCAGTGCGGCGGCGGCCATACCGGTTCCTCCCGAGCAGGTGGCCACGGGGCTGCCCGCTGAATTGCTGCGCCGCCGGCCGGACATCCGCCAGGCGGAGCGGCAGCTCGCCGCCGCCACGGCCCGCATCGGCCAGGCCAAGGCCGACCTGTACCCGCAATTCGCGCTCAACGGCTCGTTCGCCTGGCAGTCGTCCGACACGCATAACCTGTTCGACTCGCCCAGCCGCTCCTGGACGGTCGGGCCCAGCGTCCGCTGGCCGGTCTTCGACGCCGGGCGGATCCGGGCGAACATCAAGATCCGCACCGCCCAGCAGGAACAGGCGATGATGAGCTACGAGCAGACCGTGCTGCGCGCCATGGAGGAAGTGCAGGATGCCCTGGTGTCCTTCAACACCGAGCAGGAGCGGCGCAAGAGCCTCCAGGATGCGGTCCGCGCCAGCCAGGAGTCGGTCGACCTGGCGCGCGAGCTGTATCGACAGGGACTGTCGGATTTCCTGTCCGTCCTGGATGCCCAGCGCCAGCTCTTCCAGTCGCAGGAGGCCCTGGTGCTCAGCGACCGGGCGCTGACGACCTCGCTGGTGGCCCTCTATAAAGCCCTGGGCGGCGGCTGGGAAGTGGCGATGGCCACTACGCAACCGGCGGCGACACAACCGGCGGCTAAGCCATAGCAAGAAAGTAGCATGGGCGTCTCGCCCATGAGTCCCACGGGCGTCTCGCCCGTGGCGAAACGGAGAGACTGCCGGAAACACGGCCAAGATGGCCGTGCGACTCACGGGCGAGACGCCCGTGCTACGGGTCTTTCAGAGGTGAAGATACCGGAGAGTTAGGAAGAAATGGTAACGACAATGCAGAGCGCGACGAACACAGAGAAACACGCACCCGGGATTGACCTGGGCGGCCGGCCCGCCGCCGAACCGCCGGTCAAGAAGTCCTTCTTCCGCCGGCGGCGGGCGAAGCTCGTGGCGGCCGTCATCGTGCTGGCGGTGGCAACGTACGGACTGAAATACTGGCTGCACGCCCGGCAATACGAGGAGACCGATGACGCCTTTGTCGATGGCAGCATCGTGCAGATCTCCAGCCGCGTGGCAGGCCAGATCCTCAGCGTCGAGGCGGAGGATAACCAGGATGTCGCCACGGGCGCCGTGCTGGTGCGGCTGGATGCGCGCGACAGCCAGGCGCGGCTGGACCAGGCGAATTCGGCTCTGGCGGCGGCGCGGGCCAGGTTGGCGCAGGCCAACACGCAGGTGGAGCTGATGAAGGCCGACACCGCCGCCGCCCTGGATCAGGCGCAGGGCGGCCTGGACCAGGCCCGGGCCGCCGTGGATCGGTCCAAGGCCGAGCAGGCGTACTGGCAGCAGGAGGTAAACCGGCGCGCGGAGCTCATCCAGAGCGGCGCCGTGGCGCAGAATCAGTACGACACCAGCCGGCTTTCCCTGAATACAGCCCAGGCGGCGCTGGCCGAGTCCACGGGCAAGGTCGTCTCCGCCCAGGCGGCGCTGGCCACCGCCCAGACCGCCCCGCAGCAGATCGCCGCCGCCGAGGCCCAGGCCGCCAGCGCCAAGGCCGCCATGGAGCAGGCCGCCGCCGCCGTCGCCGCAGCCGAGCTTGATCTGTCCTACACGGTTATCCGCGCCCCGGTGGATGGGCGCATCACCCGCAAAATTGCCCGCGCGGGCCAATACGTGCAGGTGGGCCAGATCGTGACGGCCCTGGTCCAGCCGGAGGTGTGGGTGACGGCGAATTTCAAGGAAACGCAACTGACCCACATGTCCGCCGGCCAGGATGTCACGATTGTCGTCGACGCCTATCCCGGCCAGGCGTTTCACGGCGCCGTGGACAGCATCCAGGCGGGCACGGGCGCGCGCTTCAGCCTGCTGCCGCCGGAGAATGCCACCGGCAATTACGTCAAGGTCGTGCAGCGCGTGCCGGTGAAGATCCTGTTCGATCGCGAGGCCTACACGCACTGGCTGCTGGCGCCGGGCATGTCGGTGGTGCCCAGCGTGTACGTGGGCGCTGGCCGTGGCGAGCACCCGCTGCCCATCCGCACGGCCCAGCCGTGATTCCTTCTCGATGACCTCCACCCAGGCACAACTCGATGCCGCCACCCTCGCGTGGCGGCCGCGCGCCAACGTCTGGCTCATCGGCGGCGCCGTGATGTCGGCGACCTTCATGGAGGTTCTCGACACCACGGTGGTGAACGTGGCGCTGCCGCACGTCGCCGGCACGCTGTCGGCGACGATCGAAGAATCGACCTGGACGCTCACGAGCTACCTCGTGGCCAACGCCATCGTGCTGCCGGCCACCGGCTGGCTGAGCGGCCTGTTCGGCCGCAAACGCTTTCTGATCCTGTGCGTGATCCTGTTCACGCTGGCCTCGCTGGCGTGCGGGCTGGCCACATCGCTGGGCTTCCTGATCGTGGCCCGCATCATCCAGGGCCTCGGGGGCGGGGCCATGCAGCCCATTTCGCAGGCGGTGCTGCTGGAGAGTTTCCCGCCGCACAAGCGCGGCTCGGCGATGGCCCTGTTCGGCCTGGGCGTGGTGGTGGCCCCGATCATCGGCCCCACGCTGGGCGGCTGGATCACCGACAACTATTCCTGGCGCTGGATTTTCTACATGAACCTGCCGGTGGGGCTGCTGGCGGTGTGGCTGATCCAGTCGTTCGTGGAGGACCCGCCCTATATCCGCCACGGGCGGGCGTCGAAGATCGATTTTATCGGCCTGGGGCTGCTGGCCCTCTGGATTGGCAGCCTGCACACAATGCTGGACAAGGGCCAGCAGGATGACTGGCTCAGTTCGCCGTTCATCTGCACGCTGGCGGTGCTGGCGGCGGTGGGATTCGTGGTCTTCGTGATCTGGGAGCTGTCGGTCCGCGAGCCGGTGGTCAAGCTTCAGATCCTGCGCGACCGCAGCTTCGCCACCGGCACGGCGCTGGTGACCGTGGTGGGCGCGGTGCTGTACGGCTCCACGGCCCTGCTGCCGCTGTTCCTCCAGACCATGCTGGGCTACAGTGCCCTCGATAGCGGCCTGGCCATGAGCCCGCGCGGTCTTGGCGCCTTGGCGGCCATGCTCGTCGTCGGCCGGGTCATCGGCGTGATCGACACGCGGCTGCTGCTGGTGAGCGGCTTTGGCGCGCTGGCGTACTCGGTGGCGGCCCTGGGGGGGCTGAACCTGGATATCACATCGGCCAGCGTCGTGTGGCCCAACATCATTACCGGCCTGTCGCTGGGCTTCATCTTCGTGCCGCTGACCACGGCCACCATGTCCTCGCTGAAAAACGACCAGATGGGCAATGCCACGGGCCTCTATAACCTGATGCGCAACATCGGCGGCGCGGCCGGCATCGCCCTGATGACCACCATGCTGGCCCGCGGCGGCCAGATGCACCAGATGAACATGGTTTCGCACCTGACCCCTTATAATGAGACCTACCGGCAGCAGATGCAGGCCATCGGCGCCGGCCTGGCGCCGATGCTCGGCTCGGACAGGGCCGCCGGCGCCGCTTCGGTGCTGATGTACGGCCGGCTGAGCCAGCAGGCCAACCTGGCCGCCTTCATCGACGATTTCCGGCTGCTGGCGGCGATGGCCATTTTGTGCATCCCGGCGCTGCTGCTGATGCATAACGGCCGGCATGCCGCCAGCGGTCACAAGCCAGGCGCCATGCATTAGTGCCGGCCGGGTTCGCCCGGCTGTGCGCTTGTCGATCGGGCGCCGTGGCCGCGGCATTGTGCGGCGGTGTTCCTGGATGGAGAATCGACGTGCGTGCAGAGAACCGACCCACGGCTTGGCACCAACGAGAGTAGCGATGCGATTTCAATGACCGCCGCCTCCGCACAGATTGGCCCCGGCGCGGTTGCCTGGCATCCGCGCACCAACCCGTGGCTGATTGCCTCGGCGGTCATGCTCACCACGTTCATGGTGGTGCTGGATTCGACCGTGGTGAACGTGGCGCTGCCGCACATCGCCGGCTCGATGTCGGCCAGCGTGGAGGAGGCCACCTGGACGCTCACCAGTTTCCTGGTCGCCATGGCGATTGTGCTGCCGGCCACCGGCTGGCTGGGCAGCCTGCTGGGGCGAAAGCGGCTGCTGCTGGCGTGCGTGGTCGTCTTTACGCTGGCCTCGGTGGCGTGCGGGGCGGCCCAGTCGCTGGGATTTCTCATCGTGGCGCGGGTCATCCAGGGACTCGGGGGCGGAGCCATGCAGCCCATTTCGCAGGCGGTGCTGCTGGAGAGTTTTCCGCCGAAAAAACGCGGCGTGGCCATGGCGGTTTTCGGCCTGGGCGTGGTCGTGGCGCCCATCATCGGGCCGACCCTGGGCGGCTGGATTACCGACAACTACTCCTGGCGCTGGATCTTCTACATCAATATCCCCATCGGCCTGATGGCCGTGTCGCTGATTAAGGCCTTCCTGGAGGACCCGCCGTACATTCGCACGGCCCGTCCGGGCCGGCTGGACCTGTTCGGACTGGTCGTGCTGGCCATCTGGGTGGGCAGCCTGCACGTGGCCCTCGATAAGGGCCAGCAGGAAGACTGGCTCAGTTCGCCGCTCATCGGCGCCTTGCTGGCGATGGCGGCCGTCGGCTTCATCGTTTTCATCTTCTGGGAGTGGCATGCCCGGCACCCGGTGGTGGATCTGCACATCCTGCGCGACCGCAATTTCTCCGTCGGCACGGGCCTGATCACCGTGGTGGGCGCGGTCTTATACGGCTCCACCGCCCTGCTGCCGCTCTTTCTTCAGACATTGCTGGGCTATACCGCTCTGAAAAGCGGCCTGACCGTCAGCCCGCGCGGCGTCGGCTCTCTGGTCGCGATGTTCATGGTCGGCCGGCTGATCGGCCTGATCGACGGCCGCGCGCTGCTGGTGGGCGGGTTTATCGCCCTGGCTTACTCCACGTACGCGCTGGGCAACCTGGACCTCCAGATCGCCCCCTCCAGCGTCGTCTGGCCGAACATCCTGACGGGGCTGTCGCTGGGGTTCATCTTCGTGCCCCTGACAACCAGCGCCATGGGCATGCTGCGCAACGAGCAGATGGCCAATGCAACCGGCATTTACAATCTCATGCGCAATATCGGCGGCGCCGTCGGCATCGCGCTGATGACCACGATGCTGGCCCGCGGCGGCCAGGTGCACCAGACCATCATGGTGGCCCATGCCACACCGTATAATGCACCCTATCAGCAGCAATTACAGGCGATCCAGTCGGGGCTGGCGCCGATAAGCGGGAATTACCTCGCCGCGCAGCAGGCGTACGGCGTGCTGTACGGCCAGGTGGGCCGGCAGGCGACGTTGTGGGCGTTTGTGGATAATTTCCGCCTGCTCGCGGCGATGACGGTCTTGTGCATGCCGGCGCTGCTGCTCTTGCGGCGCCTGCGACACGAGAAACATGCGACCCAGCCGGCGATTGCCGACTAGCGGGGACAGCTATCCCCCAGAACCGATGGATACGCCGCTCGTAAAAACGGAACGTGCATGAAACGCAGCAGACTGCTGGTGCCGGTCATCGTGCTGATCCTTGCCGCCGTCGCGGCTGTCATTTGTTTCCTCGCGCGGCCGCACGGCCCGCAGCCCACCTTGCGCGTCTCGGGCAATATCGAGGTGACCCAGGTGCCCCTTAGCTTTCGCCTGCCCGGCTGGGTGAGCCAGCGCCCGGTGGATGAAGGTTACGTGGTCAAACCCGGTGAGCTGGTGGCCAAGCTGGACCCCAACGAACTGGAGCAGGATCTGCGGCAGCGTCAGGCCGCCCAGGAGACGGCTGCCGCCGCCCTGGCGGAGCTGGAGGCCGGCTCGCGGCCGGAGGAGATCGCCGCGACCAAGGCCACGGTCGATCGTTCCAAGGCCGAGCAGGCGTTCTGGGAAACGGAGGTCCAGCGCCGCGCCGAGCTGCTGAAGACCGGCGCCGTCGCCCAGAGCCAGTACGACACCAGCCGCATGTCGCTGGATGTGGCCAAGGCCGCCGTGGATGAGGCTCAGCAGCGCTACACGCTGGCGGTGAAGGGCCCCCGCCAGGAGGATATCGAGCAGGGCCGCACGCGGCTGAAGGAGGCCCAGGAAGCCCTCGCGGTGGCCAAGACGCACCTGGGGTACGCCACGCTGGCAAGCCCCCTGCCGGGCGTGGTGCTCTCCAAGAATGTCGAGCCCGGCGAATTTGTCGCCGCCGGCACGCCCATTGTCACCGTCGGCAATCTCCAGGACATGTGGCTGCGGGCCTATATCCCCGGCACGGAGCTGGGCACGGTGAAACTCGGCCAGGCGGTCAGCCTATACACCGACAGCTACCCCGGCAAGGCTTATGCGGGACGGGTGACGTTCATCGCCGCCGAGTCGGAATTCACGCCCAAGACCGTGCAGACGAACAAGGAGCGGGTCAAGCTGGTCTATCGCATCAAGATCACCATCGACAACCCGAACATGGAACTCAAGCCCGGCATGCCCGCCGATGCGGACATAAACCTGACGGGCGGCAGCAGTGGAGCCCCTTCCCAGCGTAGCACGGGCATCTCTTGCGGGCGTAGCACGGGCATCTTGCCCGTGAGTCTCACGGGCGTCTCGCCCGTGTCTTGTTCCTCTCTTCTTCCCGTGCACGGGCGAGACGCCCGTGCCACTCATGGGCGGGACGCCCATGCTACGTGAGAACCTGGAGCCCATCCACATCGACGGCCTGACCAAGCGCTTCGATGAGGAGACGGCCCTCGATGGGCTGAGCCTGACCGTGGCCCAAGGCGAGGTCTTCGGCCTGGTCGGGCCTGACGGCGCCGGCAAGACCACCACGATGCGGCTGTTGACGGGAATTCTCCTGCCCACAGCCGGCAGTGCGCACGTCGCCGGCTTTGACGTGGTGAAGGACCCCGAGCAGGTCAAGGAGCACATCGGCTACGTCAGCCAGCGGTTTGGGCTCTACGCCGATCTGACCGTCAACGAGAACGTCGATTTCTACGCCGATATCTACGGCGTCACCCGCCAGGCCCGCGCGGAGCGCTCCACGCGGCTGCTGGAATTCAGCGGCCTGTCCGCCTTCGGCCGCCGGCGGGCCGGCGACCTCTCCGGCGGGATGAAGCAGAAGCTCGCCCTGACGTGCGCCCTGATCCACACGCCGCGCGTGCTTTTCCTCGATGAACCCACCAGCGGCGTCGATCCGGTCAGCCGGCGCGATTTCTGGAAGCTGCTGTACCAGCTCCTGCGCCAGAACGTCACGATCTTCGTCTCCACGGCCTATCTCGATGAGGCCGAGCGCTGCAGCCGCGTGGCGTTGCTCGACCGCGGCAAGCTCCTGGCCCTGGGCACGCCCGAGGAGGTCAAGCGGCTGATGAAGGGCGATATCCTGGAAGTGCGCAGCCCGCGGCCGCGCGAGACCTCCGCCGTGCTGCGAAAAGAGTTCCCCCAGGCCAGCGTGGGCCTGTTCGCCGACCGCGTGCACGTCGGCACGGAAGAACCCGAGAAGGTGCAGCCGCGCATCCGCCCGGTGCTCGAGGCGCACGGCATCGAGCTGGAAGAGGTCAAGACCATCGAGCCCACGCTGGAGGATGTGTTCATCTCCATCCTGGGCGGTCGCACGGCGGACGGCTGACATGACCAACGCCAATGGCGAAAAAACCGTCGTGGTGAAAGACCTCCAGCGGAGGTTCGGCAACTTCGTCGCCGTGGACGGCGTCAGCTTCGAGGTGAATAAGGGCGAAATCTTCGGCTTTCTCGGACCCAACGGGGCCGGCAAGAGCACCACCATCCGCATGCTGTGCGGCATCTTGTCCCCCACCGGCGGTAGAGGCACGGTGGCGGGTTACGACGTCGCCACGCAGGCCGAGCGGATCAAGGCGAACGTCGGCTACATGAGCCAGAAGTTCTCGCTCTACGAGGAACTGACCGTCGAGGAGAACATCGACTTTTACAGCGGCATCTACCGCATCGCCCCGGCGGCCAAGAGGCAGCGCAAGGAATGGGTGCTCGAAATCGCCGGCCTGACCGAACGCCGCCACTGGCGCACCAGCACGCTTTCCGGCGGCTGGAAACAGCGGCTGGCCCTGGGCTGCGCGGTGCTGCACGAGCCGCCCATCCTGTTCCTGGATGAGCCCACCAGCGGCGTGGACCCCTTGAGCCGGCGGCGATTCTGGGACCTCATCTACGACATGTCCGGCCGCGGCGTGACTGTGTTCGTCACCACCCATTACATGGATGAGGCCGAGTATTGCGGGCGGATCGGCCTGATCTACCGCGGCAAGCTCATCGCCTCGGGAACGCCGCGGCAGCTCAAGACCGAAAAGATGACCGACCGCATCCTGGAGGTCCAGGTCGATAAGCCCGCCGATGCCATGGACGAACTGGAGCACCTGGAGGACATCAAAGAAGTGGCCCTGTTCGGCAAGGCCCTGCATGTGGTGGTCGCTGATGCCCAGGCGATGATCGAGCCTATCCGTCGCAAACTCGCCGAGGGCGGCTACCGCGTACGCAGCGTGGAGCCCATCGTGCCCTCGCTGGAGGATGTGTTCGTGGCGCTGATCGAGGCCCACGACCGCGAGGCGCCGCCGCAGGAGGAGGTGCGGCGATGAGCCACCTTTCCGCACGGCGCGCCTGGGCCATGGCCCGAAAGGAATTCCTGCACGTCATCCGCGACCCCTGGAGCCTGGGCGGGGCCATCTTCATTCCCATGCTGCTGCTGATCCTCTTTGGCTACGCACTGACGCTCGATGTGGACCGCGTGCCGCTGGTCATCTGGGACCAGAGCTCCACCGCCGCCAGCCGCGACCTGATTTCACAGTTCACCGGCTCGCGGTACTTCGCCGTGCACGCGTACATCACCAGCTATCACGAACTGGACCGCGCCATCGATGCGCGCGACGCGCTGGCGGGCCTGGTCGTGCCGCGCAACTTCGCCCAGCGGCTGGATTCCGGCTCCGACGCGCCCGTGCAGCTCATCCTGGATGGCAGCGACTCCATGACCGCCACGCTGGCGCTGGGTTACGCCACGGCCGTCGTGGATGGCTACTCGCAGAAGATCGCCCTGGCGCATTTCCAGCGCATCGGCGGCCGCCAGCCAGCTCCGCCGCTGGACCTGCGGCCGCGGGTGTGGTTCAACGCCGATCTGGAATCGCGAAACTCCATCGTGCCCGGGCTGATCGTCATCAGCATGATGATCATCGCCGCCATGCTCACCAGCCTGACCATCGCCCGCGAATGGGAACGCGGCACGATGGAGCAACTGGTGTCCACGCCGGTCAAGGGTTACGAAGTGATCGCGGGCAAGCTGCTGCCCTATTTCGCCATCGGCATGTTCGACATGCTGATGGTGGTGCTGATGGGCTATTTCCTCTTCCACGTGCCGCTGCGGGGAAGCGTGGGCCTGCTGATCGCGGTCTCGGCGGTTTTCCTGGCGGGCGTGCTGGCGATGGGCATGCTCATCAGCATTGTCACGCGCAGCCAGCTTCTCTCCAGCCAACTGGCGATGATCGTGACGTTCCTGCCGGCGTTCCTGCTGTCGGGGTTCATCTACCCCATCGACAACATGCCCGCGCCGATCCGGGCGGTGACGTACCTGATTCCCGCGCGGTACTTCATCGAGCTCTTGCGAGGGATCTACCTGAAGGGCGTCGGCCTGTCCGTGCTGGCCTTCGATGCGGGCTTGCTGCTCGCCTTTACCGTGCTGATGCTCGCCGGGGCCAATCTGGCCTTCAAGAAGAGGCTCGCCTAGCCATGCTGGAACGCGACAAGACCCGTAGCACGGGCGTCTCGCCCGTGAGTAGCACGGCCATCTTGGCCGTGCTTTTTGGCCGTTTCTTCGGTTCTTGTCACGGGCGGGACGCCCATGCTACGTATTCAGAGGTTTCATGCTGGAACGCCTGAGAACGATGATGCGGAAAGAGGCGATCGTGGTCCTGCGGGACCCGCGCATGCGGACGGTCGTTTTCGTCGCCCCGATCATCCAGCTCGTGATCTTCGGCTACGCCGCCAATACCGACGTGCGCCACGTCCGCACGGCCGTGCTGGACCTGGACAACACCCCGGCCAGCCGCGAGCTGGTCGCGCGCTTCGCGGGCTCCACGTATTTCGACATCGTCTCCTACGTCGCTACCGCCGACGCCGCCCAATCGCTCGTCGATCGCGGGAGTGCGCGGGCCATCATCCGCCTCGACAAGGGTTTTCAAGAGGACCTCGATGCCGGCCGCACGGCCGCCGTGCAGCTCATCGTCGATGGCGTCGATTCCTCCACCGCCGGCGTGGTGCTCAAATACGCCGGCGAGATCGCCACGGCCTATTCACGCCAGCAGATCGGCCGCCGGCTCGACCGCCTCACGGGCGCTGGCCCGCGGCCGGGCCAGGTGGTTCTGGAGCCCAGGGTGTGGTTCAACGAGAACCTCGAAAGCCGCAACTTCTACGTGCCGGGCATCATCGCCAACCTGGTGATGCTCATCACGCTCATCCTCACCAGCATGTCCATCGTTCGCGAGCGCGAGATCGGCACGATGGAACAGGTGATGGTCACGCCCATCACGCCGGCCGAACTCATCCTGGGCAAGACCATTCCCTTCGCCATCATCAGCTTCATCGTGGTGCTGCTGGTGACGACGGTGGGCGTGTTCTGGTTTGGGGTGCCCATCCGCGGTTCGCTGGTGCTGCTGGCGGCGGCGACGACGCTGTACCTGCTCTCGGCGGCGGGGCTGGGCCTGTTGGTCTCGACCATCTGCAAGACGCAGCAGCAGGCGATGATGTCCACCTTCTTCATCATGTTCCCGGCGATCCTGCTTTCCGGCTTCGTCTTCCCCATCGCCAACATGCCGCTGCCGGTGCAGTGGCTGACGTTGGCGGATCCGCTGCGTTATTTCATCGTGGTGCTCCGCGGCATCTTCCTCAAGGGCGTGGGCATCTCCATCCTGTGGCCGCAACTTCTGGGCCTGGCGGCGATTGGCACGTTCGTCGTTACCCTGGCCGCCAAGCGATTCCACAAGACGCTGGCATGAGGAACTATGCGAACCGCCTGGCCGTGGGTTGCCGTCGGCGTGGTTGCTACGCTGCGCTTCGCAAACCACGGCGCCCAACCCATCCTTTTATGTGTGCCAAAGCTCTCGACACCATCAGCCGCTTTTTGCTCCGATGCCGTTGCCAACGGCCCGCGCGCCCGCTAGCATATGACGCTTCGCGTGGGCATTTATACATCTAGAGGAGTCGCCATGATCGACCGGACGCAGCGAGCATCGCATTTGTTCACCAGTGAATCCGTCACCGCCGGCCATCCCGACAAGGTGGCCGATGCGATTTCCGACGGCATTCTGGACAGCCTGATCCGCCACGACCCGCACGTGCGCTGCGCCTGCGAGACGCTGGTGACCACCGGCCTGATCGTGCTGGCCGGCGAGATCACCGTGCATACCCCCAAGGCCGCCGCCGCCTTGGCCAAGGTGGACGAGACCGCCCGCGATGTGGTGCGCAAGATCGGCTACGACGACCCGGCCACCGGGTTTGACTACCGCAGTTGCGCCGTCGTGCGCACGCTGCACGGCCAGTCGGCCGATATCAACCGCGGCGTGGACCGCAAGAGCCGCGCTGAGCAGGGCGCCGGCGACCAGGGCATCATGTTCGGCTTCGCCTGCGACGAGACCAGCCAGCTCATGCCCATGCCTATTTACCTGGCCCACCGGCTGACCGAGCGGATGACGCAGGCCCGCGAAAACGGCGATATCAAGTGGCTGCGGCCCGACGGCAAGAGCCAGGTCACCGTGGGATACGTCCAGGATGAGCCGGCACGCGTGCACACCGTCGTTCTGTCCACGCAGCACACCGAGGCGGCGCTGGACCCCAGGACGGACGCCATGAGCGAGAAGTCCCGCCGCGAGATCATCGAGAAGATCATCAAGCCGGTGATCGTCGCCGAGTGCCCCGGGCTGTGGCACAACAAGATCATCTTCCACATCAACCCGACCGGGCGGTTCGTCATCGGCGGCCCGCACGGCGACAGCGGCCTGACGGGCCGGAAGATCATCGTTGACACGTACGGCGGCCGCGGCTGCCACGGCGGCGGCGCGTTCTCCGGCAAGGACCCCTCGAAGGTCGATCGCTCCGCCAGCTACATGTGCCGCTACATCGCCAAGAACATCGTCAAGGCGCGCCTGGCGCGCGCGGTCGAGGTGCAGGTGGGCTATGCCATCGGCATCGCGGACCCCGTCAGCGTCATGATCCAGACCGGCGGCTCGGGCATCGTGGATGATGAGCGGTTGGAGGCCGTCGTGCGCGATGTCTTCCCGCTTCGCCCGGCGGAGATCATCGATTACCTGAAGCTGCTGCGGCCGATTTATGGCAAGACCGCCGCCAACGGCCACTTCGGCCGCAAGGATCCCGACTTCACATGGGAGAAGATGGACATGGTCGACAAGCTCCGCAAGGCGTGCAAGGTATAGCAGTCCCAGCGTCGGCGCGGCGAGGCAATGCTCCATGATCGAACATCGCTTCGAAGATGGCATGCACCTGCGCCTCGTCGAGGGCAAACAGCCCGGCCGCGCCATCGTCTACATCCACGGCCTGGGCGAATCGGGCCTGTGCTTCGAGAACCTCATCACCGATGCGCGGCTGGCCGCCTGGACGCACGTCGTGCCGGACCTGCCCGGCTATGGCAAGAGCGACTGGCCGCCGCGGCCCATGCCGCTGCACGAGCACGCCGCGATGCTGGCGGCCGTCATCGCCGACCGGCGGCTCTCGCCGGCGGTGCTGCTGGGCCACTCCATGGGCGGCGTGATCGGCCTGATGCTGTGCGAGCAGCACCCCGAACTCGTGCGCGGGTTCATCAACGTGGAGGGCAATATCTCCCTGGAGGATTGCGCCTTCAGCTCCAAGGCCGCGGCGTACCGGGCGGATGATTTTCTGGCCACGGGGCGGGCGGCCATGCTCGATGAGATCTACCGGGCCGGCGTCACGGACCTGCCGCTGCGAACGTACCACGCGAGCATCCAGATGTGCGATGGCCGCACGTTCCACCTCAACAGCGCCGAGCTGGTGATGCTCTCGGGCTCCGAGAAACTGGCCGCCCGATTGCGGGCGATGCAAGGGCCGGTGATGTATATCGCCGGCAGTCCCCGCGGCGCCGGCAAACGCTCGCACCAGTTGCTGACCGAGGCGGGCGTGTCGTGGCAGGCCGTGGAAAACTCGGGGCACTGGCCGTTCACCGACCAGCAGGAGGATTTCGTGGGGAGAGTTTTGAATTTCCTGAACGGTCTGCCGCCGCCGCCGCCGTGAGGCTGGGCCCGTGTGCAGACATCGATCGGGTAGGCCGGGGCCGTGAGGCCCCGGCCTACCCGATTCGGCCGATGGGCGCGTGGGGGCGGCTTAAACCACCTGCACCTTGCGTCCCACGCGGCGCTTGCGGTTAATGAGCTTGCGGCCATTGGCCGTCCGCATTCGAGCCCGGAAGCCGAGCTTCCGTACCCTCTTGCGCTTGCTGATCCTGTGCGGGTAATGCATATCTCACCTCGTTGGTCATGGACCGCTTTATGTCAACGATAGCCTGCCCGCTCCGGGCTAGCCCAGAGCCAAGTCGGGAAAGGATACCGGCACGTGGGAGAAATCACAAGAGGAATTCTGAGGACTGTCAGCGACAGACAGCATTGCCCGGTCTTGGGCTATCTGTGCCCTCCAACTTTAAACCGTTTAAAGTACGTTCCGCTTCTGTTAGGTCCACCTTTAAACCGTTTAAAGGTGGGTCAGGTTTTGCCAGGTATAAACCCTTCCAACTTCAGTCTGGGGCGGGCTGACGACTCGCAGTGCGGAAGTAACCTTTTAGAAAGCAGTTACGAAACTGCGACTTTCGTGGTGAGATGACCAGGTGTCCATTATGGACACCTGGGGCGAGATTCAACTGTCCGTAACGGACAGTTGACGCGGGAGGATCAGGTGTGCGCGGCGCACACCTGGGGCAGGCAGATTCAGGGCCTTTCTTGCCCTTGCCCCAGCGTCACGGTAGATTTGCCCGCAATGAGCATCCGCATTTTTCAAACCGATACCCCGCTGGCCGATTCCAACGTGCTGCGCCTGCGCGATCTTTTGCGTGCTGGCACGATGACCGCCGCCGGCGAAAAGAACGCCGACGTGCCGGCCATCGTGCGCGACATCATTGAGCAGGTCCAGCAGCGCGGCGATGGCGCCGTTGTCGAACTGACGGAGCGAATCGACCGCATCAAGCTGAAGCCCTCCGAGCTGCGCATTGGCCCCGAGCGGATCCGCCAGGCGCACTTGGCGGCCGATGGCGAATTTCTCAAACTCGCCCGGCGGGTCACCGCCAATATCCGCCAGTACCAGCAGCACATCAAGGTGCAGGCCCCGCCCGACCTGGTGAAGGATGGCCGGCGGCTGGGAGTGCGGTATACGCCCATGGACCGTGCGGGCATCTACGTGCCCGGCTGGAAGGCGATTTATCCTTCAACCGTGCTGATGACCGTCGTGCCGGCCCAGGTGGCCGGCGTGTGGCAGATCGCCCTGGCCGGCCCCCCCACCGCCGACGGCATGAACGAGATGACCCTCGCCCTGGCCGGCGAACTGGGCATCGAGGAGGTTTACCGCATCGGCGGCGCCATCGCCATCGCCGCCTTCGCCCTGGGCACCGAGACCATACCGGCCGTGCAGATGGTTGCCGGACCGGGCAACGCCTTTGTCGCCGAGGCGAAGATGCAGCTTTGCGGCCGCGTGGCCATTGATTCGCCCGCCGGGGCCAGCGAAGTGCTCATAATCGCCGATGAAACGGCCAATGCCGCTCATGTGGCCGCCGACATGCTGGCCCAGGCCGAGCACAATCCCGCCTCGGCCGTGCTGGTGACGACCTGGGCCGCCCTGGCCGCCGCCGTGGCCCGCGAAATTGAGAAGCAACTGCCCGCCCTGCCTCGTGCGGCCGCGGCGAGCAATTCGCTGGACAACTACAGCGGCATCATCGTGGTGCCAAGTCTTGCCGCCGCCTGCGACGTGGCCAACGAATTCGCCGCCGAGCACCTCCAGATCATCACCGCCGACAACCGGTCCGTGCTGGCGCAAATCCGCAACGCCGGGGCGATCTTCCTGGGCGATGACACGCCGGTGCCCTTAGGCGATTATGTGGCCGGCCCCAGCCACGTGCTGCCCACGCGCGGGCTGGCCCGGCAGTATGGGCCGCTTTCGGTCAACAGTTTCCTCAAGGCCTCCAGCGTGCTGGAGTATGACCCGGCCGCCCTGGCCGCCGATGCGGCCGATGTGCAGGCCTTCGCGAATTATGAAGGCCTCACGGCCCATGCCGCCGCGGTTGCGATTCGCTTATCGGGCGAGCCTGGTTCGCAAACGAAGAGGACCACAAAGATCACAAAGAACACGAAGGGCACGAAGAACAGCGGGAAGCGGAAGAGGAAGTAAAGTCTTGAAAGAGCATCTGATTCTTTAACTGCTTTTCTTCCTTTGTGATCTTTGTGTCCTTCGTGGTCTTTGTGTCCTCTTCCTCCTCGTGATTGACTTCCCCGACAAACGGCCCGAAAATCACCCCATGCCGTTCTTTCGCGACAATATCGAGGCCATGGAGGCCTACATCCCCGGCGCGCCGGCGGATGAGGCGGGTGTGGTTAAGCTCAACCAGAACGAGAACCCCTATCCGCCCTCGCCCAAGGCCATCGAGGCGATGCGCCAGTTCGACGGGGCGAGCCTGCGGCTCTACCCCGACCCGCTGGCGGGCGGCTTCTGCCGCGCGGCCGCTGCGGTGCTGGATGTGCCGGCTGAGCGGATCCTCGTCGGCGATGGCAGCGATGACCTGATCATCATGATCGCCCGCGCCGCCCTGGGAGCAGGCCGCAAGGTGGTCATTACCGACCCCACGTTTCCGTACTACTTCACGCAGGGACTGGTCGAAAATGCGCGGATCGTAAGCGTGCCGGCGCAGGAAGATTTCAGCCTGCCCATCGAAGAGATGGCCGCCGCCGGCGGCGATGTCACCTTCCTGGCCGCACCCAACAGCCCCACGGGCGCCACCGCCGACCTGGAGAAGCTGGGCTGGCTGGCGAGCCAGCTCAAAGGCCTGCTGGTCATTGATGAAGCCTATGCCGACTTCGCCGGCGCCAGCGCCCTTTCGCTCGTTGGCCGGCGGCCCAACGTGATCATCCTGCGAACGCTCTCCAAGGGCTATTCGTTGGCCGGTCTGCGGCTGGGTTTTGCCGTGCTGGATGGGCCGCTCAAGAACGGGCTGCTCAAAACCAAGAGCATTTATAACGTGGGTCCCCTGCCGGCCGCCGTGGGCGCCGCCGCCATGGCCGATCAGGCGTATCATCGCCTCTGCGTCGAGAAGATCCTCGCCGAGCGCACCCGCCTGGCGGCCGCCCTGGCCGGCCGCGGCTTTACCGTCTGGCCCAGCGCCGCCAACTTCCTGATGGTTCGCCCGGGCGACGGCGATGCGGGGGCGGTGTACCATCGTCTCAAGAGCCGTGGCGTACTGGTCCGATACTTTCATACAGACCGCATGCGCGACAAGCTGCGCATCAGCATCGGCACGCGGCAGGAAAACGAGATCCTGCTGGGAAAGCTTTAGGCTGTAGGCTTTAGGCTGTAGGGATAGTGAAGAAGGATTCCTTCATTCCCTACAACCTCCAACCTCAGCAACAAGACGTTGTTGTTCGTCTTGCTTTTGCCTACAGGCTATAGCTTAAAGTCTACAAATGCCCCGAACCGCACAAATAGATCGCAAAACGGCCGAAACGCAGATCCGCCTGAGCGTGGACCTGGACGGGCGCGGCGCGCTTTCCGCCAAGACGGGCGTGGGCTTCCTCGACCACATGCTGGCCCACCTGGCCAAGCACAGCCTGATGGATATCACGCTGGCCGCCTCGGGCGACCTGCACGTGGATGACCACCACACGGTGGAGGATATCGCCATCTGCCTGGGCACGGCACTCTTGCAGGCGCTGGGCGATAAGGCCGGCATCCGCCGCTACGGCTGGGCCATGGTGCCCATGGATGAGACGCTCGCCGCCGCCGCGATCGATCTTTCCGGCCGCACGGCCTTCATCATGAATGCACCATTCACCGCCGGCAAGATCGGCACGTTTGACACGCAGCTCGTGGGCGAGTTCCTGCGGCAGTTTGCCGCCAGCGCGAAGATGAACCTGCACGTCAACGTGGCCTATGGCGCCAACGACCATCACATCGCCGAGGCTATTTTCAAAGCCGTCGCCATGGCCCTGCGCCGGGCCAAGGAAATCGATCCGGCCCGCGGCGGCCAGGTGCCCAGCACCAAGGGCACGCTGGGCGAGTGAGACATGTGGCATCCGGAAGAGGGGAAGATTTCTTCCGAGGGTGCCACGGCTGTCCGCAGCCGTGGCACCCCGAAGAGGACTACTGCCGCCGGGTCAGCTTTATCGCGGCCACTCTCACAGCCTGGGGCGTCGTGCTCCAGAAGTGAATCGTCAGTTCGCCCGTTTTCGCCGGCGGCACATCGAACGACAGCTCCCGCAGGCCGACAAAGGGCGTGCCATCCAAAGCGTAGACCTCTAAGCCAGCCCGCATGGCGCCGGCTCGGCCAGTGCCGTCATCGCTCAGCATGATCGTCATCCGCAGCGGCGTCCCCGCCGGCACGCGAAGCGAGTAGGCGAACCCCTGCTCGGGCCCGACCCCGCTTTCGCGCACGAAACGATCAGCGATTTGAAACGTGCGGCCGGTATGCAGCCGCTTGGCCAGTCGATGGCCTTCGGTCGCAAAGCCGCACAGGGCGTAATCCAATACGCCCCGCTCGGCCGCCATCGCCCGCCGCAGCGGCAGCTCCAGCTTCCGCTCGGCCTCCAGTCCCTCGACCCAGCCGCGCAGGTCGCCGGTCATGCTGGCGCGATCGCCCGGACTGGGCTGCGCCGGGAAAAAGGGATCGCCAAAACGACGGATAATCTGCTCCGTCAGTTCGCTCAGCCGGCGAGCTTCCACGTCGAATGGGTCTGCCGCCTTCTCAGGCAGTTCCCACATTTCTTCGGTGTGGGCGGCGATCAGCCGGCACACTTGCAGACACGCTTGCGCCAATACTTCCAGCCGGCTCAGCGACTCGCGGATGTTGGCGCGAATGGCCGGGGCGAGGGTTTGGGAGGAGACATCGAACCGCCGCATGATTTCGCGCGACAGCTCCAGGGCCTGTTGCTTTTCGGCCAGGATCTGGGCGTGGGGCAGCGTCCGTCGGCCCTGCACCACCGACCAGATCTGCCGCATGTGTTCCAGCGGCTGGCCTGGCTCGAAAAGACCGAAGAGCACGATGTGCTTGGCGTGCTCCAGCGATGGGAAGCGAAAATGCGAGATGGATTGCTGGTCGATGTAGAGGCTGTGGCGGATGACATCGAACGTCTGCTCCAGCACATCCGCCAGTTCGGCCGACGCATCGCCCCACGTGGAACGCATCCACTCCCGCACGTGCTGGGCCAGCGGCGCCTGCGGCCGCATAAGCCAATGCGTGACCGGCAGGATGTTGGCCTCGTCGATCACATGACCCAGGCTGGTGTGCTGTGCGCCGCGATCGACGCGGAGAATGGCCACCGTCGCCCCCTTTTGGCGCGCGGCCGTCAGCCGCCGCTCCAGATATCGCGTATAGCAGGCCGGGAAAACCGCCTGGCCGTAGTACTCCGCCCCGCAGTCCGTCTCCATGCGAGCCTCGTATCGCTTTACCGAACCGATCAGCTCCTCATCCGGCAGGAACGGGTGCCAGTCAAAAGGCTCCGTCTTGTACATCATCGAGACATTCGCGGCCGAAAGCTGCTCCACCGCCGCACGGACCGCAAGCTCATCCTGGCGAATGGCCGAAAACGGCCGGATCACCAACTGCTTGCCCAGCGGCTCGGTGACATCGGTGATCGCCTGGAGTAGCCGGCGGATCCGTTCGCTGGCCGGAATATCGCAAAACGGACGATGGGCGACCGGATACTGCGTCTCCGTCATGGTCAAAACCAGCTCGTCGACGGTGGGAAACAGCTCAAAGAACTCGGCGATCCTGGCGCGGATGTAGTCATACAGGGCGGCACAGTCCAGGTTGATCAGCCCATCGGCCGCCCGCAGCTCCGCCATCCGCTCCAGCAGGTCTTCGGGCCCGCTGATCTCGTGGTGCCACAGGCCCAGCCGAAGCCCCAGCCTTCGCGCATGTTCGCTGATCCGCCGCAGCGCCGCCTGGCGCTCCTCCAACTCCGGCCGCCGCCCACCGGCGGTGAGGGCCGGCAGCCGGCGGTAGGCGATGAAATCGTCGATGGCGTAGTTGCACAACTCTACCCCCCACACACCTTGGCCGGCCGCCTTATCCAGCACCTGGTGCACGTACGACTCGACCATCGGCCCCGTTTCAACGGCCGACCAGATAACGCGCACCGCCGCCGCGCTAGTCGATGCGGCTGCCTTTTTCACAGCATCCCTCCCATGATTCCTATGCACCGGCCGTTTCCTTCCTTACCGATCACCGCATTGCAATGCAGGCCATCCGGCCGCCGCCGACGCACCTGGCGGCAGCAAAAAGTTTCTTCATCTGGACTGTCTTGGACCCGCCAGGGCGGTCGATATTATGGATTGAATGGTCCAGACACAGAACGAAATCCGCCAGATGCTGGAAGAATCAGGCCTCAAGCCGCAGAAGATGTTCGGCCAGAACTTCCTGATCGACCACAATTTGCTGCGGGCGGTGGTGGAACTTTCCGGCGTCGCCGCGGGCGACAGCGTGCTGGAAGTCGGGCCGGGCACCGGCACGCTCACCGATGCGCTGTTGGCCGCGGGGGCCAACGTCCTGGCGGTGGAGATCGACCACGGGCTCTTTCGTCTGCTGTCGGCGCGGTATGAGGGGCAGCCGCACATCCGGCTGCTGCGGGCCGACGTGCTGTCGGGCAAGCACCATATCAATGCCGAGGTGCTCGCCGCCGCACGCGAGCTGGCGCCGGCCGGCCTGCACCTGGTGAGCAACCTGCCCTACAACATTGCCACGCCGCTGATCGCCGACTGCCTGCTCCAGTCGCTGGCGGCAGCGCGCGGCGAAACGGACGCGGTGCGATTCCTTCGCCTGACCGTGACGATTCAGCGCGAGCTGGCCCAGCGGCTGACGGCCACGGTGGACGATGAGGCCTACGGGCCGGCCTCCGTGCTGGTGGCTCTGCTGGCGAAGGTTCAGATGGGCAAAAAGCTGCCCTCGGAGGCGTTCTGGCCGACGCCCAGCGTGGTCAGCCAGATGATTCGCATTGATCCGGTCCTGCCGCCCACCGATGTGCTGGGCGATTCAGCCACGTTGCGGCAACTAGTCAATTGGGCCTTCAGCCACCGGCGAAAGAAGATCATCTCGACCGGCCGGCGGAAGAGCGCTTCGTTTCCGCCCGAGGCGATCGAGGCGGCGCTGGCCGCCGCCGACGTCGACCCCGACAGCCGGCCCGAGCGAATCACTCCACCGCAGTTCGCCAAGATGGCGGCGGAGCTGGCGAATTGGGCTGGAGGCCGGAGGCCGGAGGCTGGAGCAACGGACGCGAAGAGAGCCAAAGAGCATGGCAAGGACGTCGGGCAAGAGGAGTAGCGGTGAGGCAAAGCGATGGGCTGTCTGGCCTCAGGCTTCCAGCCTTAAGCCTCTTCTTGCCAAAGCGATGTGCAAAGTCTAGAGTAATTCCCTGGAGTTGTGGACATGGCCGAAGAGAACGGAAAAAGTCAGGCCCAGGGCGAAAAAGCCCCCGCCGCCGCGCCGGATGGCAAGGGCAAGCCATTTTTCGATCGGGCCAACCAGGTGGCCGAAAGCGGCAACTGGGATTTTGCCATCGAGATGCTGCTGTTGGGCATTGCCAAGGAGCCCGAGAACCTGCTGCGCGGGCATCACCGCCTGCGCGAGGTGGCCATGCAGCGCAAGATGTCCGGCGGCAAGCCGGCCGGCTTCATGGGCAAGATGAAGCGCAAGAGCACCAAGGACCCGATGGAAAGCCTGATCAACGCCGAATGGCTCATGAGCCGCGACCCGTCGGACCCGACAAGCTGGAAGCAGATTATCCTGGCGGCCCAGTGGGGCGGCTGGAAGGACGTCGTGGAGTGGGCCGGCGGCGCGCTGTACGACATCAACCGCATGACCCCCAAGCCCAGCAAGGAAATCTACCTCTTCCTGCGCGATGTGTACACCCAGGTCGAGCTGTTCGGCGAAGCCGTCCGCGCCTGCCAGGCGGCGGCGACGCTGGCGCCCAACGACCCGACGCTTCACGACTCGCTGCGCGACCTGTCGGCCCGGGCCACCATCCAGAAGGGCAAGTACGACCAGGGCGGCTCCTTCACCGATTCTGTGAAGGACCTCAAGGGCCAGATGGAGGCCGTGCGCGGCCAGGGCCTCAGCCAGAACGAGCAGTTCCTGCTGGAACAGGTGGTGAAGACCAAGGTCGTGTACGTGGCCGATCCCTCCGTGCCGGGCAAGATCATCGCGTACGTGGACGCCCTGGCCAAGCTCGATGAGGACGGGTACGAGAACGAGGCCATCGACGTCCTGACCAAGGCGTTTAAGGAATTGGGCACGTACCGCTACAAAGTTCGCATGGGCGATATCAGGATCAAGCAGATGAAGCGCCGGCGCGAGAAGCTGCGCGCTGTCGGCGACAAGGAGGCCGCCTCCAAGGCGGCCAAGGAGCTGCTGGCCTTCGAGCTGGCCGAGTACACCGAGCGGGCGGCGAATTACCCCACGGACCTGGGCATCAAGTTCGAGCTGGGCGTGCGGCAGTTCCAGGCGGGCCAGTACGACGACGCCATTTCGACGCTCCAGCAGGCGCGGCGCGATCCCAAGCACCGCCTGGCCGCCATGCACGCTCTGGGCATGGCGTTCTTCAAGAAAGCCTGGTACACCGAGGCCGCCGAGACCTTCCAGACCGCACTGGATAGCGGCGATGTGCCCGAGAAGCGCCGCATCGAACTGATGTACGACCTGGGCCTCTGCCACGAGGCCACCGGCAACGCCGTCGAGGCGATTGCCCGCTACTCCGATGTCGCCCAGCTTGACTTCAACTACCGCGATGTGAGGGAGAGAATCGAGAAGCTCAGAGCGAAGGCGGAGCAGGATAAGGGTGAAACGCCGCAAGGTTGAGAAGAAATTCCAAATCCCAAATTCCAAATCCCAAACAAATTCCAAGCACCAAATTCCAAACGAAGAGCTAGTGTCGCGATTTGCGCGGCGGCGTCCGTTCGCGCATTTTGGAGCTTGGGATTTGGTGCTTGTTTGGGATTTGGAATTTGGGATTTTGCCTTTGCGGAAGCCCCACTTGCTATGATCTTCCACAATGAAGCAAACTCCTGATCTCAACCCACCCGAACTCCTGGCTCCTGCCGGCAACATGGACTGTCTCCGCGCCGCGATCGCCAACGGGGCGGATGCCGTCTACCTCGGCGGCCGGGCGTTTAATGCGCGAATGCGGGTGGCGAATTTCGGACCGGAGGAACTGGCCGAGGCGCGCGAGCTGACCGGCCGGTGCAATGTCAGACTCTATGTGACGATGAACACGCTGCTCGCGCCGGCGGATCTCGAACCGGCCGCGCGGCAGCTCGATGAGTACGCGCGGCTGGGGGCCGATGCCTTGATCGTGCAGGATGCGGGCCTGCTGGAACTGGCGGCGGCGGCCGCGCCGGCGATGCCGCTGTTCGCCTCGACGCAGATGACGCTCAGCGAGCCGGCGGCCATCACGCAGGCTCACCGGCGCTGGAACATCCGCCGCGTCATCCTGCCGCGCGAGACCTCGCTGGCGGAACTGGCCCAGATCCGCGGGCAGACCGAGGTGGAACTGGAAGTCTTCATTCACGGGGCCATCTGCATCAGCTACTCCGGCCAGTGCCACGCCAGCCGCGTGGCCGGCGGACGCAGCAGCAATAAGGGCCAGTGCGCCCAGCCCTGCCGGCTGCCCTGGCGGCTGGCGGCCGAGGGCAAGCCGGTGGAGGCGGCGCCGCCGCACGTCATGTCCCCGCGCGATTTATGCCTGGTGGACCGACTCGGCGAGTTGTGGCGGGCGGGGGCGCACGGGTTCAAGATCGAGGGGCGGGCCAAGAGCCCCGAGTATGTCGCCACCGTGGTCGATGTATACCGCCGGGCGCTCGATCGCGTGCTGGAGGGCAAGGATGCTCCCGCCAGCCCTGAGGACCGCTACGCCCTGGCGATGAGCTTTTGCCGCGGCTTCACGCACGGCTACGTCGATGGCAACCAGCCCGGCACGTTGACCGGCGGCCCCGGCCCCGGCAACGCCGGCGTGCGGATCGGCCACGTGGAGCAACTTCGCGGCCAGCGCGTGATCGTCGCCCTGGAACCCCCCGCCGCCGAGTTTGGCGGCCGGGCGGCCGGCCAATTGAAAGCCGGCGACGGCGTGGCCTTCGGCCTGCCCGACGAAGAGGGCCGCCGACCCGGTGCGGCGGTGTACGAGGTGGGATCGCTGCCGCACGGCTGCGTGGCGCTGGGCCTGGACAACCAGGCCGCGGCGTTCCTGCCCGCGATGAAGCCCGGTCTGGAAGTCTGGAAGACCTCCGACCCCGCGCTCGATGCCAAGGCCCGCCACAGCTATCGCCGCGTGGAGCCGCGGCGGAAGCGCCGAATTGACGTTGGTGTCGCCGCATTGCCGGGTAAGCCGCTGCTCCTTCGATGCGGCAGCGCCGAGGTGGCGTCCGAGCGGCCGCTGGAAGCCGCGCGGCAGCACCCGCTGACGTTGGCCCTGCTGCGCGAGCAGCTTGGCCGGCTGGGCAACACGGCCTTCGAGCTGGGCGAGCTGACACTGCTGGGGCCTGAAGGGCCCTGCGATTGCGCGCCGGTGATGGCGCCAAAGAGCGTGCTGAATGAACTGCGCCGCCAGTTGGTTGAGAAGCTCGAGGGGAGAGAGGCTGGAGGCTGGCTTGCCCGGCGAAGCTTTAGCGAAGCCGGGAGGCTGGAGGCTGCAGAAACGGCGGGAAAAGAGACCAAAGTTAGGAGGCCAGAGGAGATGCTGGCCCAACTTCGCCAGCGGGCCATTGCTGCGCCGGCATCGGCAACAACGCCAACCCTCTCGGTTCTGATTCGGCACGTCGAGCAGCTCGTCCCGGCGATCGATGCACTGGCGGCCGGCCCCCTCCGCGGCCGCATCTATCTCGAACTGGCAACCCGACACTTGCCGCCGGCCATCGAGCGGATTCGTGCGGCGGGAATGACGGCCGCCCTGGTCGCCCCGCGGGTATTCTCGCCCTCGCAGCGCAGCCAGGTGGAGCGGCTGCTGGATACGCCCGGGGTCGGGGCCATGCTCGTGCGCAACGGGGGCACGCTGGCCCTGCTGCTCCAGCGGCGGGGGGATCTGCTGGCGGTGGGCGATGCCGCCCTGAACATCACCAACGAACTAGCCGCCAGGGCCATGCTGGACCTGGGATTGGCCCTGCTGACCCCCGGTCGCGACCTGGCGGCCGCGGAGCTGCCGGCCCTCCTGGCGGCAACGGGCGCGGGCCTGTGGGAACTGCCGGTGTATCTACACGAGGAGCTTTTCTTCACGCAGCACTGCCTCTGGTCCGCCCACCTGGGCAACGGCCGAGGCTTTGATCAGTGCGGCCGGCCGTGCAGGGCCACGCCCCTGGCGATGCAGAACCCGCGCGGGCAACTCTGGCCCGTGTGGCGCGACACTTTGGGCAGAACGGTCATCTTCGAATCGCAGGCCCGCCGGCTGAAGCTCGCCGGGCGGCCGGCGGCAATTCGCATTGAGCTATTGGATGAGGCCGGCGAAGAAATCGCCAGTGCTATCAACTCGTCAATCAATCCATTCGTTGACTAAGGACACGTTAGAGAGGAAACAGAACACTTTTATTGGTGCCACGGCTGTCCGCAGCCGTGCGCTGTGCATCGGGCGCCAGATGAGTGTCCCCCAGGTTTCCCACCTCCCCTTCCCGCGTGGGCGCGAGCGCACGGCTGCGGACAGCCGTGGCACCCGCGAAAGATTGCAGTCGCCCTGCCGTGATCCGGCCGTTCCTCCGGCCTGCCCTGAGCCTGTCGAAGGGCCTCCAGCACTTCGGCTTCGCTCAGTGCCCTGAGCCCGTCGAAGGGCCTCCAGCCTCCACCCTCAAACCTCCAGCCCCCGAAAACGACAAGTCCCAGGCATCGGTTCGTTACCATCAGCCCGGCTCACCGCCGGTGGGTTAACCTGATGCCTGGGACTTGCCCTGATTGTTGCCTTGGCGGATTGAATTCCTTTACATCACCTACCTTCTACCCCCCCCACCACCATGTGATCCGCCGCCGCCCCCACCATGGAAACCGCCTCCGCCGCCATGGTAGCCGCCTCCGCCACCATGGAAACTACCTCCGCCGCTATGGAATCCGCTTCCGCCGGAGGAAAATCCACGGCCGCCTCCGCTGGGCGCCCGTGCCATCGAGCCCATCGGCGCGACCCGCGCCGGCGGCGCATGCACCGTGGGACCGCGCCGTCCGACATCCGCGCCGAACCGCCAGGAGCGGCCGCTATTGACGGATGGCGTGCGCGAGCCTGAAGAGCCCGTCATCAGGGACGGGTTGGCCAAGTTCAAGGATGGACTGACCTGCCGCTGGGCGAACCCGGGCTGGTTGATGCGGCCAGCGCGGGCCCCCATGTTGTTCCCCGTGACCGTCCTTCCACCACTGAAGATGCCCTGACCGGTCCACGGCTGGTTTCCGTTCCAGGCGCGCCGGTTATGGCCGTTGTTGCTCATCATCGGCGGACCGCCACGACCGAACGTGCTCGAACCCATGCCACGGGCCGACTGGCCGGCAAAACGACTCTGGTTGTGACCCGCGAAGGCCCGGTTGAAATCGTTTCGGTCATGGAAGCGGAAGCCAAACTCATGGCGACCGTCGCGATCGAAGTCCTGATGCCGGAAGCCGTCACGGTCACCATGACGGAAGTCATCACGGTCGTGGAAGAAATGGCGGTTTGACAGGTTGTCAAAGATCACGCTGGTGCTCACGAACGGGAAGCCCCAGGGAAATGCGCACCAGCCATTGCCGCAGGACTGCCACTGCCAGTCGCCCCAGCCGCTGTACCCGTTGGAGTACGGCCCGCAGGCCCAGCGGAACGGGAAGGGGTAATAGAATCCGCCGTAGGAACTGTACATCTCCGGCACCGGCAGGTAGCCGTAGCCATAGCCGCCGTAGGGGCCATAGCCATCGCCGTAGTAGCCGCCGCCGTTGTCGAAGTAGCCCGGCGAGTCGTACACGTACGGCGAATCGGCGATGACGGTATCCGGCTGCTGGTTCCTCTGCAGCACCACGACCGGCGCAGAAGGCTGGTCGCTCAGGCCGGGGGGCGCTGCCACGGTGGATGACGGATTGCCCGTGGCCTGCTGGGCCTCGGTCCTCCGCAGCATGCTCAGGGCCCGGGCGTGCGTCTCCGTGAAGAGCTGGTTGCCCACGTACTGATCGCGAATCGACGCGATGGCCGACACCAGATCTACATCGCGCGCCGGCGGCATGCTCTTCTGGCTGTCATACAGGGCCACGACGTGTGCGGCGGTCACCACCACGAAGGGGGAATCGCCCTTGATCTTCACGGCATGCTGAATCGCCGGAATGGCCGCCCGCAGGTCATTTCGCTCCAGCGACATGTGGGCCACGACCGCCCAGGCCGGGGCATTGCCCGGATCCAGCCGGGTCAATTGGTCGGCCGCCGGACCGGCCGCCTCCGGCGTGCCCATCTCTACCATCTTGTCGACGTAGGCCGACATCAATTGGACGTTGTTGGGGTAATTCTTCTGGGCGTCAAGATACACTTTCACCGCATCCGTGGGCTCTTGGGCCCCTTGGATCGCGGTGAGGGTTTGTTGCAGGGTTTGAGGAGCTTGAGGCGTCTGAGTCACTACAGCCCCAGCGGAGGGAGGCGAGGCCACCGTCGCGGGCAGATTATCCGGCGGGGCCTGTGCCGCCCGAGGCATTTGAGCCATCAGCCCCAGGCTCAAAGCGACCACGGAAAGCGCGAGTATCGGTCGAAACATATATCGGTCTCCCACTGAACACGTTGTGTTGTCCTGTTTGGTTGCACATAAGACTCTTGCTGCATGTGTGTAAGTC
The DNA here is from genome assembly GCA_003171335.1 of Phycisphaerales bacterium. Classification (GTDB taxonomy): domain Bacteria; phylum Planctomycetota; class Phycisphaerae; order SM23-33; family FEN-1343; genus FEN-1343. The sequence goes on from PMYD01000118.1 coordinate 75,558, forward strand.
TGACCTTTGTATTTTTCGTCTGGCCATCGGGCGAAGACTACAGCCCGCAAGCCCCGGTCAAAGGAGAGAATCGACCGTCGAAAATACTTCTCAGAACGTGGATGGAGTATTCCCGAGGCGCCAGGCCGGGGCCTCTCAACTGCCGTGAAACTGCTTGCGAATTATTTGAAGAATTCTCTTGACAGACTGGAAATCCTGTGCTACTATCACAGTCCATGCTGATCGTAAGGTTAGACATGTTAAGCGAGAGCAAGCAGGGCGCCGGAGTGATCCAGACTCATAATAAATGGCGCTAATCTTTTGTGATTAGATAGTTATGAGAATATGCCTCGATGCCGGAAACGTACTTCAACTGCGGAATTTCCGCAGTTGCGGCCATTTTCAACCTGCCCTGCTTACGCCCAGAACAAATCAACTGAGGAATTTCCTCAGTTGCCGCCAGGTCGGCACGGCTTGGCGGCGGTGTCTCAACTGGAGAATTTCTCCACTTGCCCGCAAGGTCGGTACGGCTTGGCAGCCGGGTATCAACTGGAGAATTTCTCCACCTGCCCGAAAGGTCGGCACGGCTTGGCGGCCGGGTCTCAACTGGAGAATTTCTCCACCTGCCCGCGCGGGGCTTGCATCCGCCGCCGGCGGTCAACTGAGGAATCTCCTCAGTTGCGGCCGCGGGCGGGGTTCGAGTCTTGGCATGAGGTGGCATGCCCTCACGCCGAAGGCCGCCTGGGCGGCCGAGGCGGGTGGGCATGGGCCGCCCGAGAAGGGGCCTCGCCCTCGACCGCGTGCGGGCCGGTTGTTTTGCCGGGACGGTTGTGGTAGAGTCCTCCGAATTTTGGATGTCGCTGAGGCGCTCCGGGAGCCTGCAAGGGCCATATGCCGCGAAGAAACGATATTGAAACGATCATGATCATCGGGGCCGGGCCGATCATCATCGGCCAGGGCTGCGAGTTTGACTATTCCGGCACGCAGGCCTGCAAGGCCCTGCGCGAAGAGGGCTATCGCATCGTGCTGGTGAACTCCAACCCGGCCACGATCATGACCGATCCGGAGTTCGCCGACCGCACGTATATCGAGCCTATTACGGTTGAGGCGATGGCCAAGATCATCGCCCGCGAGCGGCCCGATGCCCTGCTGCCGACCCTCGGCGGCCAGACTGGGTTAAATACCGCGGTGCAGACCGCCGAGGCCGGCGTGCTGGAGGCGTACGGCGTCGAGATGATCGGCGCCACGCGCGAGTCCATCCACAAGGCCGAGGACCGCATCGAATTCAAGAAAGCCATGCAGAAGATCGGCCTGGACCTGCCCAAGAGCGGCATCGCCACCACGATGGATGAGGCGCGGGCCCTGATGCGCGAGATCGGCCTGCCGCTGTGCATTCGCCCGGCGTATACGCTGGGCGGCACCGGCGGCGGCTTCGCCTTTAACGTGCAGGAGTTCGAGGCGATCGCCGCCCGCGGCCTGGAGGCCTCCTTCGTCCACCAGATCCTGGTGGAAGAGAGCGTGCTGGGGTGGAAGGAATACGAGCTGGAGGTGATGCGCGATAAGGCCGACAACGTGGTGATCGTGTGCACCATCGAGAATTTCGACCCGATGGGCGTACATACCGGCGACTCGATCACCGTGGCCCCCGCCCAGACGCTCACCGACAAGGAATATCAGCTCATGCGCGATGCCTCCATCGCCTGCATGCGCGAGATCGGCGTGGCCACCGGCGGTTCAAACGTGCAGTTCGCCATCGAGCCATCCACCGGGCGGATGATCATCGTGGAGATGAACCCGCGCGTCAGCCGGTCGTCGGCCCTGGCGAGCAAGGCCACCGGATTCCCCATCGCGAAGATCGCCGCCAAGCTGGCTGTGGGCTACACGCTGGATGAGATTCCCAACGACATCACCAAGCTGACGCCGGCCTGCTTTGAGCCGACGATCGACTACGTCGTCACGAAGATTCCCCGCTGGACGTTCGAGAAATTCCCCGAGGCCGATGAGACGCTCACCACCCAGATGAAGAGCGTGGGCGAGGCCATGTCCATCGGCCGCACGTTCAAGGAGAGCCTGCAAAAGGGCATCCGCTCCATGGAGGTCAAGCGATTCGGACTGGGCCTCGACCGCAACGACAAGTGGCTCAACGCCAAGCGCATCGCCGCCGGCGAGCCCGCCATCAAGCGCACCGACGATGTGGAATGGCCCATCGAGAAGGACAAGCTCCGCCGCAAGCTGCAGATCCCCTCGCAGGGCCGCATCTACTACATCCGCTACGCCTTCCGCATGGGCTACAGCGTGGAAGATGTGCACGAGATGACGCATATCGACCCGTGGTTTTTGCAGAATCTAAAGGATTTGGTGGAGTTTGAAGACCAACTCGTTGAGGCTCGCCCAGACGCCGAAGTGTTGAAAGCGCTTATGACGGGAATGAAGGGCCTTGAAGAGATGCAGAGTATTCTTCAAGGCAAGGTGGCCGGCGGATTGGGCTCTCTGGCAGCGGATGCAGCTCGCGCAGAAATCCAACTCGGCTTCCACAACGACAGATTTCGTGACCCGAAATCCATACTGAAGGTCGCGCGTCTGCTTCGCCAAGCCAAACAATGGGGATACAGCGACGTGCAACTTGCCACCTGCTGGAATCTAAAGCCGGATCTCATCCGCGCTTTCCGCCAGAAGGTCCACCTGGAGCCTGTCTATAAGCTGGTCGATACCTGTGCGGCGGAATTCGAGGCAGCGACGCCCTACTACTATTCGACCTACGAGTCGCCGATCACCCTCGCGGGCACGGCAGATCCGCAATCGGATACCGGCAATCGGCAATTCATCGACGACGAGGTCCGCATCACGCCCACGCCCAAGATCGTCATCCTCGGCGGCGGGCCCAACCGCATCGGCCAGGGCATCGAGTTCGATTATTGCTGCGTGCACGCGGCCTTCGCCGTGCGCGAGATGGGGTTTGAGGCCGTGATGGTCAATTCGAATCCCGAGACGGTTTCCACCGATTACGACACGTCGGACCTGCTGTTCTTCGAGCCCTTAACGCACGAGGATGTGCTGAATATCTGCGAACGCCTCAACGGCAAGCCCCTGGGCCAACCCGGCGGCTATCTCAAGGGCGTGATCGTGCAGTTCGGCGGCCAGACGCCGCTGAACCTGGCCAAGGGCCTCGAATCAGCAGGCGTCCCCATTATTGGCACGAGCCCCGCCTCGATTGACCTGGCGGAGGACCGCCAGCAGTTCGACCAGGTGCTCACCGACCTGGGTCTGCACCGGCCCAACAACGGCACGGCCACCAGCATCGAGCAGGCGCGCGCGATTGCCGCACGGATCGGCTACCCCGTGCTGGTGCGGCCCAGCTACGTGCTGGGCGGCCGGGCGATGGAAATCGTCTCCGATGAGTCGCAACTAGCCACCTACATGGCCAAGGCCGTCGACGCCTCCACCGTGGGCGAGGATCACCCGATCCTGATCGACAAGTTCCTCGATAACGCCACAGAAGTAGATGTGGATTGCATCGCCGATTACCCGGCCCTGGCCGCCGGCGAGGTTTATACCCCCGCCGCCCGCGGCCGCGGCGTGGTGTGCGGCATCATGGAGCACATCGAGGAGGCCGGCATTCACTCGGGCGATTCGGCGTGCGCGCTGCCGCCGTATTCGCTGGCGGCCGATGTGGTGGCCGAGATCCGCCGGGCGACGCTGGAACTGGCCCGTCGGCTGCGGGTCAACGGGCTGATGAACGTGCAGTACGCCGTCAAGGATGGCGTGGTGTACGTGCTGGAAGTGAACCCGCGGGCCTCGCGCACGGTGCCGTTTGTCTCCAAAGCCACGGGCGTGCCCTGGGCCAAGCTGGCCGCGCGCGTGATGGCCGGCATGATGTTGGATGAACTGGGCGTGAACGAGGCCCCGCGCCCGCGCCAAACCTCCGTCAAGGAAAGCGTGTTCCCGTTCACGAAGTTCCCCGGCGTGGACGTGATCTTAGGGCCCGAAATGCGTTCCACCGGCGAGGTGATGGGCATCGACACGAGCTTCCCCCTGGCCTTCGCCAAGAGCCAGATGGCCGTGGGGCTGCCCCTGCCGACGGCCGGGACGGTGTTCATCTCCGTCAACGATGCGGACAAGAAGCACATTGGTGCAATCGCCAAGCGGCTGGCGGAGCTGGGCTTTACGCTGGTCTCCACTTCCGGCACGCATCGCGTGCTCCTTGAGCAGGGCGTGCCGGCCACGCGGCTGCAGAAACTCACCGGCGGGCGGCCCAACGTGGCGGATTTGATTACCAACCGGCAGGTGCAATTGCTGATCAACACGCCGACGCGCAAAGGCCGCGATACGGATGAGGGGAAGATTCGCGCGCTGGCGGTCTCACACAACGTGCCGCTGATCACGACCATCACCGGCGCCAATGCGGCCGTGGCCGCGATTGCGGCATTGCGGGCCGGCGGCGAGGGGTCCGGCAGCGCCTGGGGCGTCAAGCCGCTCCAGGAGTATTTCCCGGATTATTCGCCGAAGAAGCCGTGACGGCGGGCGGGGCTTTTTGCTGTCCCTTTTTTGCCACGGGGGTGGAGCGGATGTCCTTGCGCAGCCGCCACAACTCGCGGAAGGCTTTGAGAATAACCTTAATGTTGCCGCCGGTGCTCTTGCCGGCCAGGCGGGGCTTGTGATTCACCCCCACCTCGGTCAGCGTGTAGCCGGCGTGGTTGGCGCGGGCCAGGATCTCGGCGTCGATGAGCGCGCCGTTGGATTTCATCTCGAAATGGTCGAAGATCTCGCGCCGGTACAGCTTGAAGGCGCTGTCCACATCTCGGCAGCGAAAGCCCAGCAGCCGCTTGACCAGCGTACCCCAGGCCCAGGCGTTGAAGCGGCGGATGCGGTTGTCCTGCCGGTCCAGCCGGTAGCCGCTGACGATGTCGTACTGATCCGCAAGCGGGAACAGGCGGACGATCTGGTTGATATCAAACTGACCATCGCCATCCGTGTAGAAAACGTATTCCTTGCGCGCCGCGCTAAAACCGCTTTGCAGGGCGGCGCCATAGCCGTGATTGACCGGGTGATGCACGGCGCGAATCCGGGCGTTGCCCTGCGCCAGTTCATCGGCCAGCGCGCGCGTTTGGTCCTTGGAGCCGTCGTTGACCAGGATCAGCTCCCAGTCCTCGACCAGCTTCTCCAGCGCGCTGATGCACTCGCCCGTCACGCGGCGGATATTCTCCTGCTCGTTGTAAAAGGGCATGAACACGCTGAGCCCATGCGGCCAGCGAGAACCCGTTGGGACACCGGTTGCACTTTCGGCCATTTCGTCCTCCCGCGCCCGAGCAGCACAAGAACCGGGCTGGTTTCATTACGGACACATTCTATCAGGCGAAGGGTCTGGCAGGGACCTCCGACACAAATGGAAATTATACTTGTCGGTCTGGGTTTATGGCTTGCCCAACAACGAGGGCTTGACCGTACTTGCCGGCGATAAACCCCCGGCCAGCCGGCAGGAGGTTTGGGCCCCATTCCCGGCACAAGGGGTGTTCAACCGCTGACTGGCGGTTGTTAATCTCCGTTGAATGCATGGGCAAGAAGAGACGATAATACCTAAGCTGCTCCGCTTGAAAGACAAACGAACCGGAGCCGATATTACGCGTAGAAACTCAAGCGATAAGAACGGAGAGTCTCTCGGCAGCGACCGCGGTCATAGATCGGGTGCTGTCGGGAGGTCGTAGCACGCCGCTTCGATTTGGAGCTTAGGATGACGGTTCTTCTTTTGTCCCTGGCGCTGTTTGCCCTCGCGATGATCGCGGTGATCAAGCCCAGGGTTGGCATTCTCTTCGTTTTCCCGATTCTGTTGCTCTACCCGCACAGCACCAAAGCCCTGCTTCCTCTGCCCATGCACGCGGGAATCGATGATTTGTTCATTATTCTCCTCTTTCTGTCAACGGTCCCGCGGGTTCTGGGCAGAGGCTTTCCAAAGGGACCCACCTTCAAGCTGGCGGGTGCGGCGGTTTTGCTCAATACGATTGCGTGCCTTTCGAATCTGCTGGTGTTTGGGCCCGGGCCCGGTCAGATGGGAGACTTCATCATCCGGCAGATCATCAAGCAGTTTCTCCAGTTTGCCTGCATCTTCTGCATGCTGGAATCGCTGGACACTGTCGAGGAGTGCTGGCGACTGGTTCGGTGGACGGTTTATGCCGTTGTCGGCGCCGGCGTGGTCATCATGCTTTCCAGCGGTTTTACTGCGGTCCGCGAGTTCTTTGCCGTGGCGAAAGAGCTTCAAAACGGTCCCGTCGATCCCGGGCGGTTTTCCGGCAGTCTGTTCTCGGCCAACTCGGCGGCGCAGATTCTCGTCTACGGCATGTGCCTGGGGATCATCCTGGTCGAACGCGCCCGCCGAGGCCGCAAATTGTTGTGGCTGATCGCCCCCTTGCTGCTGCTGATCTCCGCGGCATTCACCGAATCACGCTCAGGCCTGTTCAGCATGTCGCTCATTCCAGCGGTTCTCCTGTTAATGCAGGGCATGCGAAGATGGGCGATTGCCTATATTCTCGGTATTTTATGTGTGCCCTTGATCGTCCCCCAATTCGCCGATATGCTCATTGAGCGCGTGAACCACATCTTCATCACCGTCGGCGCTGAATCCCAGATGAGTTCGGAGGCCGCCAGCCGCATTGGAATCTGGCAATCGTTTCTGCACAGTATGACGCCTTTCACGTTGATTTTCGGCCAGGACGCCCAGCATGCCATGCTCAGGGCGGCGGCTCGAATCGGGTCCAAACTGATGGAGCCGCACAGCGGCTACCTTAACCTGTTGTGCTATTGGGGCATTCCCGGCGTCCTGTGGGGCGGCATGCTGGTTGCCACGCAACTCCGGCTGATGCGAAATTTGAAACTTCACGGCGGACGCGATGGCCTGCTCTGGAGCAGAGCCATGTGGTTGTTTATCGTCGTCGTCCTGTGGGAATCGATCTCGTTGGATTCTTTCCATCCTGCCAGCATCGGCCTGCTGTTCGTCATGGCCATGCTGGCCATTACCGATCGAATGGAAGCGATCACCGCCAACGAAAGTCAAGACCAGCCCGAGTTCGAAGAAACCGAAATGGACGCGCAAGGCCTTCCGGCTTACGCGGCGGCCAGATAGCCCCGCCATCATCTCGCAGACCTTCCGGCCCGGATGAGCGGGGATGGCTTATTGGCTCACTTTCATCGGGCTGTCGCACATGGACGGCGGCGTGTTTTCCGCCAGCGAGAAGCTGACGATCGTGGCGTCGGCGGGCACCAGGAAGAGCAAGCCGCAATCGGTCAGTTGGTTGGCCTTGTCCGTGATGATCTTGGTGAACGGGGCGAACGGCCCCCCGCCGCTGCCGGTCAGGCCGGTGATGTCCATGCCCAAGTCCTTGTTCGGCTCGGGCGAGAAGAACATGTAGTCGGTCTCGGCATTTCCTTCTTTCCATTTGGCCCAGGCCCCGACGGCGCGATAGGTGGGCCCTTCCTGCGTGTCGACGCTCGGCGCGAAGACCAGGCCCTTGAGCGCCTGAAACTTTTGCACCGCCTCGAACGTCGGCGGCGTGCAGGACAGCCGCATCACGCAGCGCCCCGCGGGCTGGTAAAATTGCTCCACTCTCGAGCCGGTCTTGAAGAGGTCGGCCTGCGTGCCGGTCACCGAGCCATCCAGCAGCGAACCGCCCTTCAGATGGCCGATGATCTTGCCGGTATCGTTCTTGAACTCGCCTTCGCGGCTGCCCGCCCAACCGAAGGGAACCGGCAGTTCAGCCATCACGTCGGCGCGAATGGTTTGCAGGATGAAACCACCTTTGGCGCTATTGGGCGGCTGGCGCACGATCACGCTGCCGACCACGGAACGCTGCTCCAGCCCGCCGCCCCCAGGCATGCCATCGGCCACGTGGCCGATGGGCGCCTCGGCGATGCGGCGGAAACTCATGAACCACGGCTCGCGCCCCTGGTCGCCGGGGAGATTGGGAACCCGATACACCCAGTCGACGGTCAGTTGCGGTTCTTTGTCAAACTTGCGATTGACCTCGAGCCTGCCGATGCCGTTGGCATCCTCGACCAGCGACCAGCCCCCCTTGCGCAGCAGGTAGCCCACCGGATAGAAGCTGCCGCCATCCCGGGTCACCAGGCGAAATTGGGTGGCGCGCAGCCGCCACCATTGGTCCTCGTCGGCGGCATCCTTGGTGACGTTGACGCGAGCGACGAACACGCGCGAGCGGCCGTCCAGGGCCGTGTTATCCATGGGCCAGGGCGCCGCACGGGTGCCCAGCCTCGACTTGTCGTTCAGCATTTCCTTGGTGGCATCCACGACCTTCTGGATGTTCAGGCAGCCGGGCTTGACGGAGTTGCGGCGGATGATCGGAATCTTGATCTCATCGCCCCGCCAACTCTTCTGCGCCGGCGCGCCGCCCTGCTCATCGCAGTTGGCGGCGGCCCACATCTCCATCGCCAGGTCGTCGTGCAGGCTGGCGAAGCTCTGCGTGCCGCGCAGGCCGCTGCCCGAACTCATCAGCTTGACCGTGCCGAGGGTAAACGAGGTCGGCGCATCCACCAGGAAGGAGCCCGAGCGGCCCAGGTTGTCGTCGAATGCCTGGTAGCCCAGGGCCACGCCGCCGACCCAGGGCAGCATTTGAACGGCAATGGCCCAGACGCCCGTCAGCAGCAGCGCCGTCACCACGCCAAACGCCCCGCCGGCGATGCGGTCCATCCAGACCGTGGGCACGACATTGCCCGGCAGGAACTTGTCCAACACGAATCGCAGCGTAATCAGCGGCACGAACGTCAGCAGCACCAGGCACACGGGCTGGGCGAAACGGGGATCGACGTACTTGTACAGCAGCGCCGCCAGCGGCTCAAAGTACGTGAAGGCCACCAGCGTCACCGCCAGCGTGCACAGCGCCATGATCAGGGCGCTGAAAAGACCCTGCACGCCTTGAAAGAAGATGATGCCCAAAATCAGTGCCAGGCAGAAGATTGCCAACATGTTTCTGTTTCCTCGCCTTGGGGGCGGTCTTTCTCAACTTCAAAGCAGAACACAAAGACCACGAAGATCACAAAGAACACAAAGGGGGAAAAGGCGGAGTGTAAAACACCTACACCCCAAAAACCGTTCGCTTTTCCGTGTCCTTTTCCTTGTTCTTTTCGTGCTTTTCTTTCGTTGTCTTCTTTGTATCCTTCGTGTTCTTTGTGATCTTTGTGTGCGTATTTCGAATCAGAAAAAACTGAACCTACGGCTTCGCCTCGGCCGGCTGGCCTTGCGACTGATCCTCGCGCGTCACGCGAATCACTTCCTGCACACTGGTGGTGCCCTGCATGACCAGCCCGAGTGCCTGCTCCTGCAGGTAGAGCATCTTGCCCTTTCGGGCGGCGCCCTTGATCTCCGTCAGGCTGGGCCCGCCGGCGATCACCTTGCGCAGCTTGTCATCCACCTCCAGCAGCTCGAAGGCGGCCGTGCGGCCGAGGTACCCCGAGCCCTGGCAGGTCGGGCAGGTAATCGGGTTACCCTTGGGGTCCGTCAGCGGCTGGGTGGGCGGCCGATAGAACCTCTCCGTATTGGCCGGCATATTGGCCTTGTGCAGCATCTCGGCATTGGGCCGATACGCCTCGCGGCAGGCGGGGCACAGCTTGCGCAACAGCACCTGGCACAGCACCGCATCCAGCGGCCTGGAGGCCTCGGGGGCCGAGCCGGCCAGTTTCACCCAGCGGGCCAGTGCGCTGAACGTATCGCGGGCGTGAATGCCCAGGATGATCCGCTTCTCGGCCGCCCCTTCCAGGATCAGCTTGGCGCCATCCACCGAGGGGCAGCGATCGACCATCACCACGTCCGGATCGCGCCGCAGCGCGTTGGCCAGCACGCGGGCCATGTCGCCGGGGCCTTTGTAGGCATTCTGGGTGACGTTCTCCAGGTCGACCTCGATGTTCTCTTCCACCGTCACCAATTGTTTGATGTACGCGTCGTTGTCGCGCAGCAGGGCGTACAGCGTGCTGGTCAGGCCGTTGCCCGGCTGGCAGGCGAGGATCATCAGGCCCTTGGGGCGAATGTTGATTCCGTGGATGCGGGCGTGCACATCCTCCGACATGCCCAGCTCGCCCAGGCGGGTGCGGACCGACTCCTGCACGATGCGGAAGCGCATGCGCTGGCCGCCGGTCGAGCCGTCCGACGAGAGCGTGATATCCATCGGCGACTTGGCCAGGTCGACCACGATCTTGCCCTTCTGCGGGCGGCGCTTGTCCTCGACATCCATGCCGGCGATGCCCTTGAGGTAGTCGATCACGCCGGCCGTCTGGGCGGGTTCGTAGTTGTCGCGATTGACCACCACGCCGTCGATCATGTACCGGAACGGCTGGGCCACCGAGGCGATGGCCGCCTCGCTGACGCGCCGCCAGATCAGGTCGTACAGCAACTCCTGCGTGAGGTTGTAGACCACCTTCTCATCGGCGCTGGAGTCATCGCCGGCCGGGGGCACCGGCTGGCCGCTGCTGTCGTACACCTTGATGCGCGTCTGCACGGCCAGGGAACTCTTGCGCTTGCCCTGGAACAGGGCGCTGATGTGCTCGGGCGTCAGGACGCGGGCCTCGGGAATCACGCGGCCGTTGCGCTGCATGACGTACACCGCGCCCACGGCGCCGGTGAGCACCACGTACACGCCCAGGCCCACGAAGTACACGGGCGCCAGCAGCCAGGCCAGCAGGCCCACCAGGCCGGCCCCCAGCACGCCCAGGGCCCAGGCCATCTGCGGCAGGTGCACGGTCTTGGCGTCCTTGTCGACCCAGCTTGCCCCCCACAGCCAGGGCAGGGCCGCCACGAGCAGCACGGCCAGTTTGATCGTGCCCACATAGCCGCCGGCCTGGGGCAGCGCCGCCAGCAGGTTCAAAGCCTCATGCATTGCGTGTCAAGCTCCCCGGCCGATCAGGCCGCCGCGCGAGGAGGAGATGCCCTTCATGCGCATCTTCAGTTCCTCCGGATTGGGCGAGGCCGCGTAGGCCACGCGCGGATCGATCATCTCGGATTCGATCAGTTCCATCAAGCTTCGGTTGAAGTCGCGCATGCCCTGCTCTTCGGAGGCGTGAATCACCTCCAGCAAATCGCCATCGCGGCCTTCCTCGATGAATTTGCGGCAGGTCGGGTTGGCCAGCAGGATCTCCACCGCCGGAATGCGGCCGATTTCCTTGTTCAGGCAGGGCAGCAGCTTCTGGCAGACGACGGCCTGGAGGTTATACGACAGCGACTGGCGGATCAGGTCGCGGCTTTCGGCCTCGAAGAGGTCCAGGATGCGGGCCACGGTCTGGCCGGCTGAGGAGGCGTGCACGGTGCCGAACACCAGGTGGCCGGTCTCGGAGGCCTGCAGGGCGGCCTGGAATGTCTCTCGGTCGCGCATTTCGCCGATCAGGATGACATCGGGGTCCTCGCGCATCAGGTACTTCAGTGCGGCGTCGAAATCGGGCACGTCGATGCCGATCTCGCGCTGGTTGATGAGCGCCTTCTTGTCGACATAGATGTACTCGATCGGGTCCTCGATGGTCACGATGTGGCAGCGGCGGTTCTGGTTGATGAACTCCAGCATGGAGGCGATGGTCGTGCTCTTGCCGCTGCCGGTGATGCCCGCCAGGAGCACCAGCCCCTGGTGGTGCTCGCAGATGCCGGAGAGCACCTCCGGCAGGTTGAGCGACTTGAAGTTTGGAATCGTGGCCGGCACGCGCCGGGCGGCCAGCGACAACTCGCCGCGCTGGCGATAGATGTTGATGCGGAAGCGGTCGGAGCCGGGGATGTCGTGGGCGATGTCGATGCTGCCGCGCTCCTCCAGGTAGCCCGCCTGCTTGGGCGTCAGCAGCTCGCGGACCATCTCCTCGATCTCCTCGCCCGTCAGCGGCGGGTTGTTCGTGGCCATGATCGTGCCGCGGATGCGGATATGGGGGGGCTTGTTGGCCTTGAGGTGCAGGTCGGAGGCTTCCTGCTTGATGGTGGCGCGGAAGAACTTCGCCAGCCGCGGTTCGGCCATGGTCCGCTCGTGCTGGTCATGCTGGTCGATCGGCTGGTGAATCTTGTCTTTGGACACGGGATGCTCCTTCAACATACTCCAGCCATCGGGCGGCAGATGGCCGGTTCACCGCTCACAGCCGTACGCTCACGCCATGGTCGGCCAGGTACTTCTTGACCTGGGCGATGGTGTACGTGCCGTAATGAAATACGCTGGCGGCCAGGGCGGCATCGGCCTTGCCCTTGGTGAGCACCTCGAGCATGTGCTCGGGGCCGCCGGCCCCGCCGCTGGCGACCACGGGGATCTCCACCGCATCGGCCACGGCGGCCGTAATCCCGATATCATAGCCGCTCTGGGTGCCATCGGCATCCATCACAGTCAGCACAATTTCGCCCGCGCCCAGCTCCTCGACGCGCTTCGCCCAGCTCACCGCCTCCAGGCCCGTGGGGATGCGGCCGCCGTTGATATGCACCTCCCACACTTCGCGGCCATCGCGGCGGATCCGCTTGGGGTCGATATTCACCACCGTCGCGCAGCGCCCGAAACGCCGGGCCACCTGCTGGACGATCTCCGGCGTGCGCACGGCCGCCGAGTTGATGCTCACCTTCTCCGCCCCCGCCTGGATGAGCGCGGTGGCATCCTCCAGCGTGCGAATGCCGCCGCCGACGGTAAAGGGCATGAAAAGCTGCTCGGCGACGCGGCGGACCACGTCGATCATGATGTCGCGGCCCTCGTGGCTGGCGGTGATATCGAGAAACACCAGCTCATCGGCCCCCTGCTCCTCGTATCGGCGCGCCACCTCCACCGGGTCGCCCGCATCGCGCAAGTTCAGAAAATTCACGCCCTTGACGACGCGACCTTTCGTGACATCCAGGCAAGGTATGATCCGTTTGGTAAGCATGTACATCCTGTCGCAAGACGGTCCATTTTAGCGGAAGTCTGATGCGCAACAAATCCCAAAATCCAAAAGGCAAATCTCAAATCCAAAATTCCAAATCCCAAACAAGCACCAAATCCCAAATTCCAAAGGGGAGGAAACGGTTGTGTTGCGGAGTGACTCCCGTTGCGGGGCGAGGCCCTTCCCGTTTGGGATTTGGTGCTTGGAATTTGTTTGGGATTTGGAATTTGGGATTTCTCGCTTGCTGCGATCGGGTAGGCCGGGGCCTC